>JAFEGX010000088.1 GCA_018239675.1 Verrucomicrobiota bacterium
CCGCTCGACGCGTGGCAGGCGGAATGGCAGCGCACCCTGACCACCAACCTGATGGCACCCGCCGACCTCTGCCTGCTCGCCGCCCGCCATCTCGCGCCGGCCGGCGGCGGCCGGATCGTGAACCTCTCCTCCCGCGGCGCCTTTCGCGGCGAGCCCGACGCCCCGGCCTACGGCGCCAGCAAGGCCGGGCTCAATTCCCTAAGCCAGTCCCTCGCCCGCGCCCTCGCGCCGCACCACATCGCCGTGTTCGCGGTCGCGCCCGGCTGGGTCGGGACCGACATGGCGGCAGACCATCTCGAGGGCCCGCGGGCCGCGGAGATCGCTGCACAGCACCCCCTCGGACGGGTCGCCACGGCCGACGAGGTCGCGAATGTCGTCGCCTATTGCGCCCTCGACGCTCCGGAGACGATGACCGGCGCAATCCTCGACGTGAATGGGGCGTCGTATCTGCGGAGCTGAGGGCGGAGTCCATTCGGCTAGAGCCGTCAGCACACGTTCAATGACGATCAGCCGTCAGCTGGCAGCATTTCCCGCGCTGGACCAAGCCGAGAGTTGAGAGCCGAATTCTGACGGCTTTCCCTCAGCGGAGCTTGGCAAAGAGCCAGATCGCGAGGGCTGTCATGCCGAGGTTCGGGAGCCACGCGGCGAGCAGCGGATCGATCAGCTGCTTCGTCGCGAGCGACGACGCGATGTTCGCAAGGATGTAGTAGAGGAAGAACAACCCGAAGGACTTCGAGACCCCGACGGCAGGATTCACCCGGACGCCCGACACGGCGAACGGGATGGCGATCGCGATCACCACCAGCGGACCGAGCGTGTCGGCGATCAGGCTGAAATACCGGACGGCGTAGGGGGTGGCCTTCACCGGGTTCTCGGCCTGCAGGTAGTCGATCAGCCGGTGCAACTCGGAAAACGAGAGATCCACCGGGCGGCGGTCGATGAGCAGCATCAGCTTCGGGTCCTCGTGGTAGGCTGGGCGCTGCTCCACGTCGAACGGCCGGGCATCCTGGAGCTCGCCGGTGTCGGGATTGAAGGTGAGCACGCGCCCCTGCCGGAAAATCCAGCCGCCGAGCTTCGGATCGAACGCCCCTTCCGCCGCGATGATTCGCGCCTGCTCGCGGCGCTGGCCGTCGAGCTCGGAGACCGTCACCCCGTAGCCGCGCTGGAGAAAGGTGCTGTAGCGGTTGAAGAACCAGACCCGGCGCGTGCGGGGGTTGTCGAAGGCCACGCTGTCGATCGCCCCGACGCGGTCGGCCGACAGGGTGGCGGACTGCTTGCGGTACGTCAGGCTCTCGCGCAGCTCCCGGGAGGTCTCGACCGACCACGGCACGACGGTGGAGTTGAGCCACCACGATGCGCCGCACGCGGCGACACCGACCAGCCACACGGGCGCGGTGATGCGGAGCAGGCTCACGCCGGCGGCGCGGAGGGCGGTGAATTCGTTCGCGCGGTGCAGCTTGCCCAGCACGAACAGCAACGAGAGCAGAATCGCGAGCGGGAGCACCACCGCCAGGAAGCTCGGCATCGTGACGAAGAAATACATCCACATGTCGAGCCCCCGGGCACCCAGTTCGCGCAGCGAGCGGAAGTCGTCGTACATGACCTGGACGAGCAGCAGCCCGATCGTCGCTCCCAGCACCAGGCCGAGGATCGAAAGCCACTCACGCAACAGGTGGCGGTCAAAGGTGTTCACCGGCGCGAGCAAAGCCGCCCGCGAGCCAAAAGCAAAACCCAATGATTCGAAGACCCGGACGAACACCGGCCATCGGATTTCGGACGCCGAACATTAAATGCTAGGTCGATAGGACCGATGGCGGGACGAACGCCCGACGTTTGACGTTCAACGCCCGGCGCTCAAGTCGCCGGCCCACGCGAGACGTCACGCATTGGGTGACACTCGCCAACCAGCCGCGAACCCGATCCTCGAGCATTGAGCGTCAAAGTTTGAGCGTTCCCTTCGGCGTCGGGCAATGGGCGACCGAGGTTCGGCGTTCGCATTCGCCTTCCCCCCGTGGCACCTCGCCCGCTTTCCCGGGTCCATTCATAGGTTGAAAACCTCATCCGCCTGTCCTTCCCTTCCTGCCCGCTGAACCTCACCCCATGACCAAATTCCTCCGTTCTCTCGGCCTCGCGACCCTCGTGGCCTCCGCCGTCCACGCGGCCGACGACGCCGCCGGCCCCATCAAGGTCGGCGAGTTTGCCTCCCTCACCGGCAAGGAGGCCGCCTTTGGGCAGTCGTCCCACAAGGGCACCCTGCTCGCCATCGAGGAGATCAACGCCGCCGGGGGCGTGCTCGGACGCAAGCTCGAGCTCATCACCGAGGACAACCAGTCCAAGCAGGGCGAGTCCGCCACCATCGCCAAGAAACTGATCTCCCGCGACAAGGTGGTCGCCCTCCTCGGCGAGGTCGCCTCCGGCCGCACGCTCGAGGCCGCGCCGATCGCGCAGCACGCCAGGGTCCCGCTCATCACCCCGTCCTCGACCAACAAGAGCATCACCGAGAAGGGCAACTACATCTTCCGCACCTGCTTCATTGATCCGTTCCAGGGCGGCGTGATGGCCAAGTTCGCCCGGCAGCACCTCAAGCTCCAGCGCGTCGCCGTGCTTTCGTCGGTCGCCCTCCCCTACAGCGTCGACCTCGCGAAGTACTTCCGCGAAGCCTTCGCCGCGCAGGGCGGCGCGATCGTCGCCGACCTGAAGTTCACGGAGGGCGACAAGGACTTCAAGGCGCAGCTCACCTCGATCAAGGCCGCCGGGGTCGACGGCATCTTTGTCCCGGGCTACTACACCGAGGCCGCCCTCATCGCGCGCCAGGCCCGCGAGCTCGGCCTGACCTGCCCGCTCTTCGGCGGCGACGGCTGGGAGGCGCCGCAGCTGATCGAGATCGGCGGCCCGGCGATGGAGGGCACCTATTTCTCGACCCACTACTCGTCCGAGGACCCCTCGCCCGCCGTGCGGGGCTTCGTGAAGCGCTTCCGGGTCCGTTTCGCCAACGAGACGCCGGACGCCATGGCCGCGCTCGGTTATGACTCGGCCATGATCCTCGCCGACGCCCTCCGCCGCGCCGGCACGACCGAGCCCGCCAAGCTCCGCGACGCGATTGCGGCCACCCGGAACTACGACGGCATCACGGGCCGCACGACCATCGATTCCCACCGCAACGCCTCCAAGACCGCCGTGGTCATCGCGATCCAGGACGGCCGCTTCCACTTCGTCGAGTCCGTCGCCCCGTGACCTCCCGCCCGCTCCTGCGCGCCGCCGGCGCCTTCCTGCTCCTTGGCCTCCTCCTGCGGGCCGACCCGCCCGAGCCGATCCGCGTCGGGCATTTCGCCTCGCTCACCGGCAAGGAGGCCTCGTTCGGCGTGGCGGGGCGGAAGGGCATCGAGCTGGCCGTCGCAGAGCTCAACGCCCGCGGCGGGGTGCTGGGGCGCCCGGTCGACTATATCGTCGAGGACATCCAGTCGAAGGCCGGCGAGTCGGCCACCGCGGTGAAGAAGCTGATCGCCCGCGACAAGGTGGTCGCGGTGCTCGGCGCGAACGCCTCGAGCAACTCGCTCGAGGCCGCGCCGATCTGCCAGGCGGCCCACGTCCCGATGATCGCGCTGTCGTCGACCTCTCCGAAGGTGACGGCGATGGGCACCTACATCTTCCGGGTCTGCTTCATCGACCCGTTCCAGGGCGCCGTGCTTGCCAAGTTCGCCCGCACGACGCTCCACGCCCAGCGCGTCGCCCTGCTGACGTCCGCGACCGCGCCGTACAGCGTCGGCCTCTCAGGGGTGTTCCGCGAGCGCTTCACCGCCGATGGCGGGGTAATCGTGGCGGAGCAGAAGTACGCGGAGGGCGACAAGGATTTCCGCGCGCAGCTCACGGCGATCCGCACGCTCAAGCCCGACGTGATCGCTGCCACCGGCTACTACACCGAGGCGGCGCTCATCTGCCAGCAGGCCCGGACGCTGGGGCTGGACCTCCCGATCATCGGCGGTGACGGCTGGGAGGCGCCGCAGCTGATCGAGCTCGGGGGCGCGGCCGTGGAGGGCACGTACTACTCCACGCACTATTCGGCCGAGTCCCCCGCGCCCGAAGTGCAGGGCTTCATTCGCCGCTACCGGGAACGCTATGACGGCGAGACGCCCGACGCGGTGGCCGCGCTCGGCTATGATGCGATGATGCTGCTGGCCGACGCGATGACCCGGGCCGGCACGACTGAAGGCCCCGCCGTGCGCGCCGCCCTGGCCGCGACGAAGGATTTTCCCGGCGTCACCGGCCGGACAACGATCGACGCGCAGCGCAACCCGTCGAAGCCCGCGATCATCGTCACCGTCAAAGGCGGCAAAGTGGAATTCGTCGAAGCCGTCCTGCCCTAAAGGTGAGGGTGTTGAAGGTTGAAAGCTGACGGTTGAAAGGCCTCGGTCAGCGGCGGGATGTTCAATTTCGAGAAGCTCCTGGTGTGGCAAAAGAGTGTCTCGCTTGCGGATCTGGTTTACCGAAACACCCGCTCGTTCCCGCCCGAAGAGCGATTTGGGCTTTCCAGCCAGATGCGTCGCGCCGCCGTATCGATCAGCTCGAACATCGCCGAGGGCGCTTCGCGGCACTCCCGGGTTGATTACTCGCGGTATGTGGAGATTGCCGCGGGTTCGCTCTTCGAGCTGGTGTCCCAGACCAAGATTGCCCGGAACCAAGGCTTGCTCACGACCAGCGAGTACTCGCAGATATACGCCTCCTCACTTGAAATACTCCGGATGCTGACCGGGTTGCGCTCCTCGCTGGAGCGCGCACGGTCCTGAGTACTTTCAACCTTCAACTTTCAACTCCGCCGAGTGGTCGAATTTTTCCAACAGTTGCTGAACGGCCTGTCGCTCGGGGCGATTTATGCGCTGATCGCGCTCGGGTACACCATGGTCTATGGCGTGCTGCGGTTCATCAACTTCGCCCATTCCGACGTGTTCATGGTCGGGGCGTTCCTCGGCTACTACCTCGGCCGGCTCGTGCCCGCGGGCACGCTCTGGGGCGGCCTCGCCGTGCTCGCCGGCGCCATGGCGGGCTGCGCGCTGCTGGGCATGACGATCGAGCGGCTCGCCTATCGCCCCCTGCGCGGCGCGCCGACCCTCAATGTCCTGATCACCGCCATCGGCGTCTCGCTCCTGCTCGAGTACAGCGGCCAGGTCTTCTTCGGCGCCGCGCCGCGCAACTTCCCCGCGATCTTCCCCGTCCGCACGTTCCACGTCGGCGGCCTCGTGCTGGGGAGCAACCAGCTGATCGTCATCCTCGTCTCGGTGGTCCTGATGGTCGTCCTCCAGCTGATCGTCCACCGCACCAAGATCGGCACCGCCATGCGTGCGGTCTCGCTCAATCCCCGCGCCGCCGTCCTCATGGGCGTGAACAACGACGTCGTCATCTCCTTCACCTTCGGTCTGGGCTCCGCCCTCGCCGCGGCGGGCGGCATCCTCTACGCGCTCAACTACCCGTCCGTCGACCCGCTGATGGGCCTGATGCCGGGGCTGAAGGCCTTCGTCGCCGCCATCCTCGGCGGCATCGGCAACATCCCGGGCGCGGCGCTCGGCGGCCTGCTGCTGGGCACGACGGAGACGTTCGTGAACGGCAGCCAGTGGTCGACCTACAAGGACGCGATCGGTTTCGCGGTCCTGATCATCATCCTGCTGTTCCGCCCGGCCGGCCTGCTGGGCCGGTTCACCATCGAGAAGGTCTGACGCGCCATGCCGAAGCCGCACCTCGCGCTCCTCGCCGCCCTGCTCGCGGCCTACGGGCTCCAGCACTGGTCCGATTCGATCGACCCCTACTATCTCGATGTGCTGACGGGCATCGGCATCAATGTCATCCTCGCCGTCTCGCTCAACCTGGTGAACGGCCACACCGGGCAGTTCTCCCTCGGCCACGCCGGGTTCATGTCGGTGGGCGCCTATCTCTCCGCCGCGGTCTCGATGCTGCTCGGGCCGCGCCTGCTCGGCGACGACGGCGGCACGGCGTTCCAGCAGGGCGCCCTGTTCCTCGCCGCCCTGCTCGCCGGCGGATTGTCCGCGGCGTTCGCCGGCCTGCTCGTCGGCGTCCCCTCCCTCCGCCTCAGGGGCGACTATCTCGCGCTGGTCACGCTCGGCTTCGGCGAGATCATCCGCGTCGTCTTCCAGAACGTCGAGCCGCTCGGCGGCGCCCTGGGGCTCAACGGCATCCCGCCCTACACCACCATCTTCTGGGTGCTCACCTTCGTCGCGCTCACGGTGTTCGTCGTGACGTGCCTCGTGCATTCGACCTACGGCCGGGGCTTCCTCGCGACGCACGACGACGAGATCGCGTCGGAGGCGGTCGGCCTCAACACCACCCGCTACAAGATCGTGGCCTTCGTGGTCGGCGCCTTCTTCGCCGGCATCGCGGGCGGGTTGTACGGGCACTTCAAGCTGACGATCACCCCGACCGGCTTCGACTTCACCAAGTCGATCGAGATCGTCGTGATGGTGATCCTCGGCGGGATGGGCAACACGCTCGGGGTCATCCTCGCGGCCGTGCTGCTCACGCTCCTGCCGGAGGTGCTCCGGCCGGTCGCCGAGTACCGCATGGTCATCTATTCGTTCCTGCTGATCGTGCTCATGCTCGCCCGGCCGCAGGGGCTCTTCAATTTCCACCTCTCCCGCCGGAAGGCGTGACGTCCCGATGCCGCCCCCGCTCCTCCAGCTCGACCAGGTGACCATCCGCTTCGGCGGCCTCACCGCGGTCAACGGCGTGGATTTCACCGTGAACGAGGGCGAGCTCTGCGGCCTGATCGGCCCGAACGGCGCCGGCAAGACCACGGTGTTCAACCTCATCACCGGCGTCTACCAGCCGACCGAGGGCGCCGTGACCTTCCGCGGCCGCAACCTGGCCGGCCTGGCGGTGAACGAGATCGTCGCCGGCGGGATCGCCCGCACGTTCCAGAACATCCGGCTCTTCGGCAGCCTCTCGGTCTTCGACAACGTCCGGGTGGCCTGCAACCTCCACCGCGCCACGGGACCCCTCCAGACGCTGGTCCGCCTGGGCGCGTTCCGCGCGGACGAGGCGGCGATCACGCGCCGGGCGGAGGAACTGCTCGAGCTGTTCAACCTGCGGCGGTTCCGGGACGCGCCGGCGAAGAGCCTGCCCTATGGCGAGCAGCGCCGCCTCGAGATCGTGCGCGGGCTGGCCACGCAGCCGCGGCTCCTCCTGCTCGACGAGCCCGCGGCGGGCATGAACCCGACCGAGAAGGTCGAGCTCGTCCGCCTGATCCAGCACATCCAGCGCGAGTTCCGCCTCTCGATCCTCCTTGTCGAGCACTCGATGAAGGTGGTCATGGGCGTCTGCCAGCGCATCGCCGTCCTCGACTACGGCGTGAAGATCGCCGAGGGCTCCCCGGCCGCGATCCAGTCCGACCCGAAGGTCATCGAGGCCTACCTCGGCGAGGACCACACCAACAGCCTGGCGCACCACTGATGCCATTGCGGATTGCGGATCGCGAATCGCGGATTCTTTCAGACGTGAAATTATCACTGGCATCGGTCGCTTGCGCCCCCGCGAAATTCCTGTTCCTGCCAGGCACCGCGCCTTCCGGCGCGAATCCGCAATCCGCAATCCGCGATCCGCAATGCTAAAGGTTTCCGACCTCACCGTCAGCTACGGCGCCATCGCGGCGCTCGGGGGCGTCTCGTTCGAGATCGAGCAGGGCGCGATCGTGACCCTGATCGGCGGCAACGGCGCGGGGAAGACCACGACGCTGCGCACGATCTCGGGACTGCTCCGGCCGCAGGCCGGGCGGATCGAGTTCGAGGGCGAGGACCTGACCCGCGTGCCCGCCCACCGGATCGTCGCCCGCGGACTGTGCCATGTGCCGGAGGGCCGGATGATCTTCTCCAACCTTTCCGTCGACGAGAACCTCGCGATGGGCGCCTACCTGCTCCGCGACGCGGCCGCGGTCGCCCGCAACCGGGACTACGTCTTCAGCGTTTTTCCCCGGCTGAAGGAACGCCTGAAGCAGATGGCCGGGACGCTGTCGGGCGGCGAGCAGCAGATGCTCGCGATCGGCCGCGCGCTGATGGGCAGCCCGAAGTTCCTGATGCTGGACGAGCCGTCGCTCGGCATCGCCCCGCGGCTCATCAGCACGATTTTCGAGAAGATCGTGGAGATCAACCGGGAGCACGGCATCACCATCCTGCTGGTCGAGCAGAACGCCAACCTCGCCCTGGAGGTGAGCCGCCGCGCCTATGTCCTGGAAACCGGCCGGATCGTCATGCAGGGCGACAGCAAGCAGCTCCGCGCCGACCCCCAGCTCAAGGCAACCTACCTCGGCGGCTGAGCGGGGGATTGGAACCACGAAGGGCACGAAGCCCACCAAGACCAGGCCTTGGCCTTCGCGGCCGTGGCGGTCTTCGCGGTTAACCAGCATCTGCTGCCAGCCCGTTTTACCGCCAAGCACGCGAAGATCGCGAAGTCCATACTCGGCTTGGGCTTGGTGCCCTTTGTGCCCTTCGTGGCCCCAACACGCCCTCTTGCATTTTTTAACAGGCCGATAAACTAACCGACCTTTCATCTTTCAACCCTCACCTTTCAACTTCACCCGCTTCCAACCATGTCCACCTCCACACCGCAAAAGTTCGAGTTCCAGGCCGAGATCAAGCAACTGCTCGATATCGTCATCCACTCCCTCTACACGGAGAAGGAGATCTTCATCCGGGAGCTCGTTTCCAACGCCTCCGACGCCCTTGAGAAGCTCCGTCACACGCAGCTGACCGAGAAGCACATCGCCGACGAGAAGCTGGAGCTCGAGGTCAATGTCACCACCGACGACAAGGCCAAGACCATCACGATCCAGGACTCCGGCATTGGCATGACCCGGGCCGAACTGATCGAGAATCTCGGCACAATCGCCCATTCCGGCTCGAAGCAGTTCCTCAAGTCCCTCGGCGAAGGCGGCGCCAAGAACGCCAACCTCATCGGCCAGTTTGGCGTCGGCTTCTACTCCGCGTTCATGGTCGCCAAGCGCGTCCGGGTCTACTCCCGCTCGTGGCGGCCCGACGAGCCGGCGCACGTCTGGACCAGCGACGGATCCGGCAGCTACGAGATCGAGGAGGTCGCGGACCAGACCCGCGGCTCGAAGATCGTCATCGAGCTCAAGGACGACTGCTCGGATTACGCGACCGACTTCAAGGTGAAGGCGATCCTCGAGCGCTACAGCGCGTTCGTCTCGTTCCCGATCAACCTCAACGCCAAGCGCGTCAACACCATCCAGGCCCTCTGGCTCCGCTCCAAGCACGAGATCAAGGAGGAGGAGTACACCGAGTTCTACAAGTTCATCGGCCACGCCTTCGACGAGCCGCGGCTCCGCCTGCACTTCTCGGCCGACGCCCCGCTCGCGATCAACGCCCTGCTGTTCGTGCCGAAGGACAACACCGAGAAGTTCGGCTTCGCGCGCTCCGAGCCGAGCGTCGCGCTCTACTGCCGGAAGGTCATGATCGACGCCCGGCCGAAGGACCTGCTGCCCGAGTGGCTGCGCTTCCTCAAGGGCGTGGTGGACAGCGAGGACCTCCCGCTGAACATCTCGCGCGAGACGATGCAGGACCGCTCGCTCGTCGAGAAACTGAACAAGGTCATCACGAAGCGCTTCCTCAAGTTCCTCGAGGAGGAGGCCAAGCAGCGTCCCGACGCCTACCACGAGTTCTACGCGGAGTTCGGCCTGTACCTGAAGGAGGGCGCGGCGATGGATTTCACCCACAAGGACCAGCTCACGAAGCTGCTTCGCTTCGAGTCGTCCCTCACCGAGAAGGGCAAGACCACAAGCCTGGCCGACTACGTCTCGCGCCTCGGCGCCGACCAGAAGGAGATCTATTACCTCGTCGGCCCGAACCGCGCCGCCATCGAGTCCGGCCCGTACCTCGAGGGTTTCAAGGCCCGCAATCTCGAGGTGCTGTTCTGCTACGAGGCCGTCGACGAGTACGTGATGAACCACGTCCGCGAGTTCGACGGCAAGAAGCTCACCGCGGCCGACCATGCCGACGTGAAGCTCAAGGACATCCCGCAGCCCGAGGGCGCGCTCAGTGAAGCCGACGCCAAGACGTTGACAAAGTGGCTGAAGGAGACGCTGGGCGAGCGCGTCGCCGAGGTGAAGGTCAGCGACCGCCTCGTCGACTCCCCCGCCCTTGCGCTCAACGCCGACAAGTTCATGTCGCCGCACATGCGCCGCATGATGAAGGCGATGAACAAGGACGGCGCCGACTCGCCGCTCCGGGTCAACCTCGAGATCAATCTCCGCGCCGCCGTCATGAAGCGCCTGTTCGAGACCCACACCGCCGCACCCGACCGGGCCAAGCTCGTGGCCGAGCAGATCCTCGACAACGCGCTCATCTCCGCCGGCCTGCTCGACGACGCGACGCCGATGGTCGCACGGTTGTACAAGCTGCTCGAGAGCGTCTGATTACGAGAAGGCGAAGACGAACGCCGAACCTCGGACGCCGAACGCCGAACTTCGAAGTTCGGCTAGCGCTTTTTTTTGGGGGGATTGGTGCTGTAACGGTATCTCCTCACCCCCGGATGGCGCCCAGCGCCGCACTCTCCTTCGGCGTTGGACGTTCGGCGTCCGACGTTCGACGTTCGTCTGTGGTCGTCCCCGTCGTGACGTAATAGCGACCCGCACCCTCCCTTTTATTTGGGCCGCTCGCAAAACTCAATCCTGCAGGCCGGCTTAGAATCTCCGCGGAAATCGGTTGCGCCTTGCACGCCGCCCTTGGGTTTGGTGGCTTGCCCGCCCCTCGTTTACCAGGGGCGCACCGCGCCGCCTGTTGCCACCCCCGTCCACCGCCCGCGTTTCCCCGGGGCGGAGCCTTCGCTTCTCCCTTCTCCATGCGCCCTTCTCCCTCCCCCGCGCGGTACATCTACGGCATCGATTTCGGCACCAGCAACTCCTCGGTCACGATCTGGGACGTGGACCGGCGGCGGCTCGTGCGCGACCCGCACATCGCCGGGGTCGAGTCCTCGTTCATGTATTTCCCCTATCAGCTGCGCCGCGAGCCCCCGCTGATCGGTGACGCGGCCAAGCGGCGCTATGTGGAGGACCAGATGCGCGGCCGGTTCTTCCAGGCGATCAAGACGATCCTGCCCAACCGCACCTTCACCGAAACCGTGGTGAACAACCAGGTGTTCCAGCTGGAGGACCTGATCGCGTTTTTCCTGCGCCACCTGAAGGCCAAGGCGGACCTCGTGACCGGGCAGGACGTGAAGCGGGTCGTGATGGGCCGGCCGGCGGTGTTCTCGCCGGTGCCGGAGGAGGATGCGCTGGCCCAGGCGCGGCTCGCCCGGGCCGCGCAGCTCGCGGGTTTCGAGGAGATCCGCTTCCAGTACGAGCCGATCGCGGCGGCGTTCGCGTACGAGTCGCGCATTGCCCGGCCGGAGCGCGTGCTGGTCGGCGACTTCGGCGGCGGCACCTCCGACTTCAGTGTGGTCCAGCTGAATCCCGCCCGTCAGGGGCTCGTCGACCGCGCGGGTGACATCCTGGCCACCGGCGGCCTGCCGGTCGCAGGCAACCGGTACGACTCGGCCACGATGTGGCACAAGCTCACGCCGCACTTCGGCCGCGGCGCCACCTACGAGAGCTGGGGCCGGCAGGTCGAGGTGCCCGACACGCTGCACCGCCAGATCTGCCAGTGGGACCAGATCGTGTTCCTGCGCAACGCCCCGAAGCTCGACCTCATCTGGCGGCTCGCGCGCCTGTCGACCGACCCGGCGGCCTTCGACCGGCTCGAGGCGCTCGTGAAGGACAACCAGGGCTTCGCCATCTTCCAGATGATCGAGGGCGCCAAGATCGCGCTGACCACGGAGGACGAGGCCCCGCTGCGTTTCACCCATCCGCGTATCCCGATCGACCAGCGCCTCACGCTCGCCGAATTCAACCACAACACGGCCGCGCTGACCGGGGAGATCATCAGCTACCTCGACCGGTTCCTCGCCGATGCGCGGATCGATCCCGCCAGCATTGAGACCGTGTTCCTCACCGGCGGCACGTCCCTGCTGCGCAGCCTGCGCGGCGAACTGGTCCGGCGCTTCGGCGCCGAGCGGCTGCGCGACGGCGGGGAGTTCACCAGCGTCGGCGACGGCCTCGCGCTCAGCGCGCCGCTGTACTTCCCGGAGCTGCACGCGGCGTGAGCCGCGGCGCCGCGCCGCGCAGTTGAAGGCATTCAGTTGGAAGTTGAATGTCGGACGGCCCAGCGGCTCGACGGCTTTCAACCTTCAACCGCCGTCTTTCAACGCCCGCCGCCCGGGAATCAGCAGCGTTCGTATTTCCAGTTGCGCTTCCTGCCGGCGGCGAGCCACTCGAGGGTGGTCGCGACACGGCGGGTGCGGGTCTCCGGGCGCTTCGCCTCCAGGATCCATTCAAGGTACTCGCGGCGGTGCGAGGGTGCCAGCGCCGCAAAGGTGGCGGCCGCGCGGCGGTCGCGGCGGAATCCGGCCTGCAGGTCTGCCGGCACCTTCGGCACCGGACGGCGTCGCGCGGGCGACGGCGTGGCGGGCCCGGCGGCGTTGAGGCGCGCGGCCTCCCGGATGTAGCGCATCAGGCGCGCATCCGGTGGCAGATCGGCCAGGCCAGTCAGCCGCCCAAGGTTGCCCATCGCGTCGTCGGCGCGGGCGCCGTCCCGGCCGATGACCTTCGCCATGGCCTCCTGCCGGAACCAAAACGCCGCGTGAGCCTTGAACCCGGCCATGCCACACAGGATGCCGTGGTGCAGAAAGGCGGGCATGCCCCACTTGATGTCCTCGGTGGCCGCCGGACAGCCCCGGTGCACCAGCCGGCGGAGACGGCGAAGGATGGGACGGGCGAACGGAGCGGAGCGGGCGATGTAGGCGTCGACACGCGGGTCGCGGGGCTGGGGCATGGACGGAAGGTGGCGGGACAAGGAAGAACGCTCAACGCTCAAGATTTGGCGGCTGGCTTTCTGGATCCAGGCGAACGCCGAACATCGGACGCCCAACGCCGAACGCCGAGGGAGAGTGCGGCGCTGGGCACCACCCGGGTGAAGAAGGTGGCAATGGGGTGTTCTCGTCGTTTCTCCCTTTTTAGCCAAGAACTACGATGTCCGGCGTTCGGCGTCCGATGTTCGGCGTTCGTACGGCCCCCCAAAAAAAAGGGCGGGGTCTTTCGACCCCGCCCGCCGAAATCCTGGTCAACGCGGCTTACTTGATGCCAACGTAGTCGAGGAAGGGCTTCATCGAGCGCTTGCGGCCGAGGAAGGCCTCGACCGAGTCGCCGACGTCGCGGGTGTTGCCCTTGCCGTAGACCTCGTCGCGCAGGCGGCGGCCGACGGTCTCGTCGAGGAAGCCGCCCGGCGCCGCCTTGAACACGCTGGCCATGTCAACCGCCATGACCTTCGCCCAGAGGTAGCCGTAATAGCCGGCATCATAGCCCGCGAGGTGGCCGATGTAGGCGGCCCAGAAGGTGCCCGCGGGCGGCGCCACGGAGACGCGCGCGGTGACGTCGTTGGTCAGGCCCATCACATCGATGTTGCGGGCCTGTTCCGGCGTCAGGGTGTGCAGCGAGAGGTCCAGCAGGCCGATCGCGAGCTGGCGGCGGTTGAAATAGCCGTCCGTGGCCTGGCGGGCCGCAATCAGGGAGGCGATCGTCTCGGCCGGGATCTTCTTGCTCGGGTCGCGGTAGTCGGCCGCGAAGGTGTCGAGGACCGTCTTGTCCCACACCCAGCTCTCAAGCATCTGCGACGGGGCCTCGACGAAGTCGCGCGGCACCGCAAAGCTGCCCTGCGCGACAAAGCGCGAGCGACTCATCATGTGGTGCATGACGTGGCCGAACTCGTGGAAGAGCGTCTCCACGTCGCCGTGCTTGAGCAGCGACGGGGCGTCGGCGGTCGGGGCCGGGAAGTTGCAGAGCAGCGCGGCGACCGGGAGGTCGTAGCGGCCGTCGGCCATCAGCCCGCCGCTCTTCTGGGTGAAGCAGGCGAAGTGGTTGAACTTCCCCTCGCGCGGGAACATGTCGAGGTAGAAGGCGCCCATCGGGGTGCCGGTGGCGGAGTCCTGCACCACGTAGAGCTGCACGCCGGGCGCCCAGACGTACGGCGGCGCGATGGCGGTGAACTTCAGGCCGAAGATCTTCTGGTAGATCGCGAACATGCCCTCGAGGGTCTTCTGGTACGGGAAGTACACGCGGAGCTTCTCCGCATCGACGGCGAACTTCTCCTTCTTCAGCTTGTTCGTGTAGTAGGGGATGTCGCTCAGCTCGAGCTTCGCCTGCGCGTCGCCCGTCTGCTTGACCTTGAGGTCGCGGAGCTCGGCCATTTCGGCATCGAATTTCGGCTGCAGGCCCGCCACGAGGTCCTCCTCGAACTTCACCGCCGTCGCGCCCGTCTTGGCCATGCGCGTCTCGGTGCGGTAGTCCGCCCAGTTGCTGTAGCCCAGGAGATGGGCGATGTCGGCGCGCAGCACCACGAGCTTCTTCAGCACGGGACCGTTCTTCTCCTGCGCGAGGTGGAAGCGGGCGACGAGGACTTTGCGGCGGACGTCGGCATTGTCGGCGTTCTCGCCGATCACCTGGGCATGCCAGGTGATGTTCGCCATCACGCGGTAGCGGCCGTCGGGCTGCTTGACCCCGGGGCTGTCGAGGAAGCTCTGCGGCACGCCGGCGAGCTCCTCCTTGGTGAAGTCGAGCGGGGCGCGGGCCTCGTTGATGTTGACCGCGAACTCGGTGGAGACGGCGGCCAGCTCCTTGCGCAGCCGCTCGACCTCCGCGCGCTGGGCGGGGGCGAGGCTCAGGCCGGCGCGGCGGTAGTCGCGCATCTGGTGGTCGACCAGGCGCTGCTGCTCCGCGTCGAGCGTGGGCTTCGTGTCGGCGTAGGCCTTCAGCGTGCGGTAGAGCGGCTCGCGGTAATCGAGCGCGACGCCCCACTCCTCGAGCTTCACGCCCACGTCGTTCGCCGTGTCGCGCATGGCCTTGTCCATGCTCGACTCGGCCACGGTGCTGGCGACCGTGCTAACCTCGCCGACCTTCGCCGTGATGGCGTCATAGGCGGCGAACGTGTTCGCGAACGTCAGCTTGGCGTGGTCCTGCGCCGCGAGGGCGTCCAGCGCGGTGTCGGCCTCCTTCATCGCCGCATCGGCCACGGCGCGGAGTTCCGCGGGCGTGACCGGATAATGCGGGAGAACGAGCGTGCAGTTCGATTTTTCGGCCAGCGCCTGGAAGTCGGCGAGGGTCGCGGGGGTATTGGCGCGGACGACGGCAGCCGTCGCCAGGGCCAGACCTAGGGTCAGGGACAGTTTTCGTAATGAGGGGTGCATGGATGTTTGCTCGCACGCTAGAGTGATCCGGACGCCGCCGACAATGCCCAATCGACGAATGGCGGGACCAATTTGTTTGGCATCGGCGGGGAAACCCGAACACTTGACCCTCCACCATGAAACTCACCCGTTCACTCGTCGGTCGCCTGGCACTCGGCTGGGCCGTCGCTGCCTCATGGCTGTTCGCCGCAGACGGCAGTCCGTCCACCTCAAAACTCCTGCGTTTCCCCGCAACCAATGGAAGCCAGATCGTCTTCTCGTACGCCGGTCAGCTGTACACCGTCGGCGCCGCCGGCGGCACCGCCCGCCGTCTGACCGATGGTCCCGGCTATGCGATTTTCCCCCGGTTTTCGGCCGACGGCCGCCTCCTGGCCTTCACGGCCCAGTACGACGGCAACACCGAGGTTTACGTCATGCCCGCCGAGGGCGGCGTCCCCCAGCGCCTTACCACCTCGGCCACGCTCAGCCGCGACGACCTCGCCGACCGCATGGGCCCGAACAACATCGTCATGGGCTGGAAACACACCGCCAACGAGGTCGTGTTCCGCTCCCGGTGGCGCTCGTTCAACCCGTTCATCGGCGAACTCGACACGGTCGGGCTCGACGGCGACATCCCCGCCCGCCTGCCGGTCCCGCAGGGCGGATTCGTCTCGTTCTCCCCCGACGACACCAAGATCGCCTACAACCGCGTCTTCCGCGAATTCCGGACCTGGAAGCAGTACCGGGGCGGCATGGCCGATGAGGTCTGGATCTACGACCTGAAGTCTGGCGCGATCGAGAACATCACGAACAACCCGGCGCAGGATTTCTTCCCGATGTGGGCGCCGAACGGCCGGATCTACTTCGTGTCCGAGCGGACCCCGCGCGCCAACCTCTTCTGCTACGACCTCGCGACCAAGCAGACCCGGCAGCTGACGAACTTCGACACCTACGACGTGAAGTTCCCGTCCCTCGGCCAGGGCGCCATCGTCTTCGAGCAGGCCGGCGAGATCTGGAAGCTCGACCTTGCAACCGAGCGGGCCGCGCCGGTGCCGATCACGATCCGCGAGGATTTCGCCGCGATGCGGCCGGCGGCCATGAATGTCTCCCGCTGGATCAGCAGCGTGCAGCCGGCGCCCGATGGCCAGCGCGTGGTCGTCGTCGCCCGCGGCGACGTCTTCACCGTCCCGGCCAAGGAGGGCCCGACCCGCAATCTCACACAGAGCCAGGGCGTGCAGGAACGCGCCGCCACCTGGTCGCCCGACGGCAAGTGGATCGCCTACCTCTCGGACACCTCCGGCGAGTACGAGATCTATGTCCGGCCGCAGGACGGCAAGGGCGCGCCCGTCCAGCTGACGTTCAAGGACGACACCTACCCGTTCCAGATCGTGTGGTCCCCCGATTCGAAAAAACTCCTCTGGGGCGACCGCAAGCAGCGTCTCCGCTTTGTCGATGTCGAGACCAAGGCCGTCACCACCGTCGGCGAGAACCCTGACGCGCCGATCATGCAGTATGACTGGGCGCCCGACTCGAGGTGGATCACCTACGTCCGCAGCGAGCGCGGCACCATGGCGCGCGTGATGCTCTACAGCGTCGCGACGCAGCAGACCACGCCGGTCACCGAGACCTGGTACGACGCCTCGCGGCCCGTCTTCAGCGACAACGGCAAGTGGCTCCTCTTCGCCTCGGCGCGCGACTACCGGCCGATCTACTCCGACACGGAGTGGAATCACGCCTACCTCGACATGGAGCGCGTCTACCTGGTCGCGCTGAGCAAGGACACGCCCTCGCCCTTCGCCCCGAAGAGCGACGAGGTCAATGCCGCGTCCGACGACGCCGACAAGGGTGACAAAGCCGAGAATTCGGACAGCGCCAAGCCCGAGGGCGCCCCGGGCGAGCGTCACGGCAAGGCCGACGCCCGGAAGCCGGTCGTGGTCAAGGTCGACCTCGACGGGCTGGCGGACCGCGTCATCGGCCTCCCGGTCACGCCCTCCAACTACAGCTCGATCCGCATGGTCGGCGACAAGGTCTATTACCGTCGCGTCCCCGGCGGCCCGGTCACGGGCGGCGGCGGCGGCGAGGGTTTCGGCGCCGGCCGCGAGTCGCGTTCCATCTTGGCCGTCTATGACCTCAAGGCCAAGAAGGAGACCGAGCTCGGCCACTTCGAGAACTTCGAGCTCAGCGCCAACGGGAAGAAGATGCTTCTCCGGGCCGGGCGCGACTACGCCCTCATTGACGCGCCGACCGGCCGGATCGAGCTCAAACCGGAGGCCAAGCTCAATTTTGCCGGCCTCGAGATGGTCGTCGACCACCGCGCCGAGTGGACCCAGATCTTCAATGAGAGCTGGCGCCAGATGCGTGACTACTTCTTCGCGCCAAACATGAACGGCACCGACTGGCCCGCCCAGCGCGCGAAGTACGGCGCGCTCGTGCCGTATGTCGCCACCCGCAACGACCTGACCTACCTCCTCGGCGAGATGATCAGCGAGCTCCACAGCGGCCACACCTACGTCGGCGGTGGCGACCGCCTGCAGGCGCCCCGCGTGCTCACCGGCCTGCTCGGCGCCGAGGTGTCCCGCGATCCCGCCAGCCGCGCCTACCGCATCGACCGGATCCTCCCCGGCGAGAACTGGCAGTCCCAGACCCGCTCGCCGCTCACCGAGCTGGGCGTCAACGTCAAGGCCGGCGACTACATCCTCGCCGTCAACGGCCATCCTACGAAGGACCTCGCCAACCTGTATTCCGCGCTGGTCGGCACCGTCGGCCAGCAGGTCGTGCTCCGCGTCAACCACCAGCCGGTCGACGCGGGGGCGCGCGAGGTCACCATCGTCCCGATCGCCGACGAGGCGCCGCTGTACTACGACGCCTGGGTCCAGCACAACATCGACTACGTTGCCCAGAAGACCGGCGGCAAGGTCGGCTACCTCCACATCCCCGACATGGGACCCGAGGGGCTCAATGAGTTCGTCCGCCGCTACTATCCGCAGCTCGACAAGCAGGCGCTGATCGTCGACGTCCGCGGCAACGGCGGCGGCAATGTCTCGCCGATGATCATCGAGCGACTCCAGCGCGAGCTGGTCATGATCAATGTCCGCCGCAACGGCACGCCGGCCACCAACCCGGCGCAGCTGCTCCTCGGCCCGAAGGTCACGCTGATCAACGAGTACTCGGCGTCCGACGGCGACCTGTTCCCGTACCGCTTCCACGAGCTCGGCCTCGGGAAACTCATCGGCAAGCGCACCTGGGGCGGCGTCGTGGGCATCTCCGGCAGCCTGGCGTTCACCGATGGCGGCGAGCTCTACAAGCCGGAGTTCGCGCCGTACTCGAAGGACGGCAAGCAGTGGATCATCGAGGGCCACGGCGTCGATCCCGACATCTATGTCGACAACGACCCGGCCCGGGAAAACCGCGGTGACGACCAGCAGCTCGACAAGGCCATCGAGGTCATTCTCGCCGAGCTGGCCACCCACCCGCAGGGCCTCCCGCCCCCGCCGCCGTGGCCGGACCGTTCCAAGCCCGCGTCCTGATCCCGACGGACCTTCCGAGACCCTCCCGCCAGGCGACGGCCCAGCCGTCCCTGGCGTTTTTGCATTCACGCGTCTGGTCGTCGTGGCGAACCGTGAATCGGCCAAGTCGCGATTACCCACGGAACGCACGGATTGCCCGGAAGGAAGCCGTCAGACGGGGAGCCCATGACTGGGACTGCTCGGGAGTCACCGGGGAATCGGACAACCCATGACATGAAACCGATTCACCGTCTCGCTGAGCCTCGGTGTCTCCGCCGTGCGCCCTGGGTCTTCAAAATGCCCCACGTCCGGCGTTGAGTCGGATGCGCCCATGCGATAGTGATGAGGCATGAAAGCGCTCGCTTGGATTGCCAGCTTCGGCCTGCTCGCCCTGCTGGCGGCCGCCGACTGGACCACGACCTATGAGCTGAACCTGACGGCGCTGTACTACGTGCCGATCGTCTTCGGCGGCTGGATGCTGGGACGCTGGGGCGGCGCCGCGTGCGCCTTATGCTCGATCGTTTGCTGGTCCGTGGCCGACTACCGGACGGCCCATCCGTACTCGGAACCGTTTTTCCGGTACTGGAACATCGGCATGCATGCCTTCGCCTACGCGCTCGTGGCCTACCTCACGGCCCGGCTCCACTCCGCACTCGCGGTCGCCCGGCTTCACGCTGCCGAGAAACAGGAGGCCCTGCAACGAGTCGAGGCCGCCACCGCCGAAGTCCGCGCAATGGAGGGTACCTTCCAGACCGTGTGTTCTTGGACCCAGAAGATCCGCGACGGCGACGAGTGGATCACGCTCGAGGAGTATCTCGAGCGACACCTGAAAATCCGCCTGACCCACGGCATGTCACCCGAAGGTCAGAGGATATTCCGGGCCGCCAGCGAAGTTTCCGGCCCGCTGGCCGCCGCCCCGTCCGATCCCAAGCAAACGCCCTAGCTCCGGCCCAGTCGGCCCGACCGAGTAGCCACCTGGCCGTCAGCCCGAGCAGAACCGAGGGAACTCTGCCATCGGATCCCTCTGCGCGTCGCGTGCTTCCTTGCGGCTCCACCCTCTTGTTGAGAACGCGCGGATGATCCCGGTCGCCGGTGGCAAGGCGCGCTACGATCGCCCGCAAAATCCGGCGATGGAGTGACCATTTCGCGATGGCGGGTCTTGCCCGGTCGGCGGTCATATGAACAGCAGCCCACACCGGCGGTAATTCCATCATCATGAGACTTCGACCCCTGGCACTGGCGGTTGTCGGTTTCCTTGCAGCGGTCCCTGGCTCGCAGGCCCAAGCACCCGATACGTTGGCCGACCAGGTGCTGACGTACGATGTTTACTCCCCGATGGCGGACCATATGAGCACGGTTGGATCCACCTGGTATCGCGCGGATGGCACGTGCGTCGATCTCTCCCGCACTTGGTACCGGGGATCCGGGACCGGACGTTCGCTCATCGGCCCAGGGCCGACGCGCTCCGGCTATCCCTACCTCTACATCAAGGACTCCAGCAACACCGCCCGCCTGCTCTTTCGGCAAGATGACGGCTCATACAGTGTTGGCGAGGTGCTGTTATTCACCGACGCCGTCTCCGGTACCATGACGGACCCCGCAGGATCTGCGATGGGTTACGGCGCATTCCGATTGCGGTCTTCGCAGTTCGGGACTGGGCCGCTCAATCTCTCGACGAGAACCTGGGTCTCGACCGCCGGAGCCACGATTGCGGGATTTGTCATTCCCGGCCCGAGTGCACGGTTCGTCTTGGTCCGGGCGATCGGCCCCACCCTGGCGAAGTACGGCCTGACCAATACCGCGGCCCAACTCCAGCTCTCGCTCTACGACTCCACCGGAGAACCCATCACGACCGTCGATTGGACTGCGGCTTCGAACCTGGTCGCAACCTTCAACCAGCTCTTCGCCCTTTGCGGGGCGTTTCCCCTGAACAGCGGCGACGGAGATCGGTGCGTCTTGGTTGAACTGCCGCCGGGCGTATATTCGGCCAACATGACAGCCACGGTTCCTGGAAACGGGCTGGTGGAAATCTACTTTCTGCCCTGATTCAGAAGTGAATTGATCCGTCATCCCGATCGCGAGGGGAAGGGGCCCGACCAGCCCGAGTGTTCCGTGGGCCAAGCCGGAACCTGGCCGTCGAAAAACGAGTGTCGACGAGTCGAATGGCCAAAGCTTAGGTGAACATTACAAGCGGGGCTGCCCTGCGGTAGGGCTGGCCTCCAGCGTCTCGACCCTCGTTTCCTCGCCGCTCGACCACTGATTCCGGCCAAGCACCAGAACGGTTTGCTCTGCGCCGTCTGCGCTTTCTTGCGGCCACACCTCTCCCTGGAAGTGCGCGCGGGCCCCAGCCAATCCCCACTCGAATTGGGGCCTTCCCCTTATTCCAAAATCACGCGCGCTCTGGGAAAATGCCGACCGACCTGTTACCTGAACCCTCAACCGGTGTCCAAGCGCGCATGAACTCACGCCTCCTCCTGCTCCTGACCCTCGCCACCGCCAGCATCACGCCCGCGGCCCGGGCGCAAATCGAGGTCAACGTCTCAGCCGACATCCGCCTCGGCCGCGTCCTGCCCCCGCCGCCACCGGAAGTGGTCGTCATGGAACAACCCGGGCCGGCCGCGCCGCCCCCTTGGACCGAGACGCACTGGTACCGCCGCAGCCGCGCCTACTATTACTACCCCGGCTGCGACGTCTATTATCGTCCGTCTGACCACGTGTGGTTCTATCTCGAGGGCGGCAGCTGGCGCGTGGGCGCCCGGCTGCCCGACGGCATCCGCGTGGACTTCAACCGGGCTGTCTCGCTAAAACTCGAGACCGACCGTCCCTACCTGTACCATGACAAGGTCCTCGCCTACTACCCGACGAACTACTTTGCCAAAGTGAAGTTCAAGGACGGCCATGACCGCCGCCGCGACAACGACCGTGACGATCGCAGAGATCGCGACGAACACGACCGCGGCCGCGGCAAGGGCCCGCACCACTAAGGGCGTTTGGTCAAAGGTATCGCCGCAAGAAAGCGCAAGAGGCGCAGATCGATCCAAATCTGGTTTTGGTGGGATCGTAGGCCTCGAATTACTCTTGTCTTCCGGCGCCCTGCTGCGGCGGTGAGATCTTGCGCATCCTTGCGGCCACAACCCGGAAAAGGTGCCCTAAAAAACCGCCAACGCGTCCGACCTGGGTGACAGCGCGGGTGCCGCCACGCAGCACACCCTGCACCCTCACACCGGAGCCTTCGCGTGCTTGGCGTTCTTCGCGGTGGAGACCGGCTCGCGAATCGACCCTTCACCGCTGCGCAATTCTAACGACCCACGACCGATCCCATCATCACTTGCTGGTCGGATTGACCGAGAAAGCCTGGTTCCAGTGCAGCGGTGAACCGGCCGGAATCGAAATCCGGATGAAGTCATGCTTCGTCGCCTCGTGACAGCCGTTGCAGGTGGTGACCATTGACTGATAGCTGCGGCGGAATTGGCCGGAGTCACGGGCCGCCACCGCCTTGGTTACTTCCTCGATGGCCGGCGGCAGCATCTCGCCGATCATCTTGCTGACCTCCGCGCCGTCCTTGGTGACATGCGCCTGACTGATGCCCTCGGCGATTTCGGCGATTTCGCCGCGGTAAAACTCGGCCAGCTCCCAGTTGCCGGCCTCCTCCGCATACCAGAGCTTGTCCGCGTAGCGTTGCATGTAGCCCATCATCTCGCCCAAGGGATAATCAGCGGATTGGGCCGCCAGCTGTTTCTCCAGCGCCGTCACCCGCCGCCAGAGCACACCGCTGGCGGAAATCGAAAGCACCAGGAGGACAATCAGGATCGAGGTTTTCATGCGCGTACGCGCAAGGTGGTCTGGGAATCTGGTCCGTCAAATCGCAGGCGCCCCAGCCTGCGGCGTCTCGAATTGCCTCACTGACCTGAGGGGAATAACCCGGTTAGGAAATCTAGATGAAGAAAATTGTTCTAGTTGCCTCCTTCGGCGCGATATCCGCCCTACTC
>JAFEGX010000089.1 GCA_018239675.1 Verrucomicrobiota bacterium
CACCTCGCGGAAATAGACCAGGTGGCGGAGTTCAAAGGGATATTGATACTCGCGAGGCATCACAGGCACCCAACAAAGTATTTCCCGGCATGGCAACCCTCTGGTAGGCTGAGGGCCTCACCATGGCCAAGACCCTTTTCCAGAAAGTCTGGGACGCCCACACCGTGCGCACGCTCGCCAACGGGCAGACCCAGCTCCTCATCGGCACCCACCTGATCCACGAGGTCACCAGCCCGCAGGCGTTCGGCATGCTCCGCGACCTCGGCCTGCCGGTCGCGATGCCGCACCGCACGTTCGCCACCGTGGACCACATCGTGCCGACGGACCAGCGCACCGAGCCGTTCCACGACCCGCTGGCCGACGCCATGATCAAGGAGCTGCGCCGGAACTGCCGCGAGCATGGCATCACGTATTTCGACCTCGCCTCGGGCCGCCAGGGCATCGTGCACATGGTGGGACCCGAGCAGGGCATCACGCAGCCGGGCACGACGATCGCCTGCGGGGACTCCCACACGAGCACCCACGGCGCGTTCGGGGCGATCGCGCTCGGCATCGGCACCAGCCAGGTCCGCGACGTGCTGGCGACCCAGACCATCGCCCTCGGCCGCCTCAAGGTGCGCCGGATCAATGTCACCGGCCGGCTCCGGCCCGGCGTCTATGCCAAGGACGTCATTCTCCACCTCATCCGGACCCTCGGCGTGAACGGCGGCACCGGCTACGCCTACGAGTACGGCGGCGAGGTGTTCGACCGGTTCTCGATGGAGGAGCGCATGACCGTCTGCAACATGTCGATCGAGGGCGGGGCGCGGGTCGGGTATGTCAATCCCGACGAGACCACCTTCGCTTACCTCAAGGGCCGGCCCTACGCGCCGCAGGGCGCGGCGTGGGACGAGGCCGTGGTGCGCTGGCGGGCGACGGCGAGCGAACCCGGTTGCCGCTACGATGACGTGGTCACTTTCCGGGGTGAGGACATCGCCCCGACCATCACGTGGGGCATCAATCCGGGCCAGGCGATCTCGGTCATCGAGCCGGTGCCCGATCCGGCGAAGGCCGCGGGTGACGAAAAGGCGGGCATCGAGGAGGCGCTGGCCTACATGAAGCTGAAGGCCGGCGCGCCGATCCAGGGCACGAAGATCGACGTCGCGTTCCTCGGCAGCTGCACCAACGCGCGCCTCTCGGATTTCAAGGAAGTCGCGCGGTACCTGCCCGGCCGCAAGGTCGCGGCCGGCGTGAAGGCCATTGCCGTCCCGGGCTCGCAGCTCGTGAGCCGGATCTGCGCCGAGCTCGGCATCGACCGCGTGTTCCGCGAGGCCGGCTTTGAATGGCGCGAGGCGGGCTGCTCGATGTGCCTCGCCATGAACCCCGACAAGCTCGTGGGCGACCAGCTCTGCGCGAGTTCGTCCAACCGCAACTTCAAGGGCCGGCAAGGGAGCCCGACCGGCCGCACCCTGCTCATGAGCCCGCTGATGGTCGCCGCCGCGGCAGTCACCGGCACGGTGGCCGACGCGCGGGAAGTCTTCGGCGTCAAGGCCTGAGCTTGGTGCTTTAGCCCGGATCCCAAAGCCGAGTCCCGCATTCCGCGATTCGAGTTTCGATCTCCCACCTCCCATCTCCCAACTCCTCCCTTCGAGTATATGCCTCTCGCGAACATCACCACGATCACCGGCCGGGCCGTGCCCGTCCTGGGCCACGACATTGACACCGACCGGATCATCCCGGCCCGCTTCCTGAAGGCCGTGACCTTCGACGGTCTCGGGGCCGGCCTGTTTGCCGACGCGCGCCAGGCCGAGGCCGACGCGGGGCGGACCCATCCGCTGGACGATCCCCGGTTCAAGGGTGCGTCGGTCCTGCTCAGCGGGGCCAATTTGGGCTGCGGGAGTTCGCGCGAGCACGCCCCGCAGGCGATCCAGAAGTTCGGGATCAAGGCGGTGGTCGCGGAGGGCTATGCCGAGATCTTCTTCGGCAACTCCACCACGATCGGGCTGGCCTGCGTGAGCGCGACCCGGGAGGACATCGCCCGGATCGCGGCGGCGGTGCAGGCGAACCCGGCGACCGAGGTCACGGTCGACCTGGTCAGCTGCCGGATCCGCTTCGCCGGACAGGAGGCGCCGCTGACCATGCGGGAGTCCGCCCGGGACGCCCTGGTGAACGGCCGGTGGGACCCGATCGGGGAGCTGTTGGACGGCCGGGACGCCGTGGCGGCGACCGCCGGGCGGCTGCCGTATCGGGCGGTCCACCAAAAAGAAGTTGAACTTTGTGGAGGGTTCCGGCGTCTCAATGGGGACTTTTCCCATGCTTATTGCGATGATCGAGGTGTTCAAGGGCGCGGGCCTCCTCATTTACCCGCTGGCCCTTTGCTCCGCTGCGGCGGTGTTCATCATCTGCGAGCGCGCATTCGCGCTGCGCCAGGCGGCCGTGATGCCCCACGATCTCGTGGACGCCGTGGTGGCCGGGAAGCCCCTGGTCGGCGGCCGGCACAGCGTGCTCGCGCGGATCGTCGACTTCGCCGAGGAGCACAAGCACGACGAGGACGCCGTGAAGGCGTTCACGCGCCTCGAGATCAACCGCATGGAGCGCGGCATCCCGTACCTCGACATCATCTACGCCGCGGCGCCCCTCATCGGCCTCACCGGCACCGTCACCGGCCTCCTTCAGGTGTTCTCGCAGATCGCGCCCGACACCGGCCTCCCGGATCCCGTCAACTTCACCAAGGGCGTGGCCCTCGCGCTGTCCGCGACCGTCATCGGCCTAACCATCGCCATCCCGTCCCTCGTCGGCAGCGGCTACCTCCAGCGCAAGATCGAGAACTATGCCGCCCAGCTCGACGTGCTCCTCGAGCGCATCATCCAGCGCGGGCGGAAATGAGCGTGCTCTACCAGAAGCGCCGCAAACGGCCCGAGATGAATCTCGTGCCGCTGATCGACGTGCTCGTGATGCTGATCTTCTTCGCGTTCGTCACGATGCAGTTCAAGTCAGCCGCGACGCTCAATATCACGCTCCCGAAGGTCGAGACCGCGGGCAAGAACGAGTTCAAGGGCACCGTCACCATCGGCATCGACAAGGACGGCGTCGTCTCCTTCAACGGCAAGAACGTCTCCGACGAGTCGCTGCTGCGCCTCCTTGAGGAGGTCCGCAACGTCGACAAGGACATCCCGGTCCTCATCAAGGCTGACGAAACCACCCAGCTGAAGAAGCTGACGTTCGTCATGGACGCCTGCCGGAAGACCGGCCTGAACAAGTTCAGCCTCCAAAGCCGCTGACGCGCTCCGCGCGTCAAGGGGCAGGGAGCAGGGTCCAAGTATCAGGGTAGGGGGCGAAGGCCGCCTGCGCAACCCGCTTCGGGGCACGGGCGGTAGCCTTTTGGGGCGCGCCGCGCGCTGACTTCCTGATACCTGTTCCTTGCCCCCTGTTACCAGACGGCGTGCCTGCACGCCGTCCTCCGAATCTACTCGCTCCGCGCTGCCCGCTGCTCGCTACTCTGCACCCATGAAGATCGTCATCACCGGTGCGACGCGCGGCCTGGGTCGCGCGCTGGCGGAGGAATTCATCCGGCTCGGTCACACCGTCCTGGGCTGCGGGCGGGGCGGGGAGGCCATCTTCGACCTGCGGATGAAGTACGAGGCGCCCCACGATTTCTCGGTCGTGGACGTGGCGCAGGACAGCAAGGTCGCGCTGTGGGCGGCCAAGGTTCTCGAGGCCGGCAGCCCGCCGGATCTCCTCGTCAACAACGCCGGTCTCATGAACCGCCTGTCGCCGCTCTGGGAGCAGGACGACCGCGAATTCACCAAGGTGGTCGACGTCAACGTGCGCGGCGTGGCCAACGTGATCCGCCATTTCGTCCCGGCCATGGTCGCCGCCCGCAAGGGGGTCATCGTCAATCTCAGCTCGGGCTGGGGCCGCAGCGTCGCCCGCGACGTCGCGCCCTACTGCGCCACCAAGTTCGCCGTCGAGGGGCTGACGAAGGCCCTGGCCGCGGAACTGCCCGAGGGCATGGCCGCCATCCCGCTCAACCCGGGCGTCATCGACACCGACATGCTCCGCCAGGCCTGGTCCGATGGCGCCGGCTCGTATCCGAAGGCCGAGGCGTGGGCGAAGAAGGCCGCCCCCTTCATCCTCAGCCTCGGCCCCAAGCACAACGGCCAGTCGCTGAGCGTGCGGGATTTCGAGGACTGAGCGCGGCGGCGCCGGGGGCTGGGAGGCGGGCTTGATCCCGCGGGGGTCCTGTGTTCATGCTCCCGGGGATGGAGGGTCCCGCCAGCCAGACTGATGCGAGCAGCGCCGCGGATCCCTTCCGCCGGCTGACCGAGCTCAACGAGATCGGCATCGCGCTGTCGCAGGAGCGCGACCTCAACCGCCTGCTCGAGAAGATCCTGCTCGCGGCGATGAAGATCACGCACGCCGACGGAGGCACGCTCTACCGGCGGCACCAGGACAGCCGGGACCGCCTGACCTTCGAGATCGTGCGCAGCGACTCCCTGCAACTCGCGCTGGGCGGCACCACCGGCCTGAAGCCGGGCTTTGCCCCGATCCAGCTGTACGAGGCTGGCGGGCGCGAGAATCTCTCGACGGTGGTGGCCTACGCCGTGCTGAGGGATCGCACCGTCGCGATCGAGGACGCCTACCGCGACAGCTCGGGTTTCGACTTCAGCGGCACCAAGGCCTTTGACCAGCGGACCGGCTACCACTCGACCTCGCTGCTGGCCGTGCCGATGAAGGATCACCAGGGCGAGATCATCGGCGTGCTCCAGCTGATCAACGCCCGGGACCGGGCGGACGGCCGGGTGGTGCCGTTCGCCCCGACCGAGCAGCGCCTGGTCGAATCGCTTGCGTCCCAGGCGGCGGTGGCGCTCACGAACCGCCTCCTCATCCTCCAGCTCGAGCAGCTGTTCGAGTCGCTGGTCAAGCTCATCAACCAGGCGATCGACGAGAAGTCGCCCTACACCGGCGGCCACTGCGCCCGCGTGCCGGTCATCACGATGATGCTGGCCGAGGCCGTCAACCGGACCGAGCGCGGCCCGCTGGCCGGGTGGCGCATGTCCGAGCAGGACCGCTACGAGCTTGAAATCGCGGCGCTGCTGCACGACTGCGGCAAGATCACGACGCCGGTGCACGTCGTCGACAAGGCCACCAAGCTCCAGACTATCTTCGACCGGATCGAGGTGATCGAGACGCGTTTCGAGATCGTGAAGCGCGACGCCGAGATCCGCGCGCTGCGCGCCCGGGCCAAGGCCCAGACCGAGGAGGAGATCTTCGCGATCGACGAGGAGTTTCACCACTTCATCACCCACGCCGAGGACGATCGCCGGTTCCTCCGCGCGTGCAATGTCGGCGGCGAGACGATGAAGACCACCGACCGCGACCGCGTCCACGCGATCGCGCACCGGTACCAGTGGCGGAACGCCCATGGCGACAAGGTCGAGCTGCTGTCGCCCGACGAGGTGGAGAATCTCACGATCTACTCCGGCACGCTCAACGCGGCCGAGCGACGGATCATCAATCACCACGTCGAGGTCTCCATCAAGATGCTCGAGGCGCTGCCGTGGCCGCGGCACCTGCGGCGCGTGCCGGAGTTCGCGGGCGGGCATCACGAGCGGATGGACGGCAAGGGCTATCCGCGCGGCCTGACCCGCGACCAGATGTCGGTGCAGGCCCGGATCATGGGAATCGCGGACATCTTCGAGGCGCTCACCGCGCCGGACCGGCCCTACAAGCGCGGCAAGACGCTCGCCGAGGCCCTCCTGATCCTGGGCCAGATGAAGGTCAATGGGCACATCGACCCGGACCTGTTCGACATCTTCATCCGCGAGCGGGTCTACGAGCAGTACGCCAAGGCCCAAATGGCGCCCGACCTGATCGACCCGGTCGACCTCACGCTGATCCCCGGATACGCGGGCGATTGACCGATCCTCCGGCTTCCTCTCATGTCCCACGATCCGCACGCGCAGTTTGACCAAACCGTGCTCGACCTCATCGAGCACAGTCCCGTGGGCGCCGTGCCCCACACGCCGGCCTACCAGGACGCGCTCAAACGCCTGTACGCCTCCCACCAGGTCTACGCCAGCGCCGACCACCGGGACGGCCACGTGACGGTGCGGTCACTGGCCTCGGCTCCGCTCTTCCATGCCGCCAATCTCGACGACCTGGCGGGTGGGCGGATCGGGCCGGCGGAACTCGAGGCCAATGCCGCGATCTTCGACCGCTACGTGCGCTCGCTGCCGGCGGCCCGCCAGGCGCGGGCGGAGGGTTTTCGCGTGGCCGTGATCGGCAAGGC
>JAFEGX010000008.1 GCA_018239675.1 Verrucomicrobiota bacterium
ATCAGGCCGGATTTGGCCTCCAGCCAGGTGCCGAGATCGCCGGGAAATCGCTAAGCCTTGCCGGGGCCGAACCCTTAATAAAAAGGTAAATGGCTGAACCGCAGCGATTGAGGCGGGGGAATAGGCTTGTCATGGCGTAAAAATACCTAGAGCCTACGTCCCTGCTTCACACCTCGACGCAATGTTTTGGCGTGTGGCCATTATACTTCCGCAAAATTGGTAGAGTGTTAACCCCAGCACTGGTCCAAGCCCCCTGACGGTAGCGAAATTTGCCGCATGTTTTTCTCCTCTAAGCCAAAAGGTTTCTTCGTCGAGGTGACCGACCATGCGGTCACGCTCGCCCGCACCTCGTCGCCGGTCGCGCCGATGGTGATCGAGGAACTGCGTCGTTGCCCGGTGGGTGACGAAGGTGCGCTCAGCGAGGCGCTGGCGGTGATCCAGCCCAAGAACAACCCGAGCGGGTTCCTCAATGCCTGCTGCGCAACCTACCCGGCAAAGCGGTTCATCCGCCGGGCGTCGCTCGAGCTCAAGCGCTTGAAGGAGCCGGCCTACTTGCCGGAGCTCTTCTCGACCCAGTTCCGCGTCGATCCGGAAAAGTACACCATCCACATCATCAATGCGGTGGATGGCTCGGACTATGACTTTGCGAACGCGGTCCAGAAGGACGTGCTGTTCTGCGGCCTGCCGTCGGATGACGTGGTCGCGGTGCAGGACCAGCTGCTCTCCAGCGGATTCTTTCCGGATGCGTTGGAACTCGGCACCGTCTCGGTCCTGGGCGGGCTGGTCGATTATCTGGCCTTCACGAAATCGAAGGCCCCGACGCTGGTGCTCGAGGTCGGCACGGACACGACCCACACCTACATCGTGTCGGCGGCCGGCGTCGAAGCCTCGCGCCTGATCCCGCAGGGCTTGGACGCGATGATTCCGATCGTGCAGAAGGAGCTCAACCTGAAGGACGAGGAGTCGGCCAAGAAGCTTTTCTATTCAAACACCTTCAATTTCACGGGCATGGGCCCGCTGCTGGTGAAGCGGCTCCTGAAGGAACTTCAGTCGTCGATCGGATTCTACGAGGTCCAGACGGGGCAGTCGGTCAGCCAGGTGCTGTGCACGCTGGTGCCCGAGAAGCTGGGCTGGCTGGAGGGCGCCATCGCCGGGGCCCTGGGCATTTCGGCGACGAAGCTCGACCTCGCGCCCTGGCTGCAGGCCCGGCAGGTCACGATCGCCGATGGCGCGCTGAAGGGCCCGCTGGATGCCAGCTGGCTGGGTCTGGTCAGCCTGATGGGAAACAAACCAATCGATTCAAATGCTGTCGCTCCTGCGAAAAAAGACTGACGCCGGGACCGGGGCCGCGGCCTTCCGCCCGTGGCATCCGAACCTCCGGAACGTGGCCAAGCTGCCCGACACGAAGGTCGTGCGGACCTCGTTCTTCGTCAATGGCGCGGCGCTCTTCATCACGGTCGGCGTCCTGCTGTGGTTCGCGTTCCAGGAGTACAAGCTCCACAATCTCAACCGCCAGATCGCGGACTGGCAGTCCCAGATTGACCGCGACAAGAAGGACAGCGACCGCTTCGTCGCGATGTACGGCAAGTTCAAGGACGAGCAGGGCAAGGTCGCCGAGATCAACGCATTCGTGGAGTCCAAGCCGCCGGTCACGCCCGTCTTGATGTACCTCGGCGAGACGCTGCCTCCGCAGATTGCGTTCGACAGCTACGAGCAGGGCGAGAAGGGCATTACCCTGCGCGGCACCGTCAAGGGCACCCCGGACGAGGCCACCGGCTACGCCACGGCCTATCTCGACCAGCTGCGCGCCGACAAGAAACTCTCGGGCCTTTTCAGTGAAATCGCCTACTCGGGCGCCGGCGTCGCGCGCGACCCCCAGACCGGGCGCCTCTCGCTGCAGCTCTTCTTCAAGTTTGCCGCGGCCAAAGGAGGCAAGAAATGATCTCCAACGAAAAACTGATCGGATTCGTCAAGGCGCAGCCGGTGAGCGTCGCCTGCGGCGTGTTGACCATCCTGCTGGGCGTCGGGATCTATTTCCGCAGTGACTATGTCGCCGACGCCGAGCGGGTGCTCGAGGAGAAGATTGCGCTGGGTGAACGCATTGACGCGAACCTGAAGAACGGCGTGCAGCTGCCCGAGCAGCTCACGGCGCTGTCGAATTCGCGGCAGCAGATCGAAACCCGCCTCGTGCGTCCCGACGAGCTCGCGAAGAACCAGCAGATTTTCTACAAGCTCGAGGCTGACACCGGCATCAAGCTGGTCGAGATTCGCCAGAGCCCGGTCCCGCCGGCGGTCATGACCGCCCGGACCGCCGCCAAGGCAAATTACTTCCCGGTCGGGTATTTCGTGGCCGCCCGCGGCGACTACAACCACCTGATCGACTTCCTGCGCCGGATCGAGAGCGGCCAGCGCTTCAGCCGGATCATCTCGGCCAGCATCAGCCTCGCCGGCTCGACCAACAAGGACCGCAGCACGGGCGAGCTGATGCTCAACCTCAGCCTCGAACTTCTCGGCCAGCCATGAACCCGCGTCGCTGCATTCTCCTGGCCCTGCTCGGCCTCGCCTCCGCCGTGGTGGTGACGGCCAAGGCGGCGCCGACCCGCAAGGCACCCGAGTCCGATCTCGCGACCGTCGACGTTCGCCGCGAGGCCGTCGAGGCCGCGGCCAACATGGCCAAGGCCGAGAACCCGGCCGCGCTGCCGGATACCCTGCCGCAACCATTCAGCCCGCCGGGCTTCGATCGCGACACGACCGGCGAGAAGACCGGCGCCGCCGGCCAGGCGGCGGGCCCCGCCAAACCCTCGGGCGACCGCGAACTGCTTGCGGCCATCGCCTCCAAGATCACCCCCTCAGGCACCTTCTTTTTCGGCGGCGAACACTACCTACAGTTTAGTAAAAAGCGGCTCAAAGTGGGCGACAAGCTCACGGTCAACTACGAAGGACTGGACTGCACGCTCGAACTCACTGCTATCGACGCCACCAACTTCACTCTGCGTCTCAACCGCGAGGAAATTACCAGACCAATCAAACCAGGAAAGACCCCATGAGAAACCGTACGCTGCTATTGTCCGTTTTGCTCGCTACCGCGGTGCTCGCGACCGCCCGGGGCCAGTCGGCTCCCTCATCGACCCCTGCGGCGCCTGCGGCAGAGAAGGCGACGCCGGCGGCTGACCAGGCACCAGCGGCGGTGATCAAGGACGCCGATGCCCCGCCCGCTCCCGTCGTGGCCAAATCCAAGGACAGCAAGGAAACGCTGTCGGTCGATTTCCCGGATACCGACATCCGTGAGATCCTGCGCAATGTCGCCGACCTCTTCGAGCTCAACCTCGTGATGCCCGACTCGCTGCAGGGCAAGGCCTCGATCAAGCTCCGCGACGTCTCGTGGCGCCAGATTTTCGAGGTCGTGCTCAAGCAGGTGAACTACACGTTCATCGAGAAGGACGGCATCGTGAAGGTCGTCGCATACAAGGACCTGCAGGAGGAGCCGTATGTCACCAAGACGTTCGGTTTCGAGAACGTCTCGTCCTCGAGGATCCTTCCGCTCATCATGCCCATGCTCACGCCGAAGAAGGATCCGGTGAACCCGGGCCCGAACGGCCAGGGCGGCCAGGCCGGCCAGCAGGGCGGCTCGGTCGTGAACAGCGAACTCTCCAACGAGCTCATCGTCACCGACCAGTCCACCGTGATCGCCCGCATCGGCGAGATGATCAAGAAGCTCGACGTCGAGCCCAAGCAGGTGGTCATCGAGACCAAGTTTGTCGAAATCTCGAAGGACAACACCAAGAACCGTGAGGTCGCCATGGGCTACAACAACACGAAGACGGGCCTTCAGGGTGGTACCGGTCTCGCGACGCCGCTGACCCAGCCGAATGCCCTTACTCCCTTCCCGTTCATTCTTGGTGATGGTGCGGTCGCCGGCGGCTCCCCGACGGCGGTCTTCAACCAGAAGGATTTCAGCGCGCTGCTGAACATCCTGAACGCCTCGACGAATGTCCGCCTGGTCACGAACCCGACGATCGTCGCGATCAATGGCAGCAAGTCCGAGATCAAGATCGGCCGCGATCTGCAGCTGGTCACGATCACGACCGTCACATCCGGCAGCTCGCCGGTCACGACGGCCACCGCGGGCGACATCAAGTTCGTCGGCATCAGCCTCGAGGTCACGCCCCAGATCACCGGCAGCAAGCTGATCGCGCTGAAGGTGAAGCCCACCAAGAGCAGCGTCTTCGCCGAGAAGGACTACTCCGGAAACAAGTTCTACGATATCGACAAGCGCGAGGGCGACCTGAACATCATCCTGCGTGACGGCCAGACGGCGGCCATCGGCGGTCTCGTTGACACGACCACGAACCGCACGCAGACCAAGGTCCCGCTGCTCGGCGATATTCCGCTCTTCGGTAACCTTTTCAAGACGACCAAGGATGTCACCAGCGAGGTCAACCTCGTGATCTTCATCACCGCCAGCGTGCTCGAGCCGAGCAAGATGAAGTACGACACCGTGCTCTCGCGTGACCAGATCAACAACCTCGACCTCACCGCCCGCGACATCCTCGGGAAGCACTACCAGGTTTCCGACGAGGAGAATGCGCTGCAGGAACAGGTCGGCGTGGTTCGCCAGCGCCGTCAGGACGCGGAGGCCGTTTCCGACCTCAACGCCCGGATCGCGGAGGAGAACGCCAAGATGCAGAAGAAGTCGAACTAGCCGACTTCACTCTCGTCCAAACTCATCACCGCCGCAGGCCTTGGCCTGCGGCGGTTTTTTGTATCACCCCATCCGTCCGATGCAGCGCATCGTCACCCGTGCGCTGGCTGGGCGATTCTTCCGTCCTCGGCTGCAGCGCCGGCCATGGCAACGCCTTGGTGCTTGGGTGCCCTGCCGCCGTTGCGCGGATGCGCCCATGGGCAGGGCTTGCAGGATGAAGGCTCCCGTCTAGGGTGGGGCTCCTTCCATGAGCGCAACCTCCCAGGCTGACCCGGTTTCCGCGAAGGCGCATGCCTTTTCGAGCGTGTTCGGCCAGCTGGGGCCGCAGATGGCCGAGCTCGACCGGTTCCTGCGCGAGCAGCTGGCCGCCTTTGAGCCGGAGATTCGCGCGATGGCCGACTACTGCATCGACACCTCCGGCAAACGGATCCGGCCCGCGCTCGTGTTCCTGAGCGGTTGGCGCGGTCCCGGTGTCGTGCTGCCCGATCTTGTCCGGGTCGCCGCGGTCGTCGAGCTGGTTCACCTCGCGACCCTGGTGCATGACGACATCATGGACGGAGCCGAGGTGCGCCGCAGCCGCCGCACGGCGACGCGCGAGTTTGGCTCCACCGCGGCCGTGCTGCTGGGTGACGCGCTGTTCGCCCACGCGCTCAATCTCGCGACGCAATTTCCCACCAACGAAGTCTGCTCGGCCGTGTCGGCCTCGACGCGGCGCGTGGTGTCCGGCGAGATCATGCAGACTCTTCGTCGCGGATCGGCGGATGTTTCCCGTGCCGACTACCAGCGGATCATCGACCTCAAGACGGCCGAGCTCTTCCACGTGTCGTGTCTCCTCGGAGCGCGCCTGGCCGGTTCCGCCCCGGGCTACGTCGACGCCGCGAGCCGCTTCGGCCGCCACCTCGGCATCGCGTACCAGATCTACGACGACCTGGCGGATTTTTTCGGCGAGGAGAAGCGGGTGGGGAAGACCCTCGGCACCGACCTCGCCAGCGGCAAGCTGACGCTCCCGCTGTTCCTCCTGCTCGACCGCCTGCCGGCCCCGGCGCGCGACGAACTCGTGGCCGAGATCACGGGCCAGCGTCCGGTCCAGACCGGTCTCCACTTCCAGCAGATGCGGGAACTCGGGATCTTCGACGGCGTCGCCTCGGCCGTCATGGCCGAGGTCAAGCTTGCAACCGACGCGCTCCAGCCGTGGCCCAACGAGCCGCCGACCCCGCTCCTGCGCAGCCTGGGAGACGTCCTGCAGGCCCAGGTGGCCGCCTTGCGCCCGGTGTCCTAGGCATTTCCGGAAGAAATTCCGTTTGCCCCGGCGGCCATTCGATTTAACTCTCCCGGCGTCATGGATGCGGCCAAGACCCTCGGCAAAACGCTGGTGGCGTCCCCCGAGCGTCAGCTCGAGGCCGACTCGGACATGGAGGTCGTGCGTCGCGTCCAGGCCGGCGAGGTCGAGGCCTTCGACCAGCTGGTCACCAAGTACCGCAACCGGGTCTATGCGGTCGTTTACAATTTGACCTCCAACCGGGAGGACGCCGCCGACCTGACTCAGGACGCCTTCATCAAGTCGTTCCAGTCGATCAACCGGTTTCAGGGCCAGTCGACCTTCTTTACCTGGCTGTACCGGATCGCGGTCAACTCAACCCTCACTCACCTGCGAAAGAACCGGTTGCGGACCTTTTTCAGCTTCGAGAAGATCAACGAGGACGACAAGGTTTCATCGGAAGTCATTAATGCACTGACAGATGAGTCGGGAGCCGACCGGGAGACTTTCGCCCGGGAACTTCAGGAAAAATTGAACGAGGCGATGCAAAAATTGTCTATCCCACATCGCACCGTGATTACTCTGTTTGAGATTGATGGTCTTAGCCATCAGGAGATTGCCGAAATAATGAACTGCTCTGTGGGCACGGTGCGTTCGCGACTGCATTACGCGAAGCAGCTGCTCCAGTCCGAGCTGCAGCCCTACATCCGTCGATGAAAGAGAATCCCCACAGAGTCACGGTTACCTTGGAAGACCTTCTGCGCGTCAAGCGCGCCGAGCAGCCACCCCCGGAGTTCTGGGACGAGTTCCAGCGCGGCATGCGGGCGAAGCAGCTCGCGGCGATCGTTGAGCCGCGTCCGTGGTGGGCGCCGTTCATCAAGGTCGGGGCGCGCGTGGCGCGTTACCAGCTGCCCGTGGGCGCGGCTGCGATCCTGGCAGTGACTTTCGTGATGGTGAGCGAATACCGCACCGTGGAGCGTGCGCCGGTGTTCGAGCCGGCTGTGGCGACCGTGGCTTCGAGCCCGCTGGCCGCTGAATCCGCCCGCGAGTCAGCCGTGCCCGCTGCCAGCGCGCCGATGTCCATCACCGAGTCCGCGACGACCGTGGCCGCCACCAACCCTGCGCCGTCGGCGCCGGTGACGGTGCCTGAATCCACGTCGGTCGGAACCGTCTCGCACGTCGTGCCGGTCGAGGTCAGCCCATCCGCGCGCTACATCGCCGAGAATCTCGCCGCCGCCCAGGCCGCCGATCCCGAGCTCGACCAGATGCTCAGCCGGTCGCTCCGCGGCATCGAGAGCCGCCCGGTCCGCGAGCCGCTGGCCCAGGTCAACGTCCCGGGTGAGTCCCGCCGCTCCCGCCTCCTCGGCGGCAACGCGTGGCTCGCGTCCGCCACCGTCAATGGTGATTCGGCCCTGCGCACGGACGACCACGCCGCCCGCCGGCTGACCGAGCGCCGGCTGTCCGAGTCCGATGTCGTGAGCCGCATCGATGTCGGCGGCGACCGGGTCTCTTACCGCTTCTAGGCTGAGTCAGTCTCTGCTGGTTTCCCCGGCCCGCCCTGGTGGCGGGCCGATTCATTTTTTGAGTTTCCGCCCCGGCTGGCTAGCCTTCGCTGCATGAGGACTGAACGCGATTCCATGGGCGAAATGACAGTGCCGGACGATGCGCTCTACGGCGCGTCCACGCAGCGCGCCGTGCTCAATTTCCCGGTGAGCGGCCGGCCACTGCCCGAGGCCTTCATCCGCAGTCTCGGGCTGGTCAAGCTGGCCTGCGCGCAGGCGAACGCCGAGCTCGGCCGGCTCGCGCCGGAGCTGGCCGGGCTCGTCGAGCAGGCCGCCCGCGAGGTCGCCGACGGCCGCTGGACGGCGCAGTTCCCGGTGGACGTGTTCCAGACCGGTTCCGGCACCTCGACCAACACCAATGCCAACGAGGTCATCGCGAATCGCTGCAGCCAGCTTGCCGGCCAGCCGATCGGCTCGCGCCGGCCGGTTCACCCCAACGACCACGTCAATCTCGGCCAGTCATCCAACGACGTCATTCCGACCACCCTCCACGTCAGCGTGGCCGTCGCGCTCCACGACCAGCTCGCGCCGGCGCTGGAGCAGCTCGCGGCCGGGCTCGAGCAGAAGGCCGCCGCATTCGACGGGATCATCAAGATCGGGCGGACCCACCTGATGGACGCGACGCCGCTCACGCTGGGCCAGGAGTTCTCCGGCTACGCCGCGCAGGTGCGCAAGGCGGTCGAGCGGACCCGGCGCGCCGGATCGGTCCTGGGCGAGCTGGCCATCGGGGGCACCGCGGTCGGCACCGGGCTCAACACCCATCCGGAATTCGCGGCCCGCGTCTGCCGCCGGCTCAGCGCCGCGACGGGACTCTCGTTCCGCGAGGCGGCCAATCATTTCGAGGCCCAGGGCGCCCGCGACGACACGGTCGAGGTCGCCGGCCAGCTGGCCGCCGTCGCCACCACCCTGGCCAAGATCGCGCACGACCTTCGCTGGCTCGGATCGGGCCCGCGGGCCGGGCTGGGGGAACTGCGCCTGCCCGCCACGCAGCCCGGGTCGTCGATCATGCCCGGGAAGGTGAATCCCGTGATGAGCGAGATGCTCGTGCAGGCCTGCCTCTACGCGCAGGGCCTGGCGCACGCGGTCGTGGCGGCGGGGCGGGAGGGACACTTCGAGCTCAACGCGACGCTGCCGCTGCAGGCGCACTGTTTGCTGGAGGCGGTCACGGTGCTGGCCAACGGGGCGAAGATCTTCGCCGAGCGATGTGTCGCTGGGCTTGCGGCGGACGAGGTACGCTGCCGTGAGCTGGTGGACCGCTCGCTGATGCTCGTGACCGCCCTCAACCCGTACCTTGGCTACGACCAGGCGGCCGCCGTGGCGAAGGAAGCGCTGGCCACCGGCCGCACGCTGCGCGAGGTCTTGCTCGAGCGAAAGCTGCTCGACGCCGCGACGCTCGACCGCGTGCTGGATCCGCGGCGCATGACGAGACCGGGGGCGGATTGATGGCGCTGCATTGCGCCGCGCCGAACGCCGAAGAAGAGGCGGATCCTCGGATTATTTCTTGGCGGGGAGGCAGGCGCCGCAGCCGTTCACGAAGAAGTCATTGCCCTTGTCGTCGACGAGGATGAACGCCGGGAAGTCCTCCACCTCGATCTTCCAGACGGCCTCCATGCCGAGCTCGGGGTACTCCAGCACCTCGACCTTGCGGATGTTTTCCTTGGCGAGGATCGCCGCGGGGCCGCCGATGCTGCCGAGGTAGAATCCGCCGTGCTGCTTGCAGGCGTTCGTGACCTGGGCGCTGCGGTTGCCCTTCGCGAGCATCACCATCGAGCCGCCGAGGGCCTGGAACTGGTCGACGTAGCTGTCCATGCGTCCCGCCGTGGTCGGGCCGAACGAGCCGGAGGCATATCCCTTCGGCGTCTTGGCCGGTCCGGCGTAGTACACCGGGTGGTCCTTGAAGTACTGCGGCAGGCCCTGGCCGGCGTCGACGCGCTCCTTGAGCTTCGCGTGGGCGATGTCGCGGGCCACGATCATCGGGCCGGTGAGCGACAGGCGCGTGGTCACGGGATACTTCGACAGCTCGGCGCGGATCTCGGCCATCGGCCGGTTGAGGTCGATCTTGACGATGTGGTCGCCCTTGAGGGTGCGCTCGCCGGCGGGGATGTACTGGCCGGGATTGGTCTCGAGCTGCTCGAGGAAGATCCCGTCCCTGGTGATCTTGGCCTTGATGTTGCGGTCGGCCGAGCAGGAGACGCCGACGCCCACCGGGCAGCTGGCGCCGTGGCGGGGCAGGCGGACCACCCGGACGTCGAGGGCGAAGTACTTGCCGCCGAACTGGGCGCCGATGCCGCTCTGCTGGGCGAGCTTCAGGATCTCCTGCTCCATCGCGAGGTCGCGGAAGGCGCGGCCGTGCTCGTTGCCGGTCGTCGGCAGCGAGTCGAGATACTTGGTCGAGGCGATCTTCACCGTCTTGAGGCAGGTCTCGGCGCTGGTGCCGCCGACGACAAACACCAGGTGGTACGGCGGGCAGGCGGCGGTGCCAAGGTAGCCGAGCTTGTCTGTGACGAACTTCGCGAAGTTCTTCGGGTTGAGGAGCGCCTTGGTCTCCTGGAACAGGAACGTCTTGTTGGCCGAGCCGCCGCCCTTCGCGACGAACAGGAACTCGTACTTGGCGCCCTCGGTGGCATAAACGTCGATCTGCGCGGGCAGGTTGGTGCCGGTGTTCGTCTCGCGCCACATGTCCAGCGGCACGGTCTGCGAATAGCGGAGGTTCTCCTTCGTGTAGCACTCGTACACGCCGCGCGACAGCGCCTCGGCGTCGTTCGCGCCGGTCCAGACCTGCTGGCCCTTCTTCGCGACAATGATCGCGGTGCCGGTGTCCTGGCAGAACGGCAGGATGCCCTCGGCCGAGATCTCGGCGTTCTTGAGCAGGGTCAGCGCGACGTACCGGTCGTTGGCCGATGCCTCCGGGTCCTTGAGGATGGCGGCCACCTGCTGGAGATGCTTCGGGCGGAGCAGGAACGAGCAGTCGTGCATCGCCTGCCGCGCGAGGAAGGCCAGCGCCTCGGGCTCGACCTTCAGGATCTCGCGTCCCTCGAACGAGGCGGTGCTCACGCCTTCCGTGGACAGCAGGCGGTACGTGGTGTCGTCGGGCCCGAGCGGGAACGGGTCCTGGTAGACAAAGGGCGGAACGGGCATGGTGGAGAGGTTACAGGAGGTGGGGAACCGGGAGCAAGAAACACCACCGCGCGCCGGTGTCCAACCGCCGCCGCGGGCCCGGGCCGGAAATTAGCTGACCAACTCGGGCCAATCCGCTCTGCTGTCGGCCGGCCCATCCGGGCTCACGCCATGGCCCTACCCAACCGCGAGGACGCGCAACGGCTGCTGGAGCAGCACGTGCGGGACGAATACCAGCGCCACCATGCGCTCATGGTGGCCACCGCGATGGCCGGCTACGCCGCGCAGCTGGGCGAGGACCCGGAGCGCTGGTACGTCACGGGCCTGCTGCATGACCTCGATTTCGAGCAGCATCCCGCGACCCACCCGGCGGAGTCGCTGCGCTGGTTCCGCGAATGGGGCTATCCCGAGGAGGTGATCCACGCGGTCGAGGCGCACGCGTACGGCTACAACGGCTTCGCCACGCTGCCGCGCACCCGGCTCGCGGCCGCGCTGCTGGCCTGCGACGAGATCTGCGGCATCTTCTACGCGTACCGGAAGCTGAACCCCGTGCCTTACGGCCAGATGAAGGCGAGCTCGATCCGCAAGAAGCTCAAGGAGCCGGCGTTCGCGGCCAAGGTGGACCGGTCGACAATCTACCGTGGCTGCGAGCACCTCGGCGTGACCGTCGACGCGCACGTCGACCATCTCATCCGCTTCCTCGCCGCTCTGCCCTGAGGCGGTCGGAGTGCTAATCGCCACCAAGGGCACGAAGCGCACGAAGCCAAGCATGGCTTCGCGATCTCGGCGGCCTTCGCGGTGAGCCAGAGCTCCTCGAGCCCGAGTGTCTCCAAGTCCCGAAGTCTTCGTGTCCTTCGTGAACTTGGTGGCAAACCCCAACCCGGCGCCCGGACCGGCTAGCGTCCGGCCAGCGCGCGCACGGTGTCGCGGAATTTCGGCAGGTCCACCGGCGTGGCAACCTCGCCGGTCGCGCGGCCCCAGCCGGTGGTGCCCGGCCAGGTCCCGTGCGCGAGGAAGCTCTCCTGCGCCGCGGCCATGCCGGCCACGCTGAGGTAGTCCTTCTGCTCCTTCTCGTCGCGCACGTGGCTGACGAGGGCCGCCGGGAACGGCGAGATCCGGCCGCTCGAGAGGTAGGCGAGGTCGTTCAGCAGGACGAACGGCCGGGAGTCCGCCAGCGTGGTGGCCGGCCGCTCGCTCTCGCCGCGCAGGTAGCGGTAGTAGTCGAGGTGGTTCTCGGCCACGCCGTCAAAGTCGCTGAGCGGGATCCGCTCGCACCGGCCGTCGTTCCAGCGGATCTCCGCGTGCTGGCCGACCACGTACCGGAGCGTGGCCTGGTCAAAGATCACGGTCTCGGCGTGGGTCGTCGGGCCGGCGCAGGCGTGCGACAGCGCGAAGCGCAGGGTGACGCCGCAGGTGGTGTCGGCCTCGACAAAGAACGTGTCGGCGCCCTCGATGGCGTGGGCGCGGTAGAGCTCGGCGCGCACCGCGACCGGCTGGGCCCAGCTGTAGAGCTCGGGGCCGCCGACCCAGAATAGCAGGTTGTGGACGAAATGCGCGTTGGCGTTGCCGAAGCAGGAGTCGAGCACAACCTGGTCGCCCATCATCAGCCGGCCCGCCCAGGTGTTGCGGCGGAAATACTCCGCGGGCCGCGGCCAGTGGGCCACCAGGGTCGCGCCGCGCGGCGCGCCGAACTCGCCAGCGATGATCCGCTGCTTCAGGGCGAGGCGCGGCTTCTCGATGATGAAATTGAAGCCGACGAACGAGCTCTTCCGCGCCAGCTGGTCGCGCGTGATCATCTCCTCAAGCTCGAGGTAGTCGAGGGTGGGGGGTTTCTCAAGGTACACGGGCAGGCCGAGCTCGACGCCCGCGCGGTGCATCTCCGCGTGCAGCTGGATCGGGGTGGGCACCACGAGCAGGTCGAGCTGCGCGTGGCAGGCCGCGAGCATGCTGCGGTAGTCGGGAAACACGCCCACGCCGCGCTGCGCAAACTTCAGCGCCTGCATCTGCGGGAGGAACTCGGCCGCCTGCGGGTCGCAGGTGCACACCAGCCGGGCGTGGCCGCGCTCCTCGAGCCGGGCCACGGTGTTGTGGTGCCAGCCGGCGAAGCCGCCCAGGCCGACGATGCCGATGCGAAGGGGGGGCTTCACACGATCTTCATCTTGGGCAGGTCCTGCCCGTCCACGATGCCGACCGGCTGGCCGCGCCGGTTCACCACGATCAGGTCGTCAATCTTGTACGCCTCGAACAGGCGCAGCGCATCCACGCCCAGGGCGTCGTCCCGCACCACCTTCGGCGTGCGGGTCATGAACTCCGACACCGGCTTGCCGAGGAAATCCGGGCCGGTCAGCGCGCTGCGGCGGAAATCCCCGTCGGTCAGGATGCCCGAGAGTCGGCCGGTCTTCGGGTGCACCAGGGCGATGCAGCCGGACTTGGCCTTGGTCATCGCCAGGATCGCGTCCTGCGTCGTGACCGTGTCGGCCGCGATGGGCAGCCGGTCCGCCGTCCGCATGATGTCCCGCACCCGCAGCAGGAGCACGCGGCCGAGGTTGCCGGCCGGGTGGAAGCGGGCGAAGTCGTCCCGCGTCAGGCCGCGCGCCTCGAGCAGCACCATCGCGAGGGCGTCGCCCAGCGCCAGGGCCGCCGTCGTGCTGGCCGTCGGCGCCAGCTCCAGCGGGCACGCCTCGCGCCGCACGCGGTAGATCAGGCGGTGGTCCGCGTTCTTCGCGAGATCCGACTCGGCGTGGCTGGTGAACGCGACCAGCCGCACGCCAAAGCGCTTGAGCACCGGGATCAGCCGCAGCACCTCCTCCGTCTGGCCGCTGTTGCTCAGCAGGATGGCCAGGTCACCCTCCATGCAGAGGCCGAGGTCGCCGTGCAGCGCCTGGGTCGCATCGAGGAAGCACGATGAGACGCCCGTGCTGTTGAAGGTGCCGGTGAGTTTCTCGGCGATGTGCGCGGACTTGCCAACGCCGGAGAAGATCAGCTTGTGGCCCGCGCGGACGGTCGCCTCGACCGCGCGCGCCGTCGCGACGAAATCCGCTCCCAGGCTCTTGGCCGTGTCCCGCAGCGCCTCGGACTCGATCCGGATGCAGGCCCGGGCGCGGGCCAGGGCGGATTTCGGTTGGAGGGCCATTTAGGGTTTGAGTCGCAACGCTAGAGTGCGGAATTTACGGCGAACCGTTTACCGTTCAATCCCTTTCACCGCCCGCGATGCACAAACCCGTGAAAATTCCCGCCCTGCTGGCGCTGCTCGCGCTGCTGGTCCTGGGCGGGTGTGATCGCGGGGACGGATTGACGCTCACGGCCGAGACGGACGAGCCGCTCTACCGGCAGGGCCAGCAGCTTTCGCGGCAGGGGCGCACGCAGGAGGCGCTCAACGCCTACCTCAAGCTCATCTCCAAGCGCGACGACACCGCGCCCGAGTCCCATCTCGAGGCGGGGCTCATCCTGCTGCGCCACGTCAAGGATCCCGTCGCCGCCTACTACCACTTCCGGAAGTACCTCGAGCTCCAGCCCAACTCGCGGCAGGCCGTGTACGTCCGCGGCCTGATCGAGACCGCGAAACGCGAGTATGCCCGCACGCTCCCGGGCGCCGTGATGGAGAGCCAGGCGGAGCGGATGGAGATGCAGGACCAGATCGACCGCCTGCTGCGGGAAAACGACCGGCTCAAGGCCGAGCTCGCCGCGCTGCGCGACGGGGTCACGAGCGCCCCGCCGGTGCGATCGCGCGGCACCCTCGAGACCGGCGACAACCCCGGCGGACCCTCAATCTCGCTCCCGTCCACCACGCCAATCACCGCCGACTCGCCTGCCCAGCCCGGGCCGGCCACCGAGGAGGATTCCCCGATCACATATGCGCCGGTCGAGAACCCGCCGTCCGCGCCCTCGCCGCGCCCGAGCCTCTCCCCGGCCGCCAGCCGCGCCGTGCCCACCAAGCCGACCGCCCCGGGCCGGCGGCATACCGTGGCCCGGGGTGACACGCTCTTCAGCCTCGCCCAGCGGTACTATGGCAACCGTTCGCGCTGGCGCGACATCTTCGAGGCCAACCGCGACGTGCTGCCGAAGGAGGACGCCCTCCGCGTGGGCATGGAGCTGCGGATTCCGTGACCCCCGCCGGCCCCGGCCGTTGCGCCTGACTTGTTTCGCCCCGCATGCCCCGCACTTCCCAGCGCACCGCGGTCTTCACCGAGTCGCTCATCCGCGAGATGTCCCGCGTCGCCGCGCGCCGCGGGGCGATCAACCTCGCGCAGGGGTTTCCCGACTGGGACCCGCCGCCCGCACTGATCGAGGCGGGCAAGGCGGCGATGGACGCCGGGCGCCACCAGTACGCCGTGACCTGGGGCTCGGCGGAGCTGCGCACGGCGCTGGCCGGCAAGCTGACGCGTTTCGTCGGGGTGCCGGTCGAGGCCGACCGCGACCTGGTGGTCACGTGTGGCGCCACGGAGGCCATGATGGTGGCGATGATGACGGTCTGCGACCCGGGTGACCGCGTCGGCCTGTTCACGCCCTTCTACGAGAATTACAACGCGGACGCGATCCTCACCGGCGCGCAGGCGGTCCACGTGCCGCTGCATCCGCCGCACTACCACTTCGATCCCGCCGAGCTGCGGCGGGCATTTGCGAGCGGGCTGAAGGCCTTCGTGCTTTGCAACCCGTCGAATCCCTGCGGCCGCGTCTTCACGCGCGGGGAGCTGGAGCAGATTGCCGCGCTTGCCGAGGAGTTCGACGTGTTTGTCCTGACCGACGAGGTCTACGAGCACATCGTGTTCGAGCCGCACCGGCACACGTACTTCACCGCGCTGCCCGGCATGGCGGCGCGCACCCTGATGTGCTCGTCGCTCTCGAAAACCTTCTCCATCACGGGCTGGCGGCTCGGCTACGTGCACGCCGCGCCGGAGGTCATCGCCCAGGCCCGCAAGGTTCACGACTTCCTGACCGTCGGCGCCGCCGCTCCCCTCCAGCACGCGGTCGTGACCGCACTCAACTTTGGTCCCGAGTACTATGCCGAGCTGGCCGCGAAATACGCCCGGTCCCGCGACATCCTGCTGGGCTACCTTGACCGCACCGGCCTGGGCTACACGAAGCCCGAGGGCGCCTACTTCGTGATGGTGGACATCTCGCCGTTCGGCTACGCGAGCGACATCGAATTTTCGCACTGGATGGCGAAGGAGATCGGCGTCGCCCCCGTGCCGGGCTCGAGTTTCTTTGCGCCCGGCGAAAACCGGTACGTGCGCCTGAACTTCGCGAAGAAGCCCGAGACGCTGCACGCCGCCGGCGAACGACTGCTCCGCCTCCGGCGCGGCTGAGTCGTCCGGCCCCGCCGGATTGTTGGTCGCGAAAACCGCCGGGCCGCCGCTCCGGGCTTGGTGACCCTCGCGTCCTTGGCGGCAAATCCCGACCGTGGAGGCGGGCGGGGCGGCCCAAACTAGGAAGCCAGCGTGGCGCGCAGCGCACGGGCCTCGGCCAGCAGCTCTTGGGCGGCCGCGAGAGTGTCGCCCGGCGTGACCGGCGCCGCTGCGGGAGCCGGGGCGTGATGGTGATCGTCGGGGTCGCCGAGGCCCGCCTGGCGAAACGTGCGCAGGCGCTCGAGGATCAGGTCGCGGATTTCCGGTGCATTCACGACGCTGTGGAAGATGCCGGTGTGCAGGGAGTCCTCGCCGGGCTTTTCCGGATGCGTGCTGCCGCCGCCCGCGGACTGCACCCGCAGATCCGCCAGGCCCAGCAGGCGCTGCAGGGGACCCTGCTGCACCTCCACCTGCTGCAGGTTCGCAAAGCTCATCGTCGACTCCTGCAGCCGCATCAGCCCGGTGCGGATCCGCAGGCTTCGGTCGGTGACAATGTACCAGTGCATCTCGTACTCGAGCCGCACCGCGGCGAAGGTCACGGGCAGCTGCGCGAAAAACAGCAGGATGCCTCCGGCCTCAAAGAGCTCGATCAGGATCAGCGCCCAGTCCGGTGTGCGCTGGGCCAGGCGCTGCAGGTCGGCGCGGCGGATCGGCGGGCGCTGGCGCCGCAGCTTGGCGTCGGTTGGCGCCGGCGCGGGCGTCACGACGGAAGTGGCGGCCGGCGGTGGCGGAGGCAGCGCCCGGCTGCGTTCGACCTCGAGGCGGAACCAGGCAAGGAATCCGAGCGAGAAGCAGATGCCGACGACGGCGCCGAGCTGGGCCACGAGCCAGCGGGCCACGCGCAGCCGGTAATAGTTCCGGCCGGCGCGAAACACGCGGACGGACTCCGGCGCGCCCGCCGGCGGCTCCGGTGCCGGCGGCACCCGCATGAGCCACAGGACGCGCTGCCGGATCCAGTCAAACATGGCCGGCGTCCTTTCGGGCCTGCAGGGCCAGGCGGGTCTCACGGAGTTCGCGCGCAACCTCGCGCAGGGCCGCCGCCAGCTCGGCCTCACCGCCGGCCGCCGGGGCGCCGGCCGGGACCGGCGGGTGAACCGGGTCCTTCACGCCGCGCATCCGGGCGTACAGGAAGTCGCGCACCGCCTCGAACTCGCGCAGGCCCTCCAGCGTCATTTCCGCGCCGGAGCTGCCGCTGGCCGTCTGGATCAGCACCCGCGCCAGGCCCAGCCAGCGCTCAATCAGATTGGAGCGGAGATGGATGTCCTGGATCCGCGCGTAGTTGATGATGACCTCCCGCCGAAACAGGATGCCCCAGCTCATCGAGATGCCCTCGGCGGTGAACCGGTACCGCATCGTGTGGTACCGGAAATACAGCGGCAGGACGAGGATCGGGAAGAGCGGCGGGAAGATCAGAGCCGTCAGCAGGTAGTAGGTCCAGAGGCTCTGGTGCGGCCGCTCGATCGCGAGGATCGCGGCGTCATCGTGGCGGGGGTTCACGATCCGGCATC
>JAFEGX010000090.1 GCA_018239675.1 Verrucomicrobiota bacterium
TATGACTGGACCGGGATATGTTCTTGCGCTTTAATATGACGGTCGTCATTTCACCCGGCTCCCATGCGCTACCCTCCGCAGCACAAGCTGGCCACGCGCCGCCGAATTCTGGCGGCGGCGAGCGCGGCGTTCCGGGAACGCGGAGTGGAGGGCACCGGGGTGGACGAGGTGATGCGCCGCGCCGGGCTCACTCATGGCGGATTTTACTCCCATTTTCGCGACAAGTCCGAGCTGGTGGCGGAGGCGTGCGCCGAGGCGTTTGACGAGGCGGTGGTGAATCTGGCGCGGATCTCGGCCCAGCCCACATCGGCCCGCCGCGCGCGCCTGCTGATCGACAGCTATCTTTCCACGCATCACCGCGACAATCGCGGTTCGGGCTGCCTCGTCGTGGCCGTCGGCGCCGACATGGCCCGGCTGTCGGGCGCCGCGCGCAGCGGCTATGCCCGCGGCTTTGCCCGGCACATCGACCGGCTGTGCGCGGCGCTCCGGCTCGCGCCCGACCCGGACGAGAACCGCGACCGGGTGACGCACCTCATGAGCTCCCTGGTCGGCGCGCTGATCTTTGCCCGTGCGATGGATGACCGGGCGCGGAGCGACGCCCTGCTCGAATCGTCGCGGCGCATGCTCCGCAAGACCTTCGCTTCCGTTTTATGAACCAACCCGCCAACTCCCAGCCCCGTCGCGTGGTCATCACCGGCGTCGGCGCCGTCACGCCCTGCGGCAATTCCGCGCCCGACACCTGGGCCGCGCTGCTGGCCGGCCGCAGCGGCCTCGGCCGCATCACGCGCTTCGACGCCTCCGCCTGCCACGCGCAGATCGCCGGCGAGGTGAAGGGCTTCGACATCACCCGCCCGCTGGCGGCGCCGCTGCACCCGCGCGGGCCGGGCGGCGAGCCGCTCACGCAGGCGCTCACGCCGAAGGACGTGAAGAAATTCGGCCGCTTCACCCATCTCGGCGTCGGCGCCGCGGTGGAGGCCTATCAGGACTCGGGCCTCGACGCCCATCGCGCGACCCTGAACCCGGACCGGATGGGCGTGAACCTTGGCGTCGGCTTGGGCGGCCTGCCCGAGATCGAGGCCATGCACGACACGTGGAAGGCTGGCGGTTACCGCAAGATCTCCCCGTTCTTCATCATCCAGATCGCGCCCAACCTGCTCGCGGGCCAGGTGAGCCTGGTGCTCGACTTCCGCGGGCCCAACCTGGCCGTGGCCTCGGCCTGCGCGACCAGCGGGCACGCGATCGGCGAGGCTGCGTCAGCCATCGCGCGCGGCGACGCCGACGTGATGCTGGCGGGTGGCGCGGAGTCGACCGTGACGCCGCTGGCGATCGGCGCGTTCGCGCAGATGCGGGCGCTGTCGACCCGCAACGACGCGCCGGAGCAGGCTTCGCGGCCCTATGACCAGGACCGCGACGGCTTTGTCCTGAGCGAGGGCGCGGTGACGTACATCCTCGAGGACTACGAGCATGCCCGCCGCCGCGGCGCCCGGATCTACGCCGAGCTGCGGGGCTACGGCGCCTCGGCCGACGCGTATCACCTGTCCTCGCTGGCCCCCGGGGCCGAGGGCTCCGCCCGCGCGATGCGCGCCGCGCTGGCGCGCTCGGGGTTGGCCGCGGCCGAGATCGACTACGTCTCGGCCCATGCGACGTCGACCCCGGGCGGCGACGGTGAGGAGGCGACGGCGATCGCGACGGTGTTTGCCGATGCGAAGTCGCACCTCCACGTGAGCGGCGTGAAGTCGATGACCGGCCACCTGCTCGGCGGGGCCGGCGCGATGGGCCTGCTGGCCGCGGTGCTGGCGATCCGCGATGGCGTGGTGCCGCCGACGATCAACCTGACCAACCTCGATCCCGGGTGCGCGGCGACCGGCCTGAACTTCACGCCGAACGCCGCGGTGCGGAAGCCGGTGCGCGCGGCGCTCGCCAACAGCTTCGGTTTCGGCGGCACGAACGCGTCGCTGGTGGTGAGCGCCCTTTAGGCTCCCTGCGGGGCGCCGGCCCGGCCGTTTCCCTTGCGCCATGTACTCCCGCCTGCTCGAAGCCGCCCGCCTGGCCGGCGTGCCCGTGCCAGCGGTGCCGCCCGACGATGCGGCGGCGGGGGAACTGGCGGCCGCGGTCTTCCTGCGGCCGGCCCGGACCCGGCGACCCGCGCGCGAGGACGCCTACCTGGCGGCGGCGCGGCGCTGCGGGCTGCCCTCGCCCGAGGGTGAACTGGCGGCGTGGACCTGGGGCGACGCGGGACGTCCCCTGGTGGTGCTGGTGCACGGGTGGGAGGGCCGCGGCTCGCAGCTCGGCGCGCTGGCGGCGCCGCTCGCGGCGGCGGGCCTGTGCGTGCTGGCGTTCGACGCCCCGGCCCACGGCGACTCGCCGGGGCGGGAGGCGAGCGTGCCCCAGATCGCCCGCATCCTCGCGGGCCTGACGGCGGCGTGGGGACCGGTGCGGGCAATCGTGGGACACTCGATGGGCGCGGCGGCCGCGGGCGTGGCGACCGACATGGGCCTGCGGGTGGAACGAATGGTCTTTCTCGCGCCTCCGCTCTGGCAGCGGGGGCGGCTTGCCTACATCGCGGACCGGATGCAGCTGCCGGCCGCGGCGCAGCCCGCGTTTTTTGCGGCGGTCGAACGGCGGACCGACTGGCCGCTGGAACGGTCGGACCTGCGCGTGGTGGCGCGGGCGGCCCCGTGCCCGCTCCTCGTGTTTCACGATCCGGGTGACGCCGACACGGAATTCGTGGGATCGGAGGAACTCGTGCGCCTTTGGGCTGGCGCCAGACTCGTGCCGTGCCCCGGCCGGGGACATAACCGGATCCTCACGACGCCTGCCGTGATCGAGGAGACGGTGCGCTTTGTCGCGGCGCCGCGCTAGGGCATTCAGGCCAGAGTGGTGGCTGCAAGGAGGCGCAGGGGAGCTTCAGGCCGTCAACTGTAAGCGTTCAGCTCTCCGCAGGTTTGCTTCTGCGCCTTTTGAGCCTTCTTGCGGCAATTTCTCGGATGCAACTGTCACAGGCCAAAGGCGGCGATTGCCGGGCCCGCGCCGGTGCAGCCGGCCATGATGCGAATCGAGTGGCTGATCTGCTGGTGTTGCCTTCGGTCGGCGAGCCGTTGAGAACGGGAGCATGGACCGTCGCTTGCTCTGGTTTCTTGGGCTGCTGCTGCCGGTCATGCTGTGGTCGTACCACGCGCCCCACGACCGGTTCACCTGGTGGCTCGAATCCGTGCCCGCGGTGGCAGGGACGATCCTGATCGTGGCCTTCCAGCGGAAATTTCCGCTCTCGTCACTGCTGCTGGTGCTGATTTGGCTGCACTGCGTGATCCTGGTGGTCGGTGGTCACTACACGTATGCCCAGGTACCGCTCGGGGAGTGGGCCAAGGGGTGGTTCGGCTGGACGCGCAACAACTACGACAAGCTCGGCCATTTCGCGCAGGGTTTCGTCCCGGCCATCCTCGCGCGGGAGCTACTGGTGCGCACGTCGCCCCTGGCCGGACCGCCGCGAAGCCGCTGGCTCGGTTTCCTGGTCGTATGCGTCTGCCTCGCCTTCTCGGCGTTCTACGAGCTCGTCGAGTGGTTTACGGCCGTGACGAGTGGGGACGCCGCCACCGACTTCCTCGGCACGCAGGGCGATCCCTGGGACACCCAGACCGACATGCTGATGGCGCTGATCGGCGCCTCGGTTTCGCTTCTCGTCCTTAGCCGCTGGCACGACCGCGCGCTGGCCGCACTGATGCGGCGTCAGGAGAAAAATCCGTAGGCGAGAAGCGGAGGGAAGACGAACATCGAACTCCTTGGTGTCGGAGTTCCCCCTTCGGCGTTGGGCGTTCGATGTTCGATGTCCGGGGTTCGTCTTCCTTCGTCTCCCGCGCCTATTTCTTCGGCAGGATCGTGACCGTCGAGGCGCGGTTGCGGGCGAGGTATTCCCGGGCCAGCGCGCTGACCTCGGCGGTGGAGATCGACTCGATGTCGGCGATGCGGTTGCGGCACCAATCCAGCGCCTCGGGTTTTTCCTGCGCGCGCGACAGCACGCTGCCGAGCCAGTAGGCATTGAGGCGGAGTGATTCGCGCATGGCGGTCAGCGCGGGCTGCTTGGCCCGGGTGAGCTGGTCGTCGGTGACCCCGTGCTGGGCGAGGTCGTCGGCGGTCGCGAGAACGAGGCCGGCCATCTTGGCGGCTGCATCGGGTGCGACGTCGACGCTGGCGGTGAAATAGCCGTAGCCAGGGAAGGTGTCGCTGGCGTTGCTGCCGGCGCCGGGGCTGTAGGTGCCGCCGACCTCCTCACGAACCTTGACCCGCAGACGATCCTGGAGGACGCCAGCCAGCAGGTTGAGCCGGCGGGCCCGGCGGACCTCGATCCCGTCGGCGCTCGGCCAGTACAACCGCACCACGCCTTTCGGGATCTCCGACACGATGGTGTAGTCCTTTGTGAACGGCTGGGTGGGGAACACCAGATGACGCCACTCCGGGTGCTCCACGCGGGCCTCGCGCGCGGGCAGCGCGCCGAGCGTGCGCGCCACGGCGTCGATGGTGGCATCGACGTCGAGGTCGCCGACGATCGCGAGCTCCACCGGGCCGTGCGTCAGCTGCGGCATGAGCCACGCGCGGGACTCGTCCAGGGTGCGGGAGAACATCACCTCCTTGGCGGGCAGGCCGAAGCGCGGGTCGCCGCCGGCGATCAGGTTGGCGACCTCGGTGGCGAGCGGACCCTGCGTCGTGTGCGCGAACGAGAGGTAGGCCTGCTCCAGCGCCTTGCGGGCCAGGCGCTGGGCCTCGGGACGGAAGCCCGGGTCGGTCAGCTTGGCCGCGAGCAGCTGCAGCTCGAGCACCAGGTCGTCACGCGACGTCGCGCCGCCGAAGTCGAAAGCGTCGGGCCCCATCCGCATGCCCAGGCCGATGGTGTGGCCGGAGAGGATTCGTCGGAGGTCGTCGACGCTGTGCTTCCCGAGACCGCCGAGGTCAAACGTGTTGCCGGTGAAGACCGCGAGGCCGCGCTGGCCGGCCGGCTCGGACAGCAGGCCGTAGCCGACGCGGGCGGAGAGGCGGATCCGGCCGGCCTCAAAGTCGGTCTTCTTGATGTTGAGTCGGACGCCATTGGCGAATTCGACCAGATAGAGGTCGAGATCCGCGACGTGCTCGCGCTTCGTCACCCGGCCGGCGGGGCCGAAGTCCGTGTACCCCCATTTCTGTTCCGCGGCCGCGGCGGGCGCGGCGACGGCGACCTGCTGCGACTGGGTGTAGGCGGCGGCGATCGCGGCGTTGGCGTCGCCGGGGATCCGGGCGTTGCCGGCGACGAGGACGTAGCGGCCCGGCGCGGAGAAGGCCTGCCGCAGGGCCGCGACGCAGTCGTCCGGGGTGAGCTTGGCCAGGGCGGGCGCATAGAGGGCCTGCTCGGTCGCCGGGGTGGTGAAAACCTCGCGGTGGAGGATGCCCTCGGCGATCTCGTTCGCGAGGCGGTCGGAGCGGCGGGTCGGCGCGGCCTTCACGGCCTGGTCGAGACCATTGAGGTACGATGCCACCACCTCCCGCAGTTCCTCGGCCGAGAAGCCATGCTCGAGGGCCCGGCGGAGCTCCTGTTCGCCGACGGCCAGGGCGGCGGTCCATTGCTCGGGCTTGCAGTTGACGTCAATCGAGGCGGACCGGAACAAGTCAAAGTTCTCCCCCACCGAGGCCGAGGCGTCGGTGAACGGCGCGTTTTCCTTCTTGGCGAGCTCGGCGAGGCGCCGGTTGAGCATTGAAACGGCGACGCTGCGCGGCAGCTCCTTCAGGCGGTTGGCCGCGGTGTCGGGCTCGTAGCTGTAGGGCGTGACCGCGACGATGGACACCGAGGTGTTCGGCGCCTCCGGCTCGGGGCAGAAATTGGTGCGGATGCCGGTGAAGGTGCTGACGTGACCCAGATCCGGATCGGGCTGCGCGGGGGCGCGGGCGGTGATCTTCGCGAATGCCGCGGTGATCAGGGGCTCGACGGCGGCCACGTCCACGTCGCCCACCACGACGACCGCCATGCGCTCCGGGCGGTACCACGTGTTCCAGAAGTCCGCGAAGCGCTCGCGCGGGGCGTGCTGGATCACCCCCACGTCGCCGATCGGGATGCGCTTGGGCAGCCGGGTGTCGCCGACGGTGGTCTCGAACTGCGAGAGGAAGATCCGGAAACCGACCGAGTCGCGCGCCCGCTTCTCGCTGAGGATGATGCCGCGTTCCTTTTCAATCATCTCGGGCGGCAGCAGGAGCCCGCCGGCGTCGTCCGCGAGGACCGAGAAACCCTCGGCCAGCGTGGCCTGCTTGGTGTCGGGCAGCTCGAGGAGGTAGAGCGTGCGGTCGAACGACGTGTTGGCGTTGGTGTCGCCGCCGAAGCTCATGCCCATGCGCTGGAAGAACTCGACCAGCGTTCCTGGCTTGAAGTGCTCGCCGCCGTTGAACGCCATGTGCTCGAGGAAATGCGCCAGCCCGCGCTGGTCATCGGTCTCCTGGAGGGAGCCCGCCAGCACCAGCAGGCGGAGGGACACGCGCCCCTTCGGCTCGTGGTTCGGCAGGATGACATAGCGAAAACCGTTCGGCAGCGTGCCGAACTTCGCGGCGGGATCGGCGGCGAGGTCGCTGGTCGCCTGGGCAAAGCCGGGCAGGGCGGGCGCGGACGGGCTGGACGGCGGGACCGCGCGCACGAGCATGGCGGAGGCGAGAAACGGCAGCAGGCGGAACAGGATGGGCAGGCGCATGGTGGGAGGATGATTTCCCTCTCTGAAACCAAAAGCACAAAACCCGTTCCCTCGGGTTTTGGTACAAATGGACTATGACCGCCGGGCCGGTCGTCTCGCCACGGTCGCCGGTTGCCGGATTCTCATTGGCAGGCGGGGCGGAAATCCGGTGTGATGGCGGGGCGCGGGTTGGACCCGTCGCCCGAATGCTCTGGCTCTACCGCATCCTGTTCCTGCCCGGCCTGCTGGTGTCCGCGCCCGCCTACCTCTGGCGGATGCGCCGGCGCGGGGGTTACGGCGAGAATTTCGCGCATCGCTTCGGGGCGCACGATGGCCTGCCGGCCAAGCGTCCCGGCGTGCGTCGGGTCTGGCTGCAGGCGGTCAGCGTGGGCGAAATGCTCGCGATCACCCCGCTGCTCGAGGGGCTCAAGCGCGCCGGCGGGGTGGAGGTTTATCTCACCACGACCACCAGCACGGGCTACCGGCTCGCGCGGGAACGCTGCGCCGCGCTCACGATCGGCGTCGGCTATTTCCCGCTCGACTGGTGGCTGTTTTCGCGGCGCGCGTGGCGGCGGATCGCCCCGGACCTTGTCATCCTCACCGAGGGCGAGCGCTGGCCCGAACACATTCACCAGGCCGCCCGGCGCGGCGTGCCCGTGCTGGCGATCAATGCCCGGCTGTCGGATCGCAGCTACTCCCGCATGCGCCGGCTCGGCGGCGGCGCACGCCTCATGCTGCGCGGCATTTCGCGGGTCCTGCCGGGCTCGGCGCAGGATGCCGCGCGCTTCCGGGAGCTTGGATTTCCCGCGGAGCGCGTGACGACCACCGGCAACATCAAGCTCGACGTCGCGATCCCGGCGCTCACCGGCGACGAGCATGCCGCGCTGCGCCGCGAGCTCGGGCTCCCGGCGGGCCTGGTGCTGATGGGCGCGTCGACGTGGCCCGGCGAGGAGACCGCCCTGCTGGACACGCTGCGGGCCGCCCGCGCCGCGGGATTGGAATGCTCACTGCTGCTGGTGCCGCGCCACTCGGAGCGGCGGTCCGAACTCGAGCGCCTGCTGGCGGAGTCGGGACTGCGCGTGCATTTCCGTTCCCGCGGGGCGGCGCCGGGCGAGGTCGATGTGGCCGTCGCCGACACCACCGGCGAATTGCGCCGCCTGCTGCAGGTCGCCGACCTCGTCTTTGTCGGCAAGAGCCTGCCGCCCCACACCGAGGGCCAGACGCCGGTCGAGGCCGCGGTGCTGGAACAGCCGATCGTGTTTGGGCCAGGCATGGGGAACTTTCGCGACATCTCCCGCGACCTCGTCGCGCGTCACGCGGCCGTGCAGGTGCCTGATGCGGCTGCTTTGGCCACGACAGCCACCGGCCTGTTGGCCGACGCCGGGCGGCGGAACGAACTTGCCGCTGCCGCCGGCACCTGGCGGCGGGACAACGCTGGAGCCGTCGAACGCACCCTGGTCGTGATCCGCGAGGAATTGGCCAAGCTCGGCTGAACGCCGGCGGCTGATCAACCGTCCGGAAGCCGCTGTCTCGCACATCGATTGCAGCGCATGCCGAGTCTGGTTCGGCGGTGGATCGAAGGCAGATCGGTCCCTTTATCGGCCGCGAACCGCCGGAAGTCGTTGGCAGGTGTGGGCCTGAGGGTGCGGCGGATAAGCGCAGATTTTGATTGCCGCAAAAAATGCGGGGTCTACGGTGTCCGCTTTTAAGTGGATGCAATCGCACGGTCCTAAGCGCGTCTATACTCCCACGTCGCTCGAATCGTGGTTCGACCGTTTGGAAAACGATTGGTCCGCCGCGTTTAGTGAGAGCCAGCTGGAGGAGGGCCGCCGGATTTACCGCGAGGGCGAGGTCCGGGAACTCGAGCTAACGGCCAAGGATGCGATCATCCACCGGCGCGTGGAAAAGCGCGACGAGTACGTCGTGATCGAGTGGGAGGGCGAGCAGCTGGCGGTCCGCTCCTCGACAACTGATATGGATGTGGCCCATGCACTTGCAGTGGCGGGCCTTCATGAGATCGAGGAGCTGGTGGCCGACGAGATTTCGCCCCTGCCGGACGAGGCGCCGCGCTCCGCCCGGACCGCGCCGGCCTCGAACGGGAATGGATCGCCGGTCAAGGTGGGCGGCGGCTTGGCCGCGCGGGCTGGTGCGGCGGGAGCGACCAATGGCAACGGTGCGGCCGGGGCCAAGGCGACGCCGCCGGCGGCCAACGGCACGACCCGGCCGCTGCTGCTGGTGTTCAAGACGAAGACCTCCGGCCTGACCTTTCAGGCGTTCTGGGCGGATGCCGATGGCGCGCGTCATCCGGCCCTGGGCGCCGCGGCCCACGCGAACGGCAACGGCCACGTCAGCTCCAGCGAGCGCGCCAAACTGATCGGCCTCGCGGCCTATGCGCGCAAGGCGCACTTCCACTATCATCAGGACACCGGCCTCTACGTCCTCGAGTCCCTGGTGGAGATCCCGAATTTCCTCAAGACCACGCTGCCGGCGTGGCGGAAGATGTTCACCGTCGAGCTCGACGAGAAGTCGGCGCACCTCCTGAAGGGCACGCGCACGGTGGAGATCGAGGCGGTCGCGGAGCGCGTGCCGGCGTTGGGCCGCGCGGGCGCGGCGGACGGCACGGGCCTGAACCTCCGCTGGATCTTCCGGGCCGGCGAGCGGATGCTCACGGACTCGGAGGTGAACACGCTGCTCAAGCGCGGCGGTTCGCCGGTGATCCTGCCGAACCTGGGCATCGTGACCCTGACGGGCGAGCGCTGGGAGACCTTCAGCGCGTGGCGCCGCAACCTCGCGGAGACGCACGCCAACGGGACGCTGTCGCCGTACCTGATCTTTTCGCTCTTCAATGACGCGCGCCTGAAGCTGACCCTCTCGACGGAGATCGAGGAGTGGCGGCAGAAGGTGCTGGCGCCGCCGCCGGCGCCGCCGGCGCTGCCGGAAATCCTGCGCCCTTACCAGCGGCGCGGCGTCGAGTGGATGATGCACCTCTGCGAGGTGGGCTGCCACGGCCTGCTCGCCGACGAGATGGGCCTGGGCAAGACCCTCCAGGTGCTCACGGTCCTCGCCCGGCGGCGGGTCACGGAGCTTCCGACCCTGATCGTCTGCCCGGCGAGCGTCGTGCCGGTGTGGCGCGAGGAGATCGCGAAGTTCTACCCGGAGATCGAGGTGGATGTGCTCAAGACGGGCCATGATTTTTCGCACCGGGCCGACCCGGTGGTGTGGCTGGCGAGCTACACCCAGCTGCGCAAGCACCGGCACCTGCTCGACGCGCACGAGTTTGGCTACGCGGTGCTGGACGAGGGCCAGTTCATCAAGAATCCCGACGCGAAAATCACGCAGACATGCTTCGCGGTGCGGGCGCGCCACCGCCTCGTGCTGACGGGCACGCCACTGGAGAACCGCCAGCTCGACCTGTGGAGCATCTTCCGCTTCCTCCTGCCCGGCTTGCTCGGCTCGCGCAGCGGCTTCGAGGCCGCGCTCGCGGCGGACCGGGCCAACACCCTGGAGCGCCTGCGGGCCCAGCTCGCGCCCTTCATCCTCCGCCGCACGAAGAACGAGGTGGCCACGGAGCTGCCGCCCAAGGTGGAGATGGACCTGCTTTGCCCGATGACCGACGTGCAGCGCGCGGAGTACGCGCGCATCTGCGCCGAGGGCCTCGAGCGGCTGGGCGACGACGTCGGCACCGCGATGCGCGAGAAGTCGTTCGGCTTCCTCGCGCTGCTGACCCGGCTGCGCCAGACCTGCTGCGACCCGGACATGCTGCCGTGGCTGAAGGCGCCGCTGAACGACTCGGGCAAGCTGAACCTGCTCATCGAGAAGCTCGCCGAGATCGTCGGCAGCGGCCACAAGGTGGTCATCTTCTCGCAGTTTGTCATGCTGCTCGAGCGCGTGCGCGCGGCGCTGGTGGCGAATTTCCCGGACCTGCCGCTGTACGAGCTCACGGGCATGACGCTCGACCGCCAGAAGCCCGTGCAGGCCTTCCAGGGCGCGCCCGGCGCGGCCGCGATGCTCGTGTCGCTGAAGGCGGCCGGCACCGGCATCACGCTGCATGCCGCCGACTACGTCTTCCTCCTCGACCCGTGGTGGAACCCCGCGGTGGAGGCCCAGGCGGTCGATCGCGTGCACCGCATCGGCCAGAAGAGCACGGTGTTCGTGTACCGCATGGTCACGGCGGGCACGATCGAGGAGCGCATCCAGGCGCTGAAGGCGTCGAAGAAGGACCTGTTCGACAAGCTCGTCGGCGGCCTCGGCGGCGACTTCGATCTCAGCCAGCACTTCACGTCCCTGCGCGGCCTCGTGCAGCTCACGTCGCAGGTGGTGGCGGAGATTCCGCCCGAGCCGGTCGAGCCGGCCCCCGCCGCACCCGTGGCTCCGTCGCCCGAACCACTCTCTATCGAGTTGCTCACGCAGACTCCCTCGGCCGACCCGACCGAGACCGATCCGACTGCGCCGGCAGAGTAGCGGGGGTAGCCGTGCTCCCGCGCCGCGGGGTCGCGACCGGGCCGGGTGGCCACGAAGGGCGCGAAGACTAATCCGGACAGAAGGGTGGGTGCTTCGTGAACTTCGTGCGCTTCGTGGTGAGGAAATTTCCTGGGTGATGCGGCGTCGATGCGGCCGGCGCCCTGGGAGCGCGGGTGCGACGGGGGCTCGGTCAGGGCGGAAAAATTCACGGGCGGCGTTCCAAACGCTGCTTGTTTCAAGGTGCCCGGGCGGTAAGTTGGCGGCGGTGGACTTTCCGTCTCAACTCCTCGCCAAGCCGGACGCCCTGATCCTCGACCTGGCGGCGAATTCCCGCGAGGCGGCGCTGTCGGGACTGCACGCGATGCTGGCGAAGTGTCCCGCGGTGAAGGATCCCCCGCGGCTGCTGCACGGCCTGCTGGAGCGGGCGATGCTGGCGCCGATCTGCCTCGCCCCGGACGTGGCGCTGCCGCACGCCCGCACCGACGCGGTCGAGCGGATCGTGCTGGGCGTGGCCCGGCTGGCGGCGCCGGGCGTCGGCTTTGATGCCGAGCATCCGAACGTCCGGCTGGTTTTCATGCTGGGCACCCCGAAGCCGCAGGTGGACGAGTACCTGCTGGCGGTGGCGGCGATCACGCGGCTGCTGAAGGCCGGGGACGGGCGCGCGGGCCTGCTCGCGGCGCGGTCGGAGGCGGAATTCCGGGAACTGCTGGAGCGCGGCGCGCAGCCATGAAGGTGGCCACGGATCCCGCGACCGAGCTGCTCGCGCGCCTGCAACGGCTGCTGCGCTGGCGCCTGTGGATCCAGGAAAAAATGCAGCTGTCCGAGTGGCAGGTCACGCTGCTCTGGGCGGCCCTCGCGGGCTTCATGGGCTGCGGGGCGGCGTTGATCTTCCAGGCGCTGGCCGAGGGCGTCCACGAGGTGCTGACCGGGACGAGCGCGGGTGTCGTGGAGTCCATGCGCCAGCTCCCGTGGTGGGGCTGCCTGCTGGTCCCCGCGCTGGGCGGCGGCGCGGCGGGCCTGGTGCTGCACTACGGCCAGCGGCTGACCCGCTCGCAGAGCTCGACCGACTACATGGAGGCGATCGCGATCGGCAACGGCCGCATCCCGGTGCGGGCCAGCCTGGTGAAATGCGTCGCGGCCCTGTTCTCCATCGGCTCGGGCGGCTCGATCGGCCGCGAGGGCCCGATGGTGCAGCTGGCGGCCGTGGTGGCGTCGCTGGTGGGACGCTGGCGGCAGTTCACCGGCCCGCAGCTCCGCCTGATCGTGGCGTGCGGGGCGTCAGCCGGCATCGCGTCGGCCTACAACGCGCCGATCGCAGGCTCGTTTTTCGTGGCGGAGATCATCCTCGGCACGATCGCGATGGAGAATCTCGGACCGCTGGCGGTCTCGGCGGTGGTGGCGGCGCTGACGATCCGCGTGCTCACCTCGGCGCAGGTGATGTACCAGGTCCCGGGCTTCCAGCTGAATTCCCCCTGGGAGATGGGACCATACGTGGTGCTCGGCCTCGTGGTGGGCTCGCTGGCGCCGGCCTTCCTGCGCTCGCTGCGGCAGGCCGAGCAGTTCTTCCTGTCCCTCCGGCTCCCGATCGGCTGGCGCCTGGCACTGGGCGGCGCGCTGGTCGGAGCGATGGCGATCAACGTCCCGCAGGTGTGCGGCAACGGCTACAGCGTGGTCGTCCAGATCCTCAACGGCCCGGTCGTGTGGCGCGTGCTCCTGGGTGTGTTCGCGTGCAAGTGGCTCGCCACGATGGCGTCGTTCGGCTCGGGCGCGCCGGGCGGCGTGTTCACGCCGTCGCTGTTCATGGGGGCGAGCGCGGGCTACCTGTTCGGCGCGGCGGTGCATGCGGTGTGGCCGACGGGCGCGGCCGACCCGGGGGCGTTCGCGCTGGTCGGCATGGGCGCGTTCCTCGCGGCCGCCAGCCGGGCGCCCGTGATGGCGATCATCATGCTGTTCGAGATGACCCTCAGCTACGACATCATCCTGCCGCTGATGCTGTGCAGCGTGATCGCGTACTACACCGCCAAGGGCATCCAGGGCAGCGCGTCGCTCTACAGCGACGCGCTGAAGCGCAAGGAGGGCGAGACAGCCGCGCCGATGGTGCCGGTGGGGCGCGTGCGGGAGCTGATGCGGCCGAACCCGCCGGTGCTGGCGCCGTCGGCCCGCTTCCAGGAGATCGCGCAGCTATTCCTGGCCGTGCGGGTGAACAACCTTTACGTGTGTGATCCCGCGGGCGGCCGGTTCCTGGGGGCGGTCTCCCTGCATGACATCAAGCCCTACCTCGCGGACGGGAACCTGGCGGGCCTGGTGTTGGCGCGGGACATCCTGCGCGAGGACTTCCCGCGGATCGGACCCTCCCAGACCCTGAGCGATGCGCTGGGCCTGTTCCTGGCCCATCCGGTGGAGCGTCTGCCGGTGGTCGATCCCGAGACCGGCGGCCTGCTGGGCAGCCTCTCGAAGAACGACCTGCTGCTGGCGCTGGTGGAGCGGCGAAAGCCGCTTTCGGCCGCTTAGGAAAGTTGAAAGGGGGCGGTTGAAAGTTGAGGGGCCGGCCCGCCAAAAGCCGCCTTCAACCTTCAACCTTCAACGGCCCGCGCCGCTCAGGCGCTGGCAGGCGGGCGGCCGCTGGCGAGGGAGTTCTGGTCGTAGAAAAGCCGCACCTCGGCGTTCGGATCGGGCAGGAGGGACTTCGCCCGCTTCAGCGCCTTGCGGGTGGCCAGCATGGGCTGGGACTCGTTGGGGAAGATGTTCTCCTCGCCGATGTGACGGAGCAGGCCGCTGTCGCGCAGCACGCGCGTGACCTCGGCATTGCTGCCGCTGATGACGAGATGCCGGTGGGTCTGGCGCAGGTAGTCGTGCAGGTTCTCCAGGGCCAGCACCGTGGAAGCATCAAGATGTCGCGCGTTCCGCATCCGGAGGACGAAGACGCGGATGTTCTGGTTCTCGGCCAGCCGGCGCACCTGCTCCTGGAACAGGTCGGCCGCGCCGAAGTAGAGCTCGCCCTCGACGTGGATGATCGAGATCTGCGGATGCACGCGGCGGGCGGGATCGGAGAGCTCCGCGAGCGCGCCCTCCTCGTTGACGGTGTACTCGGCGAGGGTCGGGGTGCTCGTCTTCTGGAGAAACAGCGCGAGGGCGACGCCGATGCCGACATAGATCGCGGTATCGAGCTTGAGCAGCAGGCAGGAGCCGAGGGTGATGACGAACACGACGGCGTCGGAGCGCGTGGAGCGGCAGGCGATCCGGATCTGGTGCAGGTTGATCATCTTCACGCCGACGCGGATCAGGTGCGCGGCGAGCGCGGCGATCGGGATGAAGTTGAAGACGGGCGTGGCGAACAGCAGCACGAACAGCACGACGACGCTGCTGAGCATCGACGAGAGCTGGGAGACGGCTCCGCTCTGGTAGTTCACGGCGGAGCGCGCGAAGGACGACGAGCCCGGCACCGCGCCGAACAGCGCGCAGGCCAGGTTCGCCGCGCCCATGCCGATCAGCTCCTGGTTGGGCTCGATCTTCTGGCCGCTCTTCGCGGCGAGCGACTTGGTGATCGAGGCGGCCTCCAGCATGCCGAGGATCGAGATCGCGACCGCCGTGCCGACGAGGTCCGGCAGCAGGTGGAGCTTGCGCGGGCCGAAGTGAAAGCCGGCGAAGGCCGGGATCACCGCCTGCAGCGCACCCTCGTCCCGCACCATCCGGAACGGCGTGCCGGTCGCGAAAACTGTGAAGAGCTTGGCCGCGATCCCCAGCAGGGCGAGGCCGATGAGGGCCTCCGGCCACGTGGGGCGGAACCGCCGGACGCACCAGAACACGAGCAGCGTCACGAGGCCGAGGCCCATCGCCCAGAGGCTGACATCCAGCTCCGCGAGGTGCACGAGCGCCTGCCACACATTGACCAGGAACGTCTGGCCCGAGCCCACGTCGTAGCCGAGGAAGTTGTGGAGCTGACTCGCGATGAGCAGGATTCCGATGCCCGTGCTGTAGCCGATCACCACGGACCGGGAAATGAACTTGGTGACCTCGCCGAAATTGAGCAGGCCGGCGAGGCACTGGATGAGGCCGATCAGGAAGCCGAGGTAGATGGCGAGCTCCAGCGGCTCCAGCGAACTGCCGGCGTTCGCCGCGATCGTGGCCGCCACGATCAGGCTGATCGAGCTGGTGGGCCCGAACACGTGGTGGTGCGAGGAGAAGAAGAGCGCGCCGAAAAATCCGCCGATGATCACGGCGGCGATGACCGGCTGGGGCGGGAGGTTCAGGATGAGGGAGAAACCGATGGCCTGCGGGATCGAGACCAGCGTCAGCGTGGCGCCGGCGATCAGGTCGGAGCGCAGCTTCATCCACGAATAACGGCGCAATTCCGAGACGAACGGAAACCGCACCCGGAACATCTGCTGGCTCATGGCCGCCACGTCGGCCCTCAGTTCGGAGACTCCATCCATCGGTCCAGTTTCCGGGACGGAAGGGCGCCGAGGCGAGACCTTTGATCGGCATAAATCGCCGAAAACCGGGCCGTTTTGCCCCTTTGTCACGCCGCCGCCATCAAATCGTAACATTGGACGGGCATCGTGGGGGCGTTCCCACACCAAACCTCGAACGCATCCCTTATGCTCAAAACCAAACTGAAGTGGTTCGCCCTGGCCGGCGGCGCGCTGCTGGCCGCGGTCTCGCTCCCGGCCCAAGACAACAAGGCCCTCATCGATGTCCTGATCAAGAAGGGCATCCTGAATGAACAGGAGGCCAGGCAAATCCAGAAGGACCTCGCGAAGGACAATGCGGCGGTGGATGTCTCCACCTCCAAGGGCAAGTATCTCCAGAAGCTCACGCTGAGCGGACGGTTCCAGATCCAGTATGCCGGGCTCAGCACCGACATCGACGGGACCAGCGCCGACCCGGCCTCGACCAACCACTTTTTCATGCGCCGGATGTACCTCGGCGCCAAGGCGGAGCTCGGCGAGGGGTGGAGCGGCAACCTGAACTACGACTTTGCCGGCTCGACCTTCGACGCCGCCTTCGTGCAGTGGAAGCGAAGCGATGCGTTCGTCCTCGACGTCGGCTTCCGCAAGGTGCCGTTCGGCCTGGAGGAGTGGTACACCTCGAGCAGCAATCTCCGCGCGATCGAGCGTTCGCCCGGCACGCGCTTCTTCGTCGAGTCCAACAACGGCCGCCGCCTCGGCGCCGGCAGCTACCGCACCGGCGTCTTCCTCGGCGGCAAGGACGCCTCGGGCTTCTTCTACAACGTGGCCATCACGAATCCCGAGCGCGATGAGTCCGCGGCGGGCGTCACCGCCCAGGGCACGGCCGCGACGAATGCGATGTCCTACTGGGGCAATGTCGGCTACGCGGGCAAGACCGACGGCGGCACGTATGTGCTCAGCGCCTCGGTGGGCGTGCTCCCCGACCAGGGCGGCCGCACCCTCGGGGTGGGTGACAACCTCACGGTCTACAACCTCTTCGCGCAGTACACGCAGGGGCCGTTCGACCTGCAGCTCGAGTACTTCGGCAGCGACAACCAGCACGGCGTCTCCGCCACCCAGGATTCCTCCAGCACCGCGTTCTCCGTGCAGCCGGCGTACCGCGTGGGCGACGTCGAGTACGTGGTGCGCTTCTCGTCGGTGGACTCCGACGGCCGCGGCCTGACCACCAGCGACCTGATCCGCTCGGCGCCTTCCGGCGGCACGATGAACAAGCTCACCGAGTGGTTTGCCGGCCTCAACTACTACATCCGCGGCAACGACGTGAAGTGGCAGGTCGGCTACATCCACGGCGAGTCGAAGGACACGGTCACCGGCGGACCGGCCAAGGCCAAGTCCGACGGCATCCGCAGCATGATGCAGCTCAACTTCTGATCCCCACCAACCTTAACCCTCCAAAGCTCATGAAAAGACTCCTCCTTGCCGGCTTGCTCGGCCTCGCCGCCGCGGCGGCCCTGCCGGCCCAGATCCTGATCAACGGCGCGGGCGCCACCTTCCCGCAGCCCATCTATACGAAATGGTTCGACGAGTACGCCAAGGTCGACCCGTCCGTCCGCTTCAACTACCAGGGCATCGGCTCCGGCGGCGGCCAGAAGCAGATCCTGTCCGAGACGGTGGACTTCGGCGCCTCCGACGGCCCGATGTCCGACGAGAACCTCGGCAAGGCGCCCCGCACGCTCTGGCACATTCCCACGGTGGCCGGCGCGGTGGTCGTCAGCTACAACCTGCCGGGGAGCCCGAAGCTGCGCTTCGACGGCCCGACGCTGGCGGCGATCTTCATCGGCAAGATCCGCAAGTGGTCCGACCCGGCCATCGCCGCCCAGAACCCCGGCGTCAGCCTGCCGGACCAGGACATCCTGGTCGTGCATCGCTCCGACGGCAGCGGCACCTCGTACATCTTCACCGACTACCTCAGCAGCGTGAGCCCGGACTGGGCCGCGCAGGTCGGGAAGAACACCTCGGTCAACTGGCCCGTGGGGCTGGGTGGCAAGGGCAACGCGGGCGTCGCCGGCCAGATCAAGCAGTCGCCGGGCTCGATCGGCTACGTCGAGCTCGCGTACGCCCGCCAGAACAAGCTGCCGTACGCCGACATGAAGAACGCCGCGGGCCACTACGTCGCCGCGTCGCTCGACTCCGTCACGGCGGCGCTGGCCTCGGCCAAGATTCCGGATGACTTCCGCTTCTCAATGGTCAACCCGCCGGGCGCCGACGCCTATCCGATCGCGGGCACGACCTGGCTGCTGGTCTACGAGCAGCAGAAGGATGCCGCCAAGGGCAAGAAGCTCGTGGAATTCCTGAAGTGGGCCTACACCGAGGGCGAGAAGATGGCCGCGTCCCTCGACTACTCGCCGCTGCCGGCCAACGTGCAGGAGCGCGTCCTGGCGCGGGTGGCCGCGATCAAGTATTGAGCCGGTCCCGACGCTGTTTTCGCCAGTCCGGAGGGTGCGGCCAACCGCACCCTCCGCCTTGCTTTTATGAGTAAGCCAATTTCCGAGTCGACTCCCCCGGCCCAGCGGCCGGTCCGCCGCTGGCCCGATGTCTCCTTCCGGCTGGTGGCGCTGCTGGCCGCCCTGTCCGTCGTCGCGTTGATCGTGCTGGTGGGATGGGAGCTCTACTCCGGGTCGCGCCTCGCGGTGGCGAAGTTCGGCCCCGGTTTTCTCGTCCATTCGCGGTGGGACCCGGTGTCCGACGAGTACGGGGCGCTGCCGTTCATCGCGGGCACGCTGGTCTCGTCGCTGATCGCCCTGGTCATCGCGGTGCCACTCGGGGTGGCGACGGCCCTGTTCCTCACGGAGATGGCGCCCGTGCGGCTGCGCCAGCCGGTGATCACCGTGATCGAGCTGCTGGCGGCGGTGCCGAGCGTGATCTTCGGCCTGTGGGGCATCTTTGTGATGATCCCGTTCCTGCGCGACCACGTGTTTCCGGTCATGCAGTCGGTGCTGGGGTTCCTGCCGTTCTTCCGCGGCCCGATCTACGGCGTGAGCATGCTGGCGGGCGGATTGATCGTCGCGATCATGATCCTGCCGATCATCACCTCCGTGTCGCGCGAGATCCTGCGGTCCGTGCCGAACCTGCAGCGGGAGGCCGCCTACGCGCTGGGTGCCACGCACTGGGAGGTCATCCGCATCGCGGTGCTGAGCTATGCGCGCCGCGGCTTGTTTGGGGCAGCCGTGCTCGGTCTCGGTCGCGCGCTGGGGGAGACGATGGCCGTGACCATGGTGATCGGCAACCGGCCGGACATCAGCCTGTCGCTCTTCGCGCCCGGCTACACGCTGGCCAGCGTGATCGCCAACGAGTTCGCCGAGGCCACCTCGGACCTTTATCTCAACTCGCTGTTCGAGCTCGGGCTCGTCCTGGTCGTGCTGACCATCGCGGTGAACGCGCTCGCCCAGCTGATGCTCCGCACGCTCGCGGGGCCGGGCACCGGCAAGGTGAACTGACCCATGGAACCCCGTCCCCCGCCGTCCCCGCAACCGACCGCCGCCGTGGCCGCCTGGCGCCGCTGGAAAAGCCGCGCCATGTCCCTGACCATGGGCCTGTGCACGCTGGCGGTGATGGCCCCGCTGTTTTTCGTCCTGTACTTCCTGCTCCGCGAGGGCGCGAGCGCGCTGGACTGGAATTTCTTCACGCAGCTGCCGAAGCCGACCGGCGAGACCGGCGGCGGCATGGCGAACGCCCTGGTCGGCACGATGGTCCTCCTGACCATGGCCGGGCTGATTGGCGTGCCGGTCGGCGTGCTGGGCGGGATCTATCTGGCCGAGTACGGCTCCGACCGCGTGAACCGCCTGATCCGGTTCTGGGCGGACGTGCTCAACGGCGTGCCGTCGATCGTGTGGGGCATGGTCGTGTACGCGCTGCTGGTGGTGCCGTTCAAGACGTTCTCCGCCTACGCGGGTGGCGCGGCCCTCGGCCTGATGATGATCCCGCTCGTCATGCGCACGACCGAGGAGGTGCTGATCCTGGTGCCGCAGAGCTACCGCGAGGCGGGCCTGGCCCTCGGCATCGCCCGCTGGAAGATCGTCACGGTGATCGTCATGAAGACGGCGCTGAAGGGCATCGTGACGGGCGTCCTGGTGGCCTTCGCCCGCGTGGCGGGTGAGACCGCGCCGCTGCTGTTCACCGCGCTGGGCAACAATTTCTGGAACCGCAACCTGGCCGAGCCCATCGCGGCGATGCCGCTCCAGATCTTCGCCTACGCGATCTCCCCGTACGATGACTGGCACCGCCAGGCCTGGGCCGGCGCCCTGGCCCTGATGGTGCTGATCCTCGGACTCAATTTGTTCGTGCGGCTGGTGTCGCGCGACCGCGCCAAATCCTGACCGCCACCCCTGCCATGACCGTGACGCTTGCCACCTCCTTCTCCACCGCTGCCCAGCCGGCGCCGCCCGGCGGCCCGATCCCGCCCGCCGCCCCGGGCGAGCCGGCGGCCTTCGACATCCGGGGCTTCTCCCTGTGGTACGGGACCCGCCAGGCGCTGCACGACGTGAACATCACGGTGCCCGCCCGCCGCGTGACCGCAATCATCGGGCCGAGCGGCTGCGGCAAGTCGACCTTCCTGCGCGCCCTCAACCGGCTGCACGAGCTAACGCCCGGCACCCGGATCACGGGCTCGCTGCACCTGTTCGGCGAGGACCTCTACGGTCCCGGCGTGGATCCGGTGGTGGTCCGCCGGCGGGTCGGCATGGTCTTCCAGAAGTCGAATCCTTTCCCGACGATGTCGATCGGGGAGAACGTGCTCGTCGGGCTGCGGCTGAACGGCGTGCGCGACCGGAATTTCCTGCAGGAGCGGCTCGAGGAGTCGCTGCGCCTGGCGGCGCTGTGGGACGAGGTGAAGGACGTGCTGCACCGGCCCGGCACCAGCCTGTCGGGCGGCCAGCAGCAGCGCCTGTGCATCGCCCGCGCGCTGGCGGTCCAGCCCGAGGTGCTGCTGATGGACGAGCCCTGCTCGGCGCTGGACCCGCTCGCGACCGCGAAAATCGAGGAATTGATCCAGATCCTGCGCGAGCGCTACACCGTGGTGATCGTAACCCACAACATGCAGCAGGCCGCCCGCTGCTCGGACCGCACGGCCTTCTTCTACATGGGCAAGCTCATCGAGTACGCCGACACCCGAGACATTTTCACCAAGCCCGCCAACCCGCAGACCGAGGCTTACGTCTCCGGCCGCTTCGGCTGAGCCACCCATGCACGCGAGTCGACACCATCTCGAGTTCGGGCAAGCTCAGGACCGGATCCGCACAGGAGGCAACGGAGGCCGCCGAGGCGAATCCGGTACCGTATGCCTTTTGAGGGGTCCTCAGTTCCCTCCTATGCAAATCCCACCCGCCGCCCGCTAACCCGTTTCCCACTTTCCCAATTTTCCCAATTTTCCCCATGACCCACTACAGCGAAGAAATGAACAAGCTGAAGGATACCGTCCTCGCGATGGCGAGCCACGCCGAGTCGGCGGTGGCGCGCAGCATGCGGGCGCTGGTGGAGCGCGATGACGCGCTCGCGCTCAAGGTGCAGGACGACGACAACATCATCGACCAGTTCGAGATCGAGGTGGACGACCTCGCGCTGCACCTCCTCACCAAGGCGCCGCTGGCCACCGACCTCCGGTTCATCACGGTCGCCATGAAAATCTCGCAGAACCTCGAGCGGGTCGGCGACGAGGGCTGCACGATCGCCCGCCGGGCCCACGACCTCGGCAAGGAGCCGCAGCTCAAGCCCTACATCGACCTGCCGCGGATGGCGACGCTGGCGCTGGAGATGCTGCGCGACTCGCTGTCGGCCTTTGTCGAGCGCAAGCCGGACCTCGCCCGCAGCGTGATCCCGCGCGACCAGCAGGTGGACGACATCAACCGCCAGCTGCACCGGGAGCTGTCGAGCTTCATGGTCGAGCGCCCGACGACCATCTCGCGCTGCCTCGGCCTGATGGCCATTTCCAAGGCCCTGGAGCGCATCGCCGACCACGCCACCAACATTGCCGAGGAGGTGGTCTATCTTTACGAGGCCCGCGATATCCGGCACGCTGGCCTGAAGGAGACTCATGAAACCGAAAATCCTGGTCGTTGACGATGAGCCCGATGCGCTCGAGCTGCTCGGCTTCAAGCTGCGCGAGGCGGGGTTCGCCCCGCTCTTCGCGACCGACGGCCTGAAGGCCCTCGCGGCGGTGCGCGCCGAGCGGCCGGACCTGGTCGTGCTCGACCTGATGCTCCCGGAGCTCGACGGCCTCGAGGTGTGCAAGCTGATGCGCCGCGATCCGTCCACGGCCGGCATCCCCGTGCTGATGCTCACCGCCAAGGCTGCTGAGATGGATCGCGTGGTGGGCCTCGAGCTCGGCGCCGACGACTACGTCACGAAGCCCTACAGCCCGCGCGAGCTGGTGCTGCGCATCCGCAAGCTCCTGAAGCGCACGCAGGGGGTGAACGAGGCGGCCGACCAGCTGTCCATCGGGATGCTGTCGATCGACGTGCCACACCACGCCGCGACGGTGGATGGCACGCCCGTCACCCTGACCGCGACCGAGTTCAATCTCCTCGCCGTCCTGGCCAAGCGCCGCGGCCGCGTCCAGACCCGCGAGCGCCTGCTGCAGGACGTGTGGGGTTACGAGACGGCGATCGACACCCGGACGGTGGACACGCACATGCGCCGCCTGCGCGAGAAGCTCGGGCCGGCGGCGGACTACCTCGAGACCATCCGCGGCGTCGGCTACCGTTTCAAGGCTGGCACGTAGGCGGACCGCGGGCTTTGCTCCTGCCGTGACCGTAATCCTCCTTCTCCTCGCCGCCGGCTTCGCCCTGGCCTGGTGGAAGGTCCTGCGCCTCCGCGCGGCGGATGCCGCGGCCCATGCCCGCGAAATCGCGGTCCTGCGATCGGCGCACGGCCAGGAGCTGGAAGACCACCGGCACCGGCTGGAGACCCTGCTCGACAGCATGATCGAGGGCCTGATCGTGCTGGATCCGCAGGGCCGGATTGTCCTGACCAACCGGGCGGCGGAAACGCTGTTCGGGTTTTCGCGGCAGATGGTGGGCGGCACCCTGCTCGAGGCGGTGCGGCATCACGAGGTCGCCGCCGTCGCGGCGCGGGTTGCGACCGAACGGGCGATTCTCGATCACGAACTGCGGCTCGAGGGGCCGCCGGCGCGGATTCTTCAGGTGAATGCCGTGGCCCTCCATGACTCCACCGGCGTGGCGGCGGGGTCGATGCTGGTGTTCCATGACCTGACGCGGCTCCGGGAGCTCGAGGGCGCGCGCCAGGAGTTTGTCGCGAACGTGAGCCACGAGCTCCGCACGCCGCTCTCCCTGATCAAGGGCGCGGCGGAGACCCTGATCGACGGGGCCAAGGCCGACGCGTCGGCGCTGGAGCGCCTGCTCCCGATCATCGACCGGCAGGCCGACCGCCTGACCCTGCTGATCGACGACCTGCTCCTGCTGGCGAAACTCGACTCCGGGCGCATCGAGCTGCGGCTGGAGGCGGCGCCCCTGCAGGGTGCCGTGCAGGAGGTCTTTGGCGACCTGGCCAAGCGGGCCGAGGCGCGCGGCGTCCGGCTGGAAAACCAGGTGCCGGCGGGCTTGCGGGCCGAGGCGGACCCGAACCGGCTGCGCCAGGTGCTTTCAAATCTCGTGGACAACGGCATCAAGTACGGCCGCTCCGGCGGGCAACTGACGGTGACCGCCCAGCGCCTGGCGGATGGGCAAGTCGAGGTCTGCGTGCGCGACGACGGCCCGGGGATTCCGCCCGAGTCGCTCGGCCGGGTGTTCGAGCGGTTCTACCGGGTGGACAAGGCCCGCTCGCGCGAGCAGGGTGGCACCGGCCTCGGGCTGGCGATCGTGAAGCACGTCGTCCAGGCCCACGGTGGCCAGGTGCGGGTCGAGAGCGAGCTCGGGCAGGGCGCCGCGTTCTACTTCATGCTGCCCGCGGCGAAGCCGTAGGCGGGAAGGAACAGGAGCCAGGGCTCAGGTAACAGGAATCGTCCGCGGCGTGGCCGCCGCGGAGTGACGAGGGACAAGTGACGAGCCTGGGCCGGGGCACCTCGGCCATTCGTGCTCGTCCCGTGTCACTCGTCCCTCGTCACTTCGCCATATTAATGGCGTGGACGAACAGGTAGCCGAGTACGCCGGTCACGGGGAGCGTCAGGATCCAGGCCCAGACGATGCGTCCGACCAGGCCCCATTTCACGGCGCTGAAGCGCTTGGTGGCGCCGACGCCCATGATTGTGGTGGCGATGACGTGCGTGGTGGAAACCGGGACGCCGAGCGTGGAGGCGCCGTGGATGATGACGGCGGCGGTCGTTTCGGCGGCGAAGCCATGCACGGGCTGCATCTTCACCATCTTGTGGCCCATGGTGCGGATGATCCGCCAGCCGCCCGCGGCGGTGCCGGCGGCCATGGTCA
>JAFEGX010000091.1 GCA_018239675.1 Verrucomicrobiota bacterium
GGAGGCGGGCGGCTCGGGACAGAAGTTGAGGTTCTTCTTACTGGAGCTCGGCGGGGTACTCGACCAGCTCGCTGGAGCTGTCGGCAACGGAATCGGCGAGCATGTTCATGTAGATCTCGTAGCCATTGGGACCATAAAGCTCGTTCAGCGTCTTGCGCAGGCCAGGAGTTTGGTCGTCGAAGTCCTTCCAGCCGCCCTTCGTGCGGTAGACGACCGCGTAGGTGTTCGGGCCGGATCCGAATGAATGCCAGACCGCGGTGTTGAGGCCGCGCTTTTCATTGCTCTTCTTGAGCATGGACAGGGCATCATGAAGGTGATGACCGCGGCCGGGCCGGGCCGTGAAGCGGAAGATCATCACCTTGTTCGACCACTGGGTGGTGGCCACCGTGCTGAGGTCGTCCTCGTAGGTGGCGTACATGTCCGGCGTGGTCGACTCCACCAGGGGCATCACGTTCGTCTCGTAGTCCTTGGTGTGCTCCGCGCCGAGGTCGCCGCGGCCGTCGAGCGCGGTCCAGGTGAACGGACCTTCGACGATCTGGTACATGTTGCCGTGGGGACCCGAGCGGACGTCGCCGACGCGCCAGGTGAAGTCTCCCTTGTGGTACTTCTTGGCGTGGGCGACCAGGGCAGCTCGGAAAGCCGCGTCCTGACCGGCTTTCACCGACACATAGTAGCTCGAGATGACTCTCGACTTGGCAGGGGCGGCCGCCGGGGTTGCGGCTTTGTCCTGGGCGCCGGCCAACATGGGCAGCGCGAGCGCAATGAGCAGACTGACGATTCGTTTCATTTTGGGGTTCGTAGGTTCAGCTGTAGCTGGCGGACGGGGTTGTGGCCCGTCCCGTTTTTTAACGTGGTTTCCGCTCCACGAGAGAAATCAAGCGGGTTGGGGGAAACTGGTCAAAGCAGGACCAATCATTTCTTGTTATGTCCAGATTAGGCTTGCTTCTCACCTGGCCAATCCGTGCGCAGAAATCAGTAGGCGGACTCTCGCGTGACGAAACCTCTGGTTCTGAAGTCGCCCGATGGCGCTGCGGCGTTGCCCGGCCGCACGGTTTTGCCAGTGATGGAAGGGCGCCGCAGCCGGCGCCGCATGCGATGAATTCCCGTGACCTGATCCTGGCGGCGATCGCCGGCCAGCCGCACCCGCGGGTGCCGGTGGCCCAGCATAATTTCACGTTCTGCGCCCGGCAGGCGGGCGTTACCCTGGAGCGCTTTCGGCGTGACCCGAAGCTGGCGGCGCGGGTCATGGCGGACGCCGCCGAGCGGTTCGGCTACGACTGCATCATCCTCGACTTCGACACCTGCACGCTGGCCGAGGCGCTGGGCGCGCGGCTGCAGTTCCCGGAGGATGCACCGGCCTCCGTGGCGGAACCCGCGCTGCGGGACCTCGCGGCCTTTGGCGACCTGCCGATGCCGGGCCCGGAGCGCGATGGCCGGCTGCCGCTCTGGCTCGAGACGACGCGGGAACTGCGCCGGCTGGTGGGCAACGAGAAAGCCATCATGGGGCGCGCCGACCAGGGACCGTTCGGCCTGCTGTTCCAGCTCCGCGGTCACGAGGCGCTGATGCTGGATCTGGTGGATGAGGAGCCCGCGAAGCTTGCCGCGGCCTTGGAGTTCTGCGCCCAGGTGGGGGTCCGCTTTGCCCGGGCCCAGCTGGCCGCCGGTGCGGACCTCACGTCCATCGGGGACGGCGCGGCGGGCCAGTCGCTGATTTCCCCGCGGCATTACCGCCAGTTCGGGCAGGCCTTCGAGCGGCGCTACCGCGACCTGATGGGCGCGGGCTACCTCAGCCTCCACATCTGCGGCCAGACCAATGCGATCATCGAGGACATGGTGGCGACCGGCTGCGAAGTGCTGGAACTCGACCACCTCAACGACCTCGAGCGCTCGCTGCGCGTGATCCGCGACCGCACCTGTGTCTGGGGCAACCTCGATCCCTCCTCGGTGCTCAGCCAGGGGAGCCGGATTGACGTGCTGGACGCCAGCCGGCGGGTGGTCGAGCTCGCGAAGCGGTTGTCGTGGAAATTCGTCCTGTGCCCCGGCTGCCTCGCCAACGCCGATGTCCCGCCGGCCAACATTCAGGCCATGACCGACGCGGCCGCCGCCTGGGGGCGGTACGAGGAGCCGCCCGCCGCCGGTCCCGCCTGAGCGCCGAGGCTGATAGCCACGGGTTATCAGGCTGTGAACAACAAAGTCATTCCGGCGGTGGACCGAACGGCGTATGTTCACCCGTTCCGTCGCGGCGTCCGCCGGGGAGGGACGCCGTCGCATGAACACTTTGCTTGTCCGCTGGTGCCGGCACCGCTCGTTGGCGGTGGCGGGTGCCCTGATTTTGGCCACGCCGGGCCGGTCGGCGCAATCCACGCCGGCCGGCGAGGCCCTGCCGCGGCCCTTGACGCTGGGGGCGGCGCTGGCCTACGCGCAGGAACACAACCCGCGGCTCGAGCGGGTGCGCGAGCTGGTGGAGCAGAGGGAGGGCGGACAGCTCGAGGCGGCGGCGCGGCGCCGGCTGAAGGTCGGGGTCGGGGCGGCCTATGCCTACACCGATCCGCACCTCGAGGAAATGATCCCCGGCTTCGACGGCGTGCCGCTGCCGCAGCAGGATTCCTGGGATGCGCACGTCAGCGTGCGGCAGACGCTCTACTCCGGCGGCGGGATCGAGGCCGGAATCGCCGGCGCCCGCGAACAGACTGAGGCGGCGCGGGTGACCGTGGCGGCCGCGGAGAGTGACCTCCGCCTGGCGGTGACGCGCACGTTCTGCGATGTGCTGCTGGCCCGGCACCAGATTGAGGTGGAGGCGGAGGCCATCGGCGTGCTGGAGGGGGAACTGGCCCAGGCCCGGGTGCGCCGGCAGGCGGGAGCGGGCTCCGACTTTGAGGTGCTGCGGGCCGAGGTCGCGCTGGCAAACGCCCGGCCGGCGCTGGTGCGGGCGCGCAACGCGTACCGGACCCGCCAGGACCAGTTGCGGACAGTGCTGGGAGCGGATACGCCGGCGCCCGGCGGGGACCTGGGAGTCGAGGGCGACCTGGCCCGCACCGAGGCCACCGGGACGCTCGAGGATGAGTTGCGGGCGGCGCGCGACCGACGGCCGGAACTGGTGGCTCAGGACCATGTGATCGCCGCGGCCGAGACCGAGGTGACCGCGGCCAAGGCGGGAACCCGTCCCCAGGTCAACCTCGTGGCCGGGTACCTGACCCGCAAGGCGACCTATTCGAGCGGGTTTGCCGACACCCTCAGCGGCCTGACAGCCGGCGTGCAGGCCGACTGGTCGCTGTTCGACGGTCAGGCCACGGCGGGCAAGGTCCGGCAGGCGTGGGCGAAGGTGCGGCAGGCCACGGCCCGGCGCACGGAACTCCGCCAGCAGATCGACCTGGAAGTCCGCCGGTCGATGACGGCGGTGGACGAGGCCCGGGAACTCATGGGCTCGGCGGAGCAGGTGATCAACGAGGCCCAGGAAAGCCTGCGGCTCGCCCAGACCCGGTTGAACGCGGGCACGGCGACCCAGCTGGACGTGCTGTCGGCGCAGGTCGCCCTGACCGAGGCGCGCACCAATCTCGTCCAGGCCCAGCACGACTATGCCGTCGCCCTGGCCGAGCTGCACCACGCGACCGGAAGCGACGCACCGGTCCGCTAAGCCGCCTTTCCCAACCCGTTCCACACCTCTTCACGCCATGGACACCAAGGCCGGCCATTCCTCCAAGACTTCCTCCCAACGCCGCTGGCTGCGGCGCCTGCTGCTCCTGCTCGGGCCGGTGGCCCTGCTGGTCGGCGGCCTAATCGTGTACCTGCACGGCGGGCGCTTTGTGACCAGCGACAACGCCTATGTCCGGGCGGAGAAGCTGACCGTCACGAGCGAGGTGCCGGGAACGGTGACGGGGGTGGCCGTGCACGACAACGATCACGTCGCGGCCGGCCAGCTGCTGTTCCGGATCGATGACTCGAGCTATCGCATCGCGGTCGAGGCGGCGCAGGCGCGGATCGACGCCGTGCGGGTGGAGCTGGCGACGATGCGGGCCACGTACCGCGAGCGCCTCGCCCAGGTGGACGAGGCCCGCGAGCAGGCGGTCTATGCCGAGAAGGAACTGGCGCGGCAGCACGAACTCCTCGCGGGCAAGGCCGGCACCGAGGCCGACCTCGACCGCGCGGAGCACGCGCTGGAGGCGGCGCAGCGGCGCGAGGCGGTGCTGGCGCGGGAGGCGGCCACGGCGCTGGCCGCGCTCGGCGGGAGCGCCGAGAAGCCGGACGAGGACTATGCCCGCTTCGCCGAGGCGAAGGCCCGGCTCGACGCGGCCACGCGCGACCTCGGCAAGACCCGCATTCTCGCCCCGGCCCCCGGCGTGGTGGCCAACGTGACGAACATCCCGGTCGGCCGGTTCCTCGCGGCGGCCCAGCCCGCGCTGAGCCTGGTGGAAACCGATCAGGTGTGGCTCGAGGCCAACCTCAAGGAAACGGAAGTCACCCATGTCCGGCCGGGCCAGCCGGTGGACGTGGAAATCGACACCTATCCCGGCGCCCGCTGGCAGGGCGTCGTGGCCGCCGTCGGCCCGGCGACGGGCGCGGAGTTCGCGCTCATTCCGCCGCAGAACGCCTCGGGCACGTGGATCAAGGTGGTGCAAAGGCTGCCGGTCCGCATCGAGCTCCGGAGCCGGGACGACACCCGGCCGTTGCGCACGGGCATGAGCGCCGAGGTCGCCATCGACACCGGACACCAACGCACGCTGCGCGAACTCCTGCACGGACCGGCCGCGGGCCAGCCCTGAGGCGAGGTTCATCGTCATGACCCGACCAGCCGGCACCCACCGCGGCGCGATCACGATCTGCGTGATGCTCGCCACGATCATGCAAGCGCTGGACACGACCATCGCCAACGTGGCGCTGCCCTACATGCAGAGCAGCCTGTCGGCATCGCAGGACCAGATCAACCTGGTGCTGACCTCCTACATCGTGGCGGCGGCGATCATGATGCCGGCGACCGGCTGGCTCGCGGCGCGCTTCGGCCGCAAGAACCTCTTCATCTTCACGGTCATCGGTTTCACGCTCTCCTCGGTGCTCTGCGGGATGGCGATGTCGCTCGAGCAGATGGTCCTGTACCGCCTGCTGCAGGGCATCTTCGGCGCGCCCCTGGTCCCGCTGTCGCAGGCGGTCCTGCTGGACGAGTACCCGCGCGCGCAGCACGGCTCGGCGATGGCCCTGTGGGGCGTCGGCGTCATGGTCGGACCCATTCTCGGGCCGACCCTTGGCGGCTGGCTCACCGAGACCTACAACTGGCGGTGGGTGTTCTACATCAACCTGCCGGTCGGGGTGCTGACGGCATTCGGCCTGCTGGCATACCTGGCGCGCTCGGCGCCGCAGCGGGACATCGAGTTTGACGTCTTCGGCTTCCTGACGCTGGCGCTGGCGATCGGCGCGCTGCAGATGGTGCTCGACCGCGGGGAACAGCTGGAGTGGTTCGACTCGCCGGAGATCATGACGGAGGCGGCGCTCTCGGCCCTGGGACTCTACCTGTTCGTGGTCCATTCGCTCACCACCGACCGTCCGTTCCTGGACGGGCGCCTGTTCCGCGACCGGAACTTCGTGACCGGGATGATCTTCATCTTCGTGGTGGGGGTGATCCTGCTGGCCACGCTGGCGCTGCTCACGCCGTTCCTGCAGACGCTCCTCGGCTATCCGGTGATGACGGCGGGCATGCTCCTGGCGCCGCGCGGCATCGGCACCATGTGCGCGATGATCGCGGTGGGCCGCCTGATCACGCGGGTCGATGCCCGGCTGCTGATCACATTCGGCCTTGCGCTGAATGGCATCGCAATGTGGCAGATGAGCCGATTCACGCTCGATGTCACCACCCCCATGCTGGTGGCGACCGGCGTGACCCAGGGCTTCGGGCTGGGCTTCATCTTCGTGCCGATGAGCACGATCACCTTCGCGACCCTGCCGGCGGACCTCCGCACGGCGGCGACGGCGCTCTTCAGCCTGTCGCGCAACCTGGGGTCGAGCGTCGGCATCTCGGTGATGATCTACCTGCTCGGGCAGTACTTCCGGGGCTTCCATGCCGAGCTGGCGGAGAACATCCAGCCGTTTCGCGAGCCGATGCAGCACCTGCCGGCGCTCCTGGCCCCGGGCACGGAGGCGGGCCGGGCGCTGCTGGACGCGATGGTCTCGAAGCAGGCGGAGCTGCTGGCGTACCTGGCGGACTTCAACCTCATGCTCGGCGTCTCGCTGGTGGCGCTGCTGCTCGTGCCGCTGATGCGGCCGATCCGGCACCGGGTGGGCGACGACGAGATCGCGGCCGCGATCGAGTAGCGGATGGTTTTTGGGATTGGCACGGTAATAACGGACGGTTCTCAGTATGAGCGTGGAGTTGAGACATCTGCGGTATTTTGTGACGGTCGCCGAGGACCTGAACTACCGGCGCGCGGCGAGCCGGCTGCACGTCTCGCAGCCGGCGCTGAGCAAGCAGATCAAGGATCTCGAGGCCGAGCTCGGCGTGCGCCTGCTGGACCGCAACACCGTCAGCGTGCGCCTGACCGACGCCGGGCGGGTGCTGGTGGCCGAGGCGAAGGGCATCCTGGCGAGGGTGGGCGACACCCTCGGACTTGTGCGCGGGGCGGTGCACGGGCGGAGCGGCCAGCTGACCGTGGGCAACATCGCGGCGATCTCGGCGAGCTTCATGCCGGCGACCCTGACCGCGTTCCGGCAGCGCTATCCCGACGTGGAGGTGACCCTGCGCGAGTATTCGTCGGCGGAGCAGGTGGCGGCGCTGGTGGCGGGCGACATCCAGATCGGTTTCACGTTGAACAAGCACCAGGCCATGCCGGCATCGCTGGAGCGCTTTCTGGTGCTGACCTCGCCGCTGCGCGCGGTCGTGGGCCTGGGGCACCGGCTCGCCCGGAGCCCGCGGGTGGGCCTCGCGGACGTGGCTCGCGAACGTCTGCTCGCCCTGGCCAATCCGCGGGCGGGCAACCGGCATCGGGAATTGATCCAGGAGGTACTCGCCGCGCGGCGCCTCGGGGGCGAGGCGCCGAAGCTGGTGGACGGCTTCGACTCGCTCCTGGCCTCGGTCGCCAGCAGCCAGGGCGTGACGCTGCTCCCGGAGCTGGCGAATGCGTGGCGCGCGGCCGGGGTGACCTTCCGTCCCCTGCGTGACCGCGGGCCCGACCTGAGTCTGGAGCTGTGGGCGTTCTGGCGAAAGGGTGAATCCTCCCGTCTCGCCCACAACTTCATCCAGGTGCTGCGCGAGATGCGCCGCTAGGAACACCCACACCAGACCGGATGAAAGGGACCCGACGATTACAGAGGGTGCACCGAGATTTCCGAAGCTAGGAGACGGCGCGGAATGGTCGCGACGGTCACAGAGCCGACCCGGAGGACCCCGGGCGACGGGTGGACTCAATCCTCGGCATCGGCCGGGGTCGTGCGCAGCAGGGATTCCTCGTAGTCGAGCAACTGCTGGAGCGGGCGGTACACCTCGTCGATGATGACGCCGCCGCGCCAGAGCTCGTCGAGCGCACGTCGCTCGGCCTGGAGGGCGACCGTGCGGTAGTGGTGGCCGGCGCGGCGGCGCGAGCGCGCCTTGCTCCGGGTCTCGCCCTGGGCCGTCAGGGCGGCCAGCCGGCGGTCATACTCGTCGATGACCGCATCAAGCGAGGCGCGCTTTTCCTGGGTGGTGGCCGAGTCGTTCAACGCCCGCAGGGTCTGCAAACCGGCTTCCACCGCGGTGCGGCGGGCGAGCAGTTCCTCCTTGGGCCGATTCGCATCCTCGGGGATGCCGAGCTTCCGGATGAACCACTCGAGCGTCGTGCCCTGCACAAGGAGGGTCACCGCGATGACCCCGAGCGCGAGGAACACGACCAGGTCGCGGCCGGGAAGCGGGCGCCCGGTGGGCAGGACGAATGGAATCGACAGCGCGGCGGCGAGCGTAACGGTGCCGCGCATGCCGGCCCAGCCGATGACAAAGACGGTCCCGGGCGGCGGTGGGACCTCGCGGCGACGCACTTCCTTGACCAGGTGGGGCAGGTACGTGCCCGGGAACACCCAGAGGAGCCGGGCGGCGATGGCCGCGGCCGAGACGCCGAGGGTGAGTCCGATCAGCTGCGCCGCGGTGTACTGGTCCGTCACGCGGTCGACGATGGCCGGCACCTGCAGGCCGAGCAGGGCGAACGCAATACCGTTGAGCCAGAAGATGACGAGACTCCAGACGGCAAAAGCGCTCTGCCTCGTCTCGGCGTCCATTCGGACCGGATCGCGCCAGCCCGAGTAAAGTCCGGCCGCCACCACCGCGAGGATGCCCGACGCCCCGAGGTGTTCGGCGGCGAGGTAGGCCGCATAGGGCGTCATGAGCGAAAGCGTGGTCTCGATGTACGCGTCGCTGACCTGGAGATGCCGCAGCAGGTCGCGCAGCCGGCCGACGAGGTAGCCGAGGCCGAGTCCCACGGCGAGGCCCACGAGGGCCACGAAGGCAAAGTCGCCGAGCATGGCCCGGAAAGAGAAGGTGCCGGCGATGGCCGCAGCCAGGGCGAACTTGAACGCCACCAGGCCGGTCGCGTCGTTCATGAGACTTTCGCCATTGAGGATGGTCGTCAGGCGCGCCGGGACATGCAGGCGCTCCGTGATTGCGTTGACCGCCACCGCGTCCGTCGGCGAGACGATGGCGCCGAGGGCGAAGCCCATGGCGAGCGGCAGCGACGGCACCAGGGCATGGACGACGAAGCCGACGGCCAGCGTGGTGAACGCCACGAGTCCGACCGCGAGGAGGAAAATCGGCCGGCGGGCGCGCACGAACTCCCGCAGCGGCATCAGCCAGCCGTCGGAGAACAGCAGCGGCGGCAGAAAGCACAGGAAGAAGAACCCCGGGTCCAGCTGCAGGCCGGGAAACCCGGGGATGAAGGCGGCGAGGGTGCCGCCGGCCAGGTAGGTGATCGGCGCGGGCCAGGGCAGCCAGCGAACGGCCACGCTCAACGCGGCGATTAGCAGGAGCAGGAGCAGCGCGTTTTCGAACTCGAGCATGGGCGCGATCGGGGCGCTACTCGCGCAGCCGGGAGTCGATCACGAGCGTGACCGGACCGTCGTTGACGAGACTTACCGCCATCATGGCGCCGAAGCGCCCGGTCTCGACCGGGCGGTCCGTGGCGTGCGCCAAGTGTCCCACGAAGGACTCGTAGAGCGGGATGGCGAGGTCCGGCTTGGCCGCGTCGTTGAACGAGGGCCGGTTGCCCTTGCGGGTGTTGGCGATGAGGGTGAACTGGCTGACGGCGAGGATGCGCGGGGCGCGGGCGACGGCCGCAGGATCATCGGGCAGCTCGGTGACGGGCAGGTTCATCTTGCCCGCGGCATCCTCGAAAATCCGGAGCGCGGCGATCTTTTCCGCGAGCCACCGGCCGTCCTCCTCGGTGTCGCCGAGCTGCACGCCGACGAGCACGAGCAGGCCGGGTCCGATCCGGCCGACGATCTCGCCGGCCACGGTAACCTGGGCGGAGCTCACGCGCTGGATGACGGCTCGCATGGCGGGAAGAGGCGGCGGGCCGGGCGCGGGCGGCGCGTTCAGAGCATCGGCACGTGCGGCTCGGTGTCGGCCTCGTAGTTCACGCCGGCGAGGCCGAAGCCGAAGAGCTTGAGGAACTCGCTGCGGTAGCCGGCGATATCGGTCTCCGCCTCGAGATTCTCGGTCGTGACCGCGGGCCAGATGCGGCGGACCGCGTCCTGGACGGCGGGGACCATCTCGAGGTCGTCGATGCGGACGCGGCCGGCCTCGTCAAACTTCGCGCCCTGCGGATTGCAGAGGTGGCCGGCGAAGAGGCGGTGCATCTGCTCGATGCAGCCCTCGTGGGTGCCGCGCGCCTTCATGATCTTGTAGAGGATCGCGATATAGAGCGGGACGACCGGAATTGCGGAGCTGGACTGCGTGACCAGCGCCTTGTTCACGGAGATGAAGGCGCGGCCGCGGCCGTTGGCCTGGAGCTTGGCGCTGATGGCCTTGGCGGCGCGCTCGAGGTCGTTCTTGGCCATGCCGATGGTGCCGTTCTTGTAGATCGCCCAAGTGACCTCCGGCCCGATGTAGGAGTAGGCGACCGACTGGGCGCCCGGGGCGAGGACCTTGGCGTCGGCCAGGGCCTGGATCCACATCTCCCAGTCCTCGCCGCCCATGACCGTCACGGTGTCGGCGATTTCCGCCTCGGTGGCGGGCTCGATCGTGACCTCGCTGACGACCCCGCGGTCGGTATCGACCGTCTTGTTGGTGTAGGGCGCGCCGATGGGCTTGAGGACGGACTTGTGGACTGCGCCGGTGACGGGATGCGTGCGGCGGGGGGAGGCGAGCGAATAGACGACGAGGTCAATCTGGCCGAGGTCGGCCTTGATGGCCTCGATCACCTGCTTCTTGAGGTCGGCGGAAAAGGCGTCGCCCATGAAATTGCGGGCGTAGAGTCCGGCGGCGCGGGCGGCCTTGGTGAAGGCGATGGAATTGTACCAGCCCGGCGTGGCGGGGCGGCCCTCCTCGGAAGGCCGCTCGAAAAAGACCCCCATGGTCGCGGCGCCGCCGCCAAACGCGGCGGTGATGCGCGAGGCGAGGCCGTAACCCATGGAGGCGCCGACCACGAGAACCCGCTTCGGCGCCTGCGTGATCGGTCCCTTGGACTTGACGTAGTTGATCCACTCCTGGACATGCGCGGCACAGCCCTCGGGGTGGGCGGTGACGCAGATAAAGCCACGAATCTTGGGTTTGATGATCATGCGGGCCCGAGATTTTCCGGGAGGCCCGGGCGGGGCAAGATTCAAGTTCGGGCCGGACCCGGGGCGTCACGGCCCCAGCAGCACCATCGGCCCCTCGGCCTTGGCGACGCCGCCCTTGCGCTCGAGGCTGACGGCGAACTTCGCGACGGTCTTGACGGGTTTGTCCGCCTTGAACTGGACGCGCGCGTCGCCGGTCGCCGGGTTGACCGTGAACACCCCGCCATCGACGGGAATCGGATATTGCGGGTCGATGAGCCAGAGCTGGTAGTCGTGGTCGGGCGTCAGCGGCGGAAGATGCTCCACCCGCAGCACGCCCTCCTGCCGGGCCGGGTTCCAGACGGCGACGGCAACGGCCTGCGGCGAATTGCCGAGGAGCGAGGCGAGCGTCGCGATCTTGAAATTGGCGAGATCCGCCTCGCGCTTGGCGCGTTCCTCGAGGTCGGCGGCGCGCTGCGTCTCCAGCGAGAGCTGGAGGTCGCGGGCGGCGATCAGCTTTTGCGCGGCGGCCAGCTGGATGGCGGAGGCCTCGGCCTGCTCGCGCGCGAGCTTGAGCGCCTGGTTGAGTTCGCCGGTGCCGGCGCGGGCGGTGGCGACCTCCTGGCGGGCGATGATGCGCTCCGCCTCCATTTGGTGCTTGGTGCTCTTGAGCTCGAAATCGGTGGCGGCCTGGAGGTCGCGCAGCGCGGCCGACTCGGCGCGGGCGGCGACGTAGAGCTGCGCAAACCAGCCGCTCGCCAGCGCGAAGACCGCGGCCGCGGCCCACGGGAGCCACACCGGCATGCGGAACGCGACCACCGGCGCCGCCGGCCGGGCCGGGGTCACCTCGGCGGTCCGCGCGAGGATGCGGTGGCGCAGGGCGGAAGGCGGCTCGGCGGCCGGGGCGTGGAACGCGAGGGCGCTGGCCGCCTCGGTCAGCTCGCGCACGCGCTGCCGGAGCGCGGGATCGCGCGCCAGTTGGGCCTCGAAGGCGGCGAGCTCGAGTCCCTCGAGCATGCCCATGACGTAGAGCGAGGCGAATTCCTCCAGCAGTTCGTCAGTCATGGTGTCCTCCCATGATTTCCCGGAGCCGGATGAGCCCGCGGCGGATGCGGGCCTTGACGGTGCCGAGCGGCTGTCGTAGCGCGGCGGAAATCTCGGCCTGGGTCAGGCCGTCAAAGAAGGCCAGTTCCAGCGCGCGGCGCTGCTCAGGCGGGAGGGACTTCACGGCGGCGCGGACGGCGTCGGCGTGTTCGCTGGCGGACAGGGCGCCAGCCGCGTCGGGGCCCGCGGGGGCGGGCTGCGTGCCGGCCTCCTCGGCGGTCGCCTCGCTCAACAGCTCGGAGCGGCGGCTGCGCTGCCGGACGCGGTCGATGGCCCGGTGGCGGGTGAGGGTCACGGCCCAGGCGAACGCCGAACCGCGCGAATCCTCGAAGGCGCGGGCCTTTTCCCAGAGCGTGAGAAACACGTCCTGCAGCACGTCCTCGGCCTCGGCGGGGTTGCCGGTGATGCGCAGCGCGGTCGAGTACAGCGGGCGCGCAAAACGGTCGTAAAGCTCCGCAAAGGCCTCCCGGTCGCCCTGGGCCGACCGGCCCAGCAGCTCGGCATCGGCCCGGGCGCGGGCGGTCACGGCGGCGGACAGGTCGAGGGACTCAGGCGCCTTCATGCGGGAGAGGCGGGCGGGCTGCGGTGGGAGCAGGGCGGCGGGCAGGGACCAGCATGGCGAAAGGAGGAACATCCAATGCTCATACGCGCGAGAACCAGCAGAGGATGCAGGCCGCATGGACGCGAGCCGAAAGGTGGGACGGTCAGAGCACCGCGAGACCGATCAGGCCCAACACGATGACCGCCGCGATGACCGCCAATACGCGGCGTTCGTAGGCGGTGGTGGAAAAGGGCATGCTGAGATCAGCGTCGCCGGTGCGGCCGCGAGTTGTCGAGTTCGAGGATGATCACAGGGGGAAGCTGCGATAGGCGGTAAGCGATAGGCCGTAAGCTTTTCGAGCTTCGATCCTGGTGGCCGCAAGGAGGAGAAGAAGGCGCAAGAGCGTCGGCGCATTCCAACTACTGATTACCAGCTACCCGGGTAGTGCTCGCTACCGGCTACGCGCTACCGCCCTAGAGCCCCATCGGCTGAAGGCGGGTGAAAAGTGACTCCATGAAAGGCTCGTGCCGGATTTCCTCCCACGGGCGGTTGCTGGAGATGCGGACGAAGAGCTGGTCGCCGGAGCGACGGAAGCCGTAGTGCCAGGCCAGGCGCAGGAGTTCGCGCGGCGAGTTGGGATTTTCATGGGCCAGCGGGTGGCCGTCGTAGAGGTGCCAGTACCAGACGTTCTGGGTGCGGCCGCGGCTGGTGAACTCCCGCATCTCGGCGTCGGCGAGCGTGCGGTCGCCAATCGGCAGGCGGACCCGGGGCCGTGCCACGGGTTGCGCGTCCCAGCCCGAGCCGGGCCAGCAGGCGTCGGGCGTGTGCGAGGCGACCAGGCTCACGCTGGCCTGACCCGGACGCCAGTACGCCAGATAGACGATGACAATGTCGCCGCCGTGGTCGCTCGGCCGCGTGTAGGTGCGCTGGGCCATGAGCTCCGTGTGCAGCGTCTCGCTGAACCGATAGAGGTCGGTGTTGGTGTTCACCTCCCAGCCGGGCGCCGCGGCGGGGAGGACGGCGGCGAGGTCCGGGGCCGGCGAATCGGCCCGGACGGCTGGACGCGTCCCGACGACGAACAACGCCACGAGGGCAAGCGCCACGAGAAGACCCACGGCCAGGATCTGCCGGGGCAGCGATGAGGTGTGGGGACGGAATGGCGGATAAGTCTGCGGGGCGGGCCGCTCGGCCGTGGTGGCGGGTTGAGCCGGGGCGCCTTCGAGGAGGTAGGCCAGGCCGGCCAGCAGGACGGCGGTGACGCCGAGCACGGCGAAGCCGGTCACATCATGCCAGGTGCCGCCGATGCTGATCCCTCGGTTCGCCAGCAGGGTCAGCGTGAGCGAGCGCAGGAAATTCATCCCGAGCGCCAGCGGTGCGGCCAGCACCACGAGCCAGGCACGCGACGCGGGCCGCCGAACCAGCATCGCGGAAAAGAACCATCCGGCGAAGACGCAGGAGACCAGGCTGCGGACGCCGCTGCACGCCTCCTCGACGCCGACGGTGGCGGTGGCCAGCTGGATGATGTTTCCCTGGCGCTGCGCGGCGATGCCGAGGAGGTGCAGCGTCCGGAGGACATTTTCGGAGACCATGAGCTGCAGCCCAAGCGTCAGGCGCGAGTACGTGCCGGGCGGAATCGGGGCGCAGAGCAGCCAGAGCCCGGCCGCGGTGGCCGCGGCCCAGTTGAGGGGAATCCAGCGGACCGGGTCCGAGGCCAGGACCGTGAGGGCCGCGCCGAGGAAGAGGACAAAGGCCACTGTCAGGGTGAATGCGACCAGGTCATGGGACCAGCTGAGGGTGGCCGCGTAGAGCCCGCCAGCCGCGAGGGCCAGCAGGGCGGCGAGCAGCAGGCCGGTCACGACCAGGCCCTGGCCGGCAAAGGCTGGCAGGTAGCGCGCCGTGCTGCGCCGGGCCTCGGCGAGCAGCAGCAGGAAGATCACGGGCATGAAGAACCCGTGCGACAGGTCGGGATTCTGCCGCCAGTGCGGCCAGAGCAGGTAGATCAGCGTCGCGGCGAGGGCGACCAGGAGCACCAGCGAGATCCGGACCGCGCGGTTGAGCGCGGAAAAGGGCGGATGATAGTGCGGCGCATTCATGGTCGGCTGGTCGCGGTCGATTGCCGCCCAGGGTACCGCTCGATCAGGGCATAGTCCAATTCAACCGGCAGCGGCAGGGCCGGGAGGATCGAAACCACGCGGTCGGTGGTGGAACGGCCCCGGAAAAAATTCTCGACGGTCAGCAGCAGGGCGGGCGACAGACCCGACTGCTTCGTGAGGACGCGTCCCATCTCCCCAAACCGGATCCAATCGCCCTGGCAGCCGGCGGCGCACAGCAGCGAGAAATACGCCGGGGCATTGTCGGTGTTGAAGGGCAGCGGAGCGCGTTGGAACTGGGTGCAAAGCCGGTCGAAGAGCGAGCTTTCGGGGTGCCGGATCAGGTGCGCCGTCAGGACCTTGACCGATGGCCCGGTGAGTCGGTCCGCCAGCAGCCGCTCGAATAGCTGCCGGCGGAGTCGCTGGGCGTCCTGGCGCGCAAAGGCCTCGAGCTGAAGGGTGCAGGTCGTCTCGGGATCAAGCCGGCCGGCCGAGGTTCCCAGCACGTCGAGCGCCTGGAAGATGCTTCCCGCCTCAATCAGCCGCGAGATCCGGTAGTAGACGCCGTAGGGCGGAATCTGGTCCCAGTTCGGCCGATCGAGCGCGGCGCGGGCTTCGGCCTTGCGCCCGGCGAGCGCCAGCAACTCGGCGTCAATCAGGGGCCGCCACGCCGCCAGCGCCGGAACCTCCCGGATCGAGCGCAGGGTCTGGTCACTCGCCGACTGCTCCGACGCGAAGACCAGCGCGCGCATCCAGGCGGAGGCGGTCGGCGTGTCGTGGAGCAGGCGGTCCTTGGCGAGCGCGCAGATGCCCGGGAAGTCGCCGCGGGCCAGCAGCGCGCGAAACCAGTCCTCGGCGGTCGCCTCCTGCTGCGGGCGATGCTCGCGGTAGAGGCGCTCGTAGATGCGGTTGGAGGCGATGGGCTGGCCCGACTGGAGGACCTTGGCGAGGGTAAGGCCGGCGGCGTAGTTGCTCGGGTCGAACTCGTAGGCGTTGGAGAGATAAAGCACGGCTTCCGCCGTGCGGTTGGCGGCGAAGGCCTGCCGGGCGCGCTCGGTGAAGTACCAGCCGCGGGCCTGTCCGACCCGGTGCCAGGAGCCCGGCCACGCGACCTGGAAGATGCTGACCGGATAGCCGACCGCGCGGAGAAAAATGAAGACTGCGAGCGCGAGCGCCAGGTAGGTTCCGAGAATCGTGCCGCCGTAGTAGCCCAGCGCGCGCCCCCAGAATGGACGGACGTCGGCGGTGTCGGCGGAGCAACGCCAGCCCTGGGGCGTATGGACCAGGAGCGGGCAGACGCGGCGAAAGCGCTCGGGCTTCTGCCAGGTAACCATGGCCTCGCATTGGGTCTCGAGCGCCCGGCCGGAGTCGCTCGGGCTCTGGCACGGGCAGGCCGTCCGGCCGCGGCGCAGCCGAAACCAGGACTTGCGGGAGTTCCAGTAAAGCAGGCCCCAGGCGAGTCGGAAGAAGTCGGCAAGCCAGCCAATCACGCGCCTGAGGCTAGGTGGGGCCGGGGACGCGGCAAACTGAAATGTCGTCATGCGGCGACGACGGGAGGGAGACGTGGAATTCGGGATTCGGAGTTCGAATTTCGGGCAATGATTCAGTCTCGAGACCTGCCGCGGGGAGTTGTCCGAAGGGTTTGAATCCCGAGGATTTTGTGGCAGGATGATCGCAAAACACCGCTCCATGAAAACCCCACTTCAATTCCTCTCGATGCTTGCGGCCCTGTCGCTCGTGTCGGCCGGCCTCGCCCGGGCGTCGGTCGCCATCGGACAGCCGGCGCCGGATTTCACGCTCACCGACATCAACGGCGCGAGTCACACGCTGTCGGCCTACAAAGGCAAGACCGTGGTCCTCGAGTGGGTCAATCCCGAGTGCCCGTTTGTCATCAAGCATTATGGCAGCGGCAACATGCCGAAGCTTCAAAAGGAGGCGACCGGCGACGGCGTGGTCTGGCTGTCAATCAACTCCGGCCGTCCCGGTGCGCAGGGCGACTACGACGCCGCGCAGGTCGCGGCCTGGCTGAAGCGGACCGGGGCGGCGCCGACGGCCTATTGCCGCGATCAGGACGGCAAGGTGGGGCGGATGTACGAGGCCAAGACCACGCCCCACATGTTCGTGATCACGGCGGAAGGCACACTGGTCTACGAGGGCGCCATCGACAGCATCCGCTCGACCAAGATCGAGGATCTGGCGAAGGCCACCAACTACGTCCGGGCCGCGCTGGCCTCCGTCAAGGCCGGCAAGCCGGTGGAAAAGGCGGCGTCGCAACCGTACGGGTGCTCGGTGAAATACTGATGGGGGGAAGGTAACAGGGGGCAGGTGGCAAGTGCCAGGGGAGGAGACGGTCCTGTCGGGACATCGACGTGCGTGGGACACAGAGATCACGGAGGAGGCACTGCGGGCACAGAGTATCAGTCCTCCGCTGAATTCCTGTTACCTGAACCTTGGTCCCTGTTACCTGACTCCTGTTACTTCCCCCAAAGCTACACTTTCACCTCGAACAACTGGGGATGCAGGGTGCCGTCGGCGACCTTGTTGACGGTGCCGGTCATGAGGATCGAGTAATCGGCGCCGATCTCGATGCCGATCTGGCCGCCGGGCATGTGCACGGTGACGCTGCGGTCGACGAGGCCGAGGCGATGGGCCACGGCTGCCGAGGCGCTTGAGCTGCTGCCAGAGGCGAGCGTGTAGCCCGCACCGCGTTCCCAGATCTCGATCTGGACGTTGTGGCGGTCGATGACCTTGAGGAATTGCACGTTGGTCTTGCGCGGGAAAAGGGGATGAACCTCGAGATCGGGACCATAGCGACGGGCGAGGGGCTCGGAGATCTCCGGCAGCACGATGACGCAGTGCGGGTTCCCGATCGTTGCCGCATTGAAGGTGAACTCCCGGTCCTGGATCTGGATCTTTTCGCCCAGCACCTCGCGCGGGGCGCCGGCGACGGGAATCCGGGTGCTGTCGAACGAGACCCGGCCCATCTCAATGGTGAGCAGTCGGCCGTCGTCACGGATGACCGTCTTCACGTGGCCGCCGGGCGTCTCGACGGTGAACGTGGGGTGGCGGACGAGACCCTGGTCCCACAGGTAGCGCGAGAAAATGCGCAGGCCGTTGCCGGACTTCTCCGCCTCGGAGCCGTCGGGATTGAAGATGCGCAGTCCGAATTCGCTCTGCGTGGACGGCAGCGGACCCCAGAGAATGCCGTCGGAGCCA
>JAFEGX010000092.1 GCA_018239675.1 Verrucomicrobiota bacterium
AGCTCCCTTCGGCAGTCAGCCTGAGCGCCGCTTTGGAGGACAACGTTCGGGCCGGGGCGAGACGTGGTCCACCTGGAAGTAATCGGAACAGCCTCCTCGCGTCAGCTGCTACCAGATGCCCCGTAGCCGCCGACGTGAGGAGCCCGATTGCTAGACGCCGCCTGAACTTTCCGAACCATTCGGCTTGCTTGGGGGGTCCGCCCTAACCTTTATTCGCCCGGCATGGCTCGCATTCCCCTCGAGGATAATTTCAACGACGTCATCAACAAGACCCAGCGCGGCCTGAAGATCTCGGACGAGGACCTGGCCCAGCGCGCCGAGGTCTCCGCCGAGGACCTCGCGGCCGTCAAGGGCGGCAAGCCGATCATCGCCGTCATCCGCCGCGTCGCGCGCCACCTCCATCTCGGGCCCGATGCCCTCGAGGCGCTCACCGTCAAGGCCTGGTACCCTGAGCAGCCCAATTTCCCCACCGGCTTCGCCGCGTTCAACACGCCGTTCGAGGACATGACCGTCAACAGCTACCTCGTGTGGGACTCGCGCTCGAAGGTCGCCGCGGCGTTCGACACCGGAGCCAACTGCTCGGCCATGATCGACACGATCGCGGCCGAAAAGCTCCGGGTCCAGTACGCGTTCATCACGCACACCCATGACGACCACATCGCCGACCTCGCCAAGCTCGTGGCGGCGACCAAGGCCGAGGTCTGGGCCAGCGAGCTTGAGCCCGTCGACTTTCCCGGCGCGAAGACGTTCAAGGAGAACGCCCACTTCCATCTCGGCCCGATCGCGATCAAGACCCTCTTCACCTGGGGTCACTCGCCCGGCATGACCTCGTTCTACGTCACCGGCCTGAGCTGGCCGCTCGCGATTGTCGGCGACTCGATCTTTGCCAGCTCAATGGGCGGCAGCCCCACGAACTTCGCGGACCAGTACCGCAACAACAAGGAGAAGCTCCTCACCCTGCCCAACGACACCGTGCTCGCCTGCGGCCACGGGCCGCTCACCACGCTCGGCCAGGAGAAGCGCCACAATCCGTTTTTCACGTCCCGCTAAACTTCGAACCTCAACCCCCACATCCCATGTCCCAGAAAATTGCCTTCGTTGGCGTCGGCCGCATGGGTGGCAACATGGCCCGCCGTCTCAAGGACGTCGGCTATGCCGTCACCGCGGTCTACGACACGCACGCCCCCGCCGCCGCCGAGCTCGCCAAGGAGATTGGCGCCAAGCACGCGACCAAGCTCGCCGAGGTCACGGCCGCGGCCGACGTCATCTTCACCGTCGTCACCGATGATGCCGCCCAGCTCGGCGTGTTCGCCGAGAGCGGCGACTCGCTGCTGGTGAACGCCAAGGGCAAGGTCTTCGTCAACTGCGCGACCATCACGCCCAAGACCCACGTCGAGGTCGAGCGCCGCGCGAAGAAGGCCGGCGCCGTCTCGCTCGAGGGCTGCATGGCCTCGTCCATCCCGCAGGCCCGCAACGGCACGCTCTACCTCATGTGCGGCGGCGACAAGGCCACGTTCGATCAAATCAAGCCCATCCTCGAGAAGCTCTCCACCGCCCTGCGCTACATCGGCACCACGGGCCAGGCCGCGCAGGTCAAGGCGCTCGTCAACATGGTCATGAACATCAACACCGCCGGCCTCGCCGAGGGCCTCGGCCTGGGCGCCGCCCTCGGGCTCGACCTCGCCATGCTGCGCGAGGTGTTCCTCCAGACCGGCGCCAACTCGCAGGTCCTCAAGACCGATGGCGAGGACATGCAGAACCGCGACCACTCGTGCTTCTTCTCCGCCGCCCACGCGGCGAAGGACAGCGGCATCGCCGCCCAGCTCGGCGTCGACGTCGGCCTCAACCTCCCGCTCGCCAACGCCACCAAGGCCCAGTTCGACAAGATGGTGAAGCTCGGCCTCGGCGGCCTCGACAAGTCCGGCGTCGCCGAGCTCACGTTCAAGGGCCGCCACGCCTGAACGGATTTGCGATTGACGAGTTACGATTGACGATTTCGGACTCCAGCCGCGGCCGTGGGCCGCGCTGCCTGACCTGAACCGTCGCGTACCCGTAGGTCGTGCCGCCATCCCCGTCCGTCTGTCGCATCCTCCCCAATCGTAAATCGTAATTCGTCAATCGAAAATCCCCCATGTCTTCCATCGCCCACATCGCCAATCTCTGGTCCCTCGTCCAATACCCCTCCGCCGCCAAGGAGTGGTCGCTCGAGAAGAAGATCAAGGCCGTCGCCGACGCCGGCTTCGACGGCATCACCACCGGCCTCACGCCCGAGCACAAGCGCCTCGCCGACAAGTACGGCCTGAAGCACGTGCTCGGCTTCGTCTCCACCTCCTCCGGCGACCCGAAGGACTTCGCCGAACGCATCCGCTCGCAGAAGGCCGCCGGCGCCGTCCAGATCAATGTCCAGCTGGACGACCATGACACGCCCCCGGCCGTCGCGACCAAGCACTGGATCCAGATGGTTCGCGAGGGCGAGAAGATCGGCGGCGTCGTGCTGTCGCTCGAGGTCCACCGCGACTGCTGCACCGAGACGCCCGAGAAGACCTACGAGATCGCCGAGCGGTACCAGAAGGCCACCGGCGAGATGATCAAGATCAACTTCGACTTCTCCCACCTGTCGGTCGTGAAGCACCTCGGACCGGGCAACTACGCCGAGCGCCTGCTCGACCATCCGAAGCTGGTGCAGAACTCCGACCAGTCACACTGCCGCCCGTTCAACGGCCATCACTGCCAGGTGCCCGTCACGTACAAGGGCAAGCTCACCGACGAGGCGAAGAGCTACCTCAAATTCTGCGAGGCCCTGTTCAAGTGCTGGAAGTCCGCTCCGAAGAACAAAAACCGGACGCTATTCGTCTGCCCCGAGATGGGACCGTACCACCAGGGCGGCGCCGGCTACAACATCACTGGCCTACCGCCCGCCTGGCCCGACGCCGTCGTCCTCCGCAAGGAGCTCGACAAGGTCTGGAAGCGCGTCTGACGCGCAGGACGCGCAGAACGCGCTCCGCGCGTCAGGTCGAAGGTGACCGGTCTCAGGTCGCAGGATGACGGCGCAAGCGGCCGGAGTGGATGTGGGCGGGGTGCCCTCACCCCGCTCATCTCCTCGGCGGGTGAGGGCACCCGCCCCACATTCCGAGTTGGGAGTTGACGGTTGAATTTTGAAACCGGCGCATTCGCCCAAGCCGCACCGAAATCGCGTCGCCCGCTCTCGGCCGTTCGTCCGTGTTCCCGAGGGTCCGCACCCTCCGCAGCTCCGCAGGAGCGAAGGCGGCCCTGCGCCTTGCTCCTTGCTCCCCGCTGAGCCGCCGCAGCCGGCTCAGCGGTACCGCGCCTTCAGCGCCTTGCCCTGCTTCGCCGAGCGGCCGGCCAGGTCGAGGATGTGGATCGGACGCCGCGCCCACTCGGCGGTGATCACCAGCGGCACGCCCTTCACCAGGTGCGCCGCGACGTTCGCGTAATACTTCTCCCACTGGGCCGGCGGATTCCGGCCCTTGGTCACGACCGTCCGGTCGCCGTCGCGCACGATGATCTCGTGATTCTCATAGTCCCACCAGAACGAGCCCTTCGTGCCCGTCACCTCGACCATCCCGCGCTTCGGGTTGGCGTCGATGTTGGTCATGCAGAGCGTCGCCCAGACGCCGTTCTTGAATCGCACCACCGCAAATCCCTCGTCCTCGACCGTGTCCCGGCCCCACTTGGTCTGCGGCGCCCAGTAGCCGTGGCGCGCGAAACCGGCCACCTCCTCGATCTCGGAATTTACCAGCTGCAGCGTGTACTCGAGCACGTGCACGCCCCAGTCGTAGAGCACGCCGCCGGAAATGGACTTGCTCGACCGCCACCAGTCGCCGGGCTTGCCCCACTGGCCCATGTGGCCCTCGACGCGGACGAGGTCGCCGATCGCACCGCTGCGCACCACCTCGAGCGCCTTCAGGATTGAGCCGTCCCAGTGCCGGTTGTGGAACGCCGAGACCATCACGCCCGCCTTCTTTGCCGCGGCGATCATGGCGTCGCACTCCTGGGTGGTGATCGCGAACGGCTTCTCGCACACGACATGACGGCCCGCCTTGACGCACTGCAGCGCGAGCGGCGCGTGCGTGTTGTGCGGGGTGATCAGCACCACGAGATTAACGTCGGATTTCCGGAGCATCTCCGTGACGCTTGCGTACGTCTGGATCCCGGGAAACTCCTGGGCCGCGACCGCGAGCCGCGCCGCATCGGGCTCCGCCACGGCCCGCGGCGTCATGCCCGCCTTCATCATGTCCTGCAGGTGCATGCGCCCCATGTTGAACGCGCCACCGTAGCCGATGACGCCGACCTTGATTTCGCCGGGGTGCTTGAAGCGGGACTTCATTTCGAGAATGGCTAAGGCCATTCTCGGGGGTTGAAAGATGAAAGTTGAAGGTTGAGAGGTCGGGCCCGCTTCCGCGTCCAGGTTAGCAGGCCGGCTAACTCCACCGATTACTCCCGTCGCGTGCGTCCGAGACCAGCGTCGCTCCCTCTCAACTTCGGCCCCTCCCGCGCGCTTTCCGCGCAGCGTGAGGACACCCATCCCGCGGCAGAACGTTGAAAGAACTAGCCCGCTCTCCCACCCAGCGATAGCCTGCCAACCTGCTCCGCCGGTATTATTCAGCCCCGCGCCTCGCCTCCCTTTCAGCTTTCAACCCTCAGCTTTCAACTCCCCCCATGACCAAGCGCGACGTCGTCCGTCGGATCCTCGCCCACCAGCCACCGCCCTACGTGCCGTGGTCGTTCTCGTTCACGCTCGAGGCGCGCCAAAAGCTCGAGGCGCATTACGGCACAACGGACCTCGACATCCGGCTCCACGACCACCTCGTGTGGGCGGGCAATCCGGCGGGCAGCTTCGTCGACCTCGGCGACGACCACGTTCGCGACCCGTTCGGCGTCGTGTGGGACCGGCGCGTCGACAAGGACATCGGCCAGGTCGTGAACCCGCAGCTCGCCGAGCCCACGCTCAACGGTTACCGATTCCCGGATCCGGCGGCCGGGATCTTCTTTGACGAGGTCCCCGCGATGCTGGCGCGGAGGCCGGACTGCTTCCGCGTGTTTCCCATCGGCTTCTCGCTATACGAGCGCGCATGGACCCTGCGCGGGATGGAAAACCTGATGGCAGACTTCATCGAGAATCCCACTTTCGTGCGCGCGCTGCTCCGGGCGATCGCCGACTTCAACCTCGCGCAGGTGCGTCACGCACTGCGTTACGACATCGACGGCGTGTATTTCGGCGACGACTGGGGCCAGCAGCACGGCCTGCAGATGGGACCGGCGCTCTGGCACGCGTTCATCGAGCCCGAGCTCAAGCGCATGTACGCCGCGGTGCGCGCAGCCGGGAAGCATGTCTTCATCCACTCGTGCGGCGACGTGGACGAATTGTTCGAGTCACTGGTCGCGGACGGCGTAAACTGCTTCAATCCCTTCCAGCCCGAGGTCATGGACGTGGCCGACCTGATCCCGCGCTTCCACGGCCGCCTGGCGTTCCACGGCGGCCTGTCGACTCAGCGCACCCTGCCCTACGGCACGCCCCACGACGTCCGCGCCGAGACCCGGCGGCTGATCGCCCTCGGCCGCAACGGCGGCTACATCCTAGCTCCCGCCCACGCCGTGGAGGGCGACGTCCCGCTGGAGAACATGCTGGCGTTCATTGATGAGGCGCTGGGACAGTGGGGATTTCAGGGGTGAGCGGAGTGCGGAATTTCAGGGGAAGAAACGCCAAACACCAAACCGCCAAACACCAAAAAGATCCACCGCAACTTCGATGAGAAGATCGGGAACTCCACTCCAACCCGGCCGTCGAAAGCCTAATGCCTACAGCCTGAAGCCCACTCCCCGTTTGGCGGTTTGGCGTCTAGCGATCGGCGTTTCCCTGCCCGCGATTTCAGCACTTGCGGCGCGCGGCGAATTCCTGCAACTTGCGCGGCTCTCAGTCAAGGCGCGGTAGCCAAGTGGTAAGGCCGAGGTCTGCAAAACCTCTATGCGCCGGTTCAATTCCGGCCCGCGCCTCCAATTTCTAGCAGCGAAGCTGCAGGGAGTTAAGGGGCTCCGGGGTCCGAAACGGACACCAAAACGGACACCAAAAACGTCACTCCGTCAGAACTTGGGGTAACTCGGGCTAACTCGCCCGCTGCTCCCTAACCTCCCGGATGCGGTTTGGCCTAGAGTCGTGTTTGCGCCCGCAAACATGAAAGACCGATTCCGCCTCACTCGCCGCGGCAGCCGCGGTGGCACGTTCTACTGTGTGGACAACCACACCGGGAAACGAACGAGCCTGCAGACCTCCGACCTTCGGGCCGCCCGGCAAATCATCGCGGCCAAGAACCAGGCCGAGAGCCAGCCAGCGCTCAATCTGCAGCTCGCCAAGGCCTATCTCGCGGGCACCGACAGCCAGATGGCCAAGCGGACCTGGGGCGATGCCTTGGAGGCCCTAGCGGCTTCAAAACAGCCCGAGAACCAGCGCCGCTGGCGGACTGTCGCCAAAGACCAAGCCCTGGCCGCCCTTCTGCCGAAGGTTATCACCGAGACGACTGGCGAAATGCTGCTCAAGGCCATCCAGGTCGGTTGCGTCTCGACGAACATCTACCTCCGCCGCCTGCACAATTTCTGCGTGGATATGAATTGGCTGCCCTGGCCCCTCGTCCCCAAGCGGCAGTGGCCGGCGATCCGCTTCAAGCCCAAGCGGGCCATTACGTGGGACGAGCACTGCCGGATCATTGCCCGCGAGCATAACCCGGAACGGAAGGCGTTTTACCAACTCGCCTGGCACCTGGGCGCGTCACAGTCCGACTTGGCCCATCTGCAGGCCGAGGACGTGGACTGGACTGCACGGATCATCTGCTTTGTCCGAATGAAGCTCCGCTGGCAGAATGTGCAGCCCCCGCAAATCCGCTTTGGCCGTGAGGTCGAAGCGATCCTGGCCACGCTGCCGAAGCAAGGGCCACTCTTCCCTTACCTCCAGAGCGTTGAGCCTGGGCATCGGGCTACGGAATTTCGCCAGCGCTGCCTTGGACTTGGAATCACCGGAGTCACCCTGCACAGCTATCGTTACGCTTGGGCGGAGCGGGCCAAGATTGCAGGCTACCCGGAGCGGTTTGCCCAGCTCGCCCTGGGACACAACAGCAAAGCTGTCCACCGGGCCTATTCCCGAAACGCTCAAGTTACCTTACCGCCACTCGAAGAGTACGAACGCTCAATGACACACGCGGCGGTTATTCCACTGCCATTGACTGCTGCCGGATAGAGTAGCGGTTTCCTAATTTGAACAGGCAGTTTGGCCTCAATCCTCTGCAATCACCCTGAGTCAAACTTCGCTCGTGGATTCGCAGTTTTCTCGAAGAACGCATCACCTAGAGTCCTCCAGAATCGGCCTAAATTTGAGC
>JAFEGX010000093.1 GCA_018239675.1 Verrucomicrobiota bacterium
GAAATACCATCGAAGGGTTTGAGGACTTGATTGTCTGGCAGCAGGCGATCGAGCTGGCGGCGGACGTCTACGCCCACTCCGAGCCGCAGCGCGATTTTACCCTGAAGAATCAGATCCAGCGGGCGGCCATTTCGATCTCGTCGAACATCGCCGAGGGATACGAACGCGGATCGAACAGGGAATTCATCCAATTTCTCTACTACGCGAAGGGTTCATGCGGCGAAGTCCGCTCGCAGACCCAGCTGGCCCGGCGGGTGAAGCTGATTCCGGATGCCTCCGCCGAGCGGATTATTGCCGCCTCCCGGGAGCTTTCGGCCAAGCTTGGCGCCTACATCCACACCCGGAGCACCCGATTCAACTGAGCAAATCCGTCCCTGCCCCTGCTCCCATGAGCGCCTCTCCTTCCTCCGTTCTCCCTTCTCCCGGTTCCAGCGCCGGCGCCGGCACCGACACGGTGCTGCGCTGCGAGGACCTGCACCGTTACCTCGGGCAGGGGGAGGGCAGGGTGCACGTGCTCAAGGGGGTTTCCTTTGAGGCCAAGCGGGGTCAGATCTACGCCATTGTCGGGCCGTCGGGCTGCGGCAAGAGCACGCTGCTCTACCTGCTGGGCCTGCTGGACCAGCCCGATGCCGGCCAGATTTCGATCAACGGCCAGCTGATGTCGAACAACGACGATGCCGCCCGGACCGCCGCCCGGGGCGCGAACATCGGCTTCGTTTTCCAGTTTCACTTCCTGATGCTGGAGTTCTCGGCGCTCGAGAATGTCATGATGCCCATGCGAAAGCTGGGCCAGCTGACCCCGCCCCAGATGGTCGAGCGGGCGCACCAGCTCCTTTCGGCGGTGGGATTGGGCGACAAGACCCACCGGCTCGGCACCCAGCTGTCCGGCGGCGAACAGCAGCGCGTCGCCATCGCCCGGGCGCTGGCCAACCAGCCCTCGATCATCCTGGCGGACGAGCCGACCGGCAACCTGGACGTGAAGAATTCCGGCATGGTGTTCGACCTGCTCACGCGCCTCGCCAAGGACCATGGCCAGGCCGTGGTGCTCGTGACGCACAATCCCGAGATCGCCCACCGCTGCGACGCCGTCAGGCCGATGCGGGACGGCGTCTTCATTTGAATGCGGCCGGGGCGGGTGGGGCGGATAAGCCGGAGTCTTGCGGCCGGAGTCTCGATCAATTAAGCAAAACTTGTAGCCGCAAGGATGCGCAATAAGCGCAAGAACTCGTTGCCCCAGCGTTTCGCCCTGTTTTGGCAATAATCCGTGGTCAACGATCCCTCTGCCGCTGGAGCTGGAATCGGATAGATCTGCGCTTTTTTCGCATCTTTGCGGCTACACCATTTTTGAATGCGCTCGAGCAACCGAAAGACGAAGGGCTGATGGTCTGCTACCTCTGCCGCGCGACCGACGCAGGTGATGCTTCACTGCGTCTGGCGATTCGACTCCTCGACCCTCGGCGTTCGACCGCGTGATTCCGGATAAGCCCTTTCGGCGCGACGGTTTCCGCGGTCGGGGCGCGGCCGGCCGGCGCGTATGACAGCCTTCGCGGCTGGTGTAAGTTCGGGGGCTGGGTAGCGGTCCAGACGGGCGACAAAGCGTCCGGACCAAGGAGCGGGAAACCCTTCGGCGGGGATTCCCGGAAATTTTGGTTTACATCGGTAAAACCGCCTTCTTCTTTCGACCCTGAGTTTTCACCAACTTCACTGACGAACCGTGAGCCACGACCCAGCGCGAAAGCACTTTTTAGCCAAACTGATCGGGCTAGCTGCCGTTGCCGGCATCGCCCCGAGACTGCTCGCGAAACCTTCCGCGTCGGCGCCCAGCCCGGCCCCCGCCGGCCCCTCGCTCACCCTTCGAACCGATCCCCGCGCGGTTGCCCGCCGCGGTGAGACGGTCTGACCAGCGGCCCTCGGATCTTCCGGACCATGTCGAAACTATTTCCCAAATCGGCCAACAAGCTGCCGCTCCAGATCATCGTTTACCTGGTGGTCCTTGCCGGAGTGGTGACCGCCGGCGCGACGTACTACATGACGCCGAAGTACACGCGCGTGGGCTATGCGCCGGTGCAGCCGGTGCCCTACAGCCACGCCCTGCACGCCGGCCAGCTCGGCATCGATTGCCGCTACTGCCACAGCAACGTCGAGAAGTCCGGCGTGGCCAACCTGCCGACCTCCCAGACGTGCATGAACTGTCACAACCAGGTGAAGAAGGACAGCCCGCTTCTCGCCGTGGTGCGCCACAGTTACGAGACCGGTGAGGCCGTGCCGTGGGTGAAGGTCCACCAGACCCCGGATTACGTCTATTTCAACCACGCCATCCACGTGAACCGCGGCGTCAGCTGCGTCGAGTGCCATGGCAAGATCAACGAGATGGAGGTCGTGACCCATGCCCAGCCGCTGAGCATGGGTTTCTGCCTCGACTGCCACCGCAATCCGGCCCCGCGCGTCCGCGAGCCCGGTGACGTGTTCAACCTGGATTCGGCGACGATCGCCCAGAAATCGGGCCTCGAGGCCGCCCACAAGTTCCTGAAAGACCGGAACATCAAACCTCCGCAAAGCTGCTCCGGCTGCCATCGATGAAACGCGAATTTCACCATCCCGCACCGTCCGAACGCGAACTCGCCGGTCCCAAGTACTGGCGGAGTCTCGACGAGCTCGCCGAGACTCCCGGCTTCAAGGCTCAGCTTGAGCGCGAGTTCCCCGAGGGCGCCTCGGAGCTCGCCGGCGTGGATCGCCGCCAGTTCGCCAAGATCATGGCGGCCTCGTTCGCCCTCGGCGGCCTCGGCCTCGCCGGCTGCCGCCGTCCCGAGCAGTACGTCCTCCCGTATGGCAAGTCCGTCGAGGGGGTCATCCAGGGCCTGCCGCTCTATTTCGCCACGGCGATGCCGCTGCGCAACTCCGCCATCCCGCTGCTCGCCGAGACCCACCAGGGCCGGCCGACCAAGCTCGAGGGCAACCCGACCTACGCGCCGCACGGCGGCGCCACGTCGCTCGTCGCCCAGGCGTCCATCCTCGACCTTTACGATCCGGACCGGGCCACGACGCACACCGTGAAGGGCGCGCCGGCCACCTCGGCCGACATCGCCGCCCGGCTCGCCGCCGTGGGGCAGGGGGCCGCCGCCAATGACGGCGAGGGCCTCGCGTTCCTTGCCGAGGAATCGTCGTCCCCGACCCGCGCCCGCCTGCTCGCCCAGCTCCGCCGCAAGTTCCCGCGCGCCATCTGGGCCGAGTACGAGCCCGTGCGCGACGAGCCCCCGGCCGTCGCCGCCCGCGCCTGCTTCGGCCGCGACGTCAAGCCGCTGTACCGCTTCGCCAAGGCCAAGCGCATCGTCAGCCTCGACGCCGATTTTTTCCACGCCGAGTCCGGCAGCCTCTACTATGCCCGCGAGTTCGCCAAGGGGCGCCGCGTGACGAAGCCGGAGGACCCGATGAACCGCCTCTACGTCGTGGAGAGCGGCCTGTCCCTCACCGGCAGCATGGCGGACCACCGCCTGCGCCTCGCCTCGAGCCACCTGACCGCCTTTGCCGCCGCCCTCGCGAAGCACGTCATGGGCTCGTCGGCGCTCGACAGCCTGGCGCTGGGCCTCGAGTTCAAGGACCAGGACAAGTGGCTCGCGGCGTGCGCCAAGGATCTCGCGGACCATCGCGGCGAGTGCCTCGTGGTCGCCGGCGCGCACCAGCCGCCGGTCGTGCACGCGATCGTCTACGCGCTGAACTCCTTCCTCGGCAATTTCGGCTCCACGGTCGATTTCGTGGCCGTCCCCGCCAATCCCGCCTCCAGCATCGAGGCCCTTGCCACCGCGATCCGCGGCGGCGTCGTGAAGACCCTCGTCATCCTCGGCGGCAATCCGGCCTACAACGCCCCGGCGGACCTGGACTGGCCCGCGCTGCAGAAGTCGGTCGCCGAGGTCTTCCGCTACGGGTACTACGCCGACGAGACCTCGGCCCTGGCCGGCACGCACATCGCGGCCACGCACTATCTCGAGTCGTGGGGCGACGCCCGCACGGTGGACGGCACCATCGTCCCGGTGCAGCCGATGATCCTCCCGCTCTTCAACGGGCTGACCGAGCTCGAGGTGCTCGCGCACCTGCTCGGCGAGGCGAAGACCGACCCGTACGGCCAGGTTTACACGACCATCACGGCGCTCGCCGGCACGGCCGACCCGGATAAGTTCTTCCGGCAGTTCCTGCATGACGGCCTGCTGGCCGACAGCTCGTACGAGAAGGTTGCGGTCAGCTACGACCCCAACGGCGCCGCGGCGCTGATGGCCTCCGTTCCGAAGGTCGAGACGCTGTCCCGCGACCATCTTGAGGTCCGCTTCGTCACGGACCACAAGATGGACGACGGCCGCTTCGCCAACAACGGCTGGCTGCAGGAGTGCCCGGATCCGATCACGAAGATCGCCTGGGACAACGCCATCCTGGTCAGCCCGAAGCTAGGCAAGGAGCTGGGCGTCGACCCGAAGGGCTCGCTGCTCGAGGTCGCCCGCAAGGAGGAGAACGAGTTCTTCATCGGCAAGGAAAACAGCCACATCTACGAGCTGACCGTGAACGGCCGGAAGGTCCGCGGCCCGGTGCACATCCAGCCCGGCCTCGCGAACTACACCGTGGTGGTGGCGCTGGGCTACGGCCGCAGCGTCACGGGCCGGGTCGGCACCGGGGCGGGTTTCAGCGGCTACGCGATCCGCACGAGCGGCGGGATGGGCTTCGCCACCGGCGCCAAGCTCGCCGACTCGGGTGAGCGCCGCCTGCTGGCCAACGTCCAGGAACACTGGTCGATGGAGGGCCGCGACATCGTGCGCGAGGCCAATTACGACGAGTACCGAGAGAATCCCGGCTACGTCGACGAGATGGGCATCGAGTCCCATTCGCCGGCGATCTACGGCGCGGACAACACCCCGGCGAATGACGACAAGCTCTCGCCGGAGGAACGCGCCAAGGTCGCCGCCCAGCGCTCGAAGGACATCCCGCGCGGCGGCTCCCTCTACACGACGCCGAAGTTCGACGGCGTGCACCAGTGGGGCATGTCGATCGACCTCAACACCTGCATCGGCTGCAACGCCTGCGTGGTGGCCTGCCAGGCCGAGAACAACATCCCGATCGTCGGCCGGGACCAGGTCCAGCGCGGCCGCGAGATGCAGTGGATCCGGCTCGACCGGTACTATTCGGACGGCCTGGCCGACGCCGCGGCCTTTGGCGGGCCGGGCAACGCCGAGCTGCCCGAGGATCCGCAGATTTCCCTGCAGCCCGTCGCCTGCCAGCAATGCGAGCTGGCCCCGTGCGAGGTGGTGTGCCCGGTCAACGCGACCGTGCACGACGACGAGGGCATCAACACGATGGCCTACAACCGCTGCATCGGCACCCGTTATTGCGCGAACAACTGCCCGTACAAGGTGCGGCGCTTCAACTTCTTTGACTTCAACCAGCGCCAGCTGGACAGCCTCTACCTCAGCCAGCTCGGCCCGAAGGGGATGCCCGAGCTCGTGCAGATGGTGAAGAACCCGGAGGTCACCGTGCGCATGCGCGGCGTGATGGAGAAGTGCACGTACTGCGTGCAGCGCATCCAGAACGGCAAGATCCAGTACAAGGTGAAGATGGCCCAGGCGGGCATGCCCGGCGAGGTGGCCGTCCCGGATGGCACGATCAAGACCGCCTGCCAGCAGGTCTGCCCGGTCGAGGCCATCGTGTTCGGCAACATCCTGGACACCGAGAGCGCCGTCTCCAAGGCCAAGGCCCGCGAGCAGGACTACGCGCTGCTGGGCTACCTGAACATCCGCCCGCGCACGACCTACCTGGGCAAGCTTCGCAATCCGAACCGCGACATGCCGGACTATACCGCCCTCCCGCTCAGCCGGGTCGAGTACAACCGGAAGAACGGGCACGGCGAGCATGGCGCCGGGCCCGGCGCGCATCATGAAGGGGGACACGCGCTGCGCGATGCGGCCAAACGTTTCGGAGGACTTAGCTAATGGCTCACGTTGAACAAGCCGCTCTGCCGGCCATCCTCGGCGAGGTGAAGCCCGCGGTCTTCCCGCGGGCCACGCTGGTCGCGCACAACCGCAGCTTCTCGTGGATCACCGACAAGATCTGCGGCATCATCGAGGGCAAGACCCCGACGTGGTGGTGGTGGTGCTTCGGCGTCGCCTGCTTCGTCGCGTCGTTCACCGTCGCGGGCCTGACCTACCTCGTCGCCACCGGCGTCGGCGTGTGGGGTCACGCCAACCCGGTCAACTGGGCGTGGGACATCGTCAACTTCGTCTTCTGGATCGGCATCGGCCACGCCGGCACCCTGATCTCGGCGATCCTCTGCCTCCTGCGCCAGAAGTGGCGCACGTCGATCAACCGCGCCGCCGAGGCCATGACCATCTTCGCGGTCGTCTGCGCCGCAATCTTCCCGGTCTTCCACGTCGGCCGCATCTGGTACGCTTGGTTCCTCTTCCCGATCCCGAACTACAACAACATCTGGCAGAACTTCCGCTCGCCGCTGGAGTGGGACGTGTTCGCGGTCTCGACGTACGGCACGGTCTCGGTGCTGTTCTGGTACATCGGCCTGATCCCCGACCTCGCGGTGCTCCGCGACCGGTTCCAGGCCGCGGGTAACAAGGTGCGGTCCTTCCTCTACGGCCTGTTCGCGATGGGCTGGCGCGGCTCGAACCGCCACTGGAGCAACTACGAGATGGCCTACCTGATCCTCGCCGGCGTCTCGACGCCGCTGGTGCTTTCGGTGCACACCATCGTGTCGTTCGACTTCGCGGTGTCGCTGCTCCCGGGCTGGCACACGACCATCTTCCCGCCGTATTTCGTCGCGGGCGCCATCTTCTCGGGCTTCGGCATGGTGCTCACCCTCATGCTGCCGCTCCGCGCGGTTTACCACCTCGAGGACCTGATCACGCAGTACCACATCGACTGCATGTGCAAGATCACCCTCGCGACCGGCACCATCGTCGGCTACGCGTACGCGATGGAGTTCTTCATCGCGTGGTACGGCGCGAACCCGAATGAGGGCTTCACGTTCGTCAACCGCGCGTTCGGCCTCTACGCCTGGGCCTACTGGATCATGATCTCGTGCAACGTGATCACGCCCCAGTTCTTCTGGTTCAAGGCGGTGCGCGAGAACACCACCATGGTGTGGGTCCTCTCGATCTTCGTGAACGTCGGCATGTGGTTCGAGCGCTTCGTGATCATCGTCACGTCGCTCGCCCGCGACTTCCTGCCGTCGAGCTGGGGCTACTACAGCCCGTCCATCGTCGAGATCTTCACCTTCTTCGGCACCTTCGGCGTGTTCTCGGTGCTCTTCCTCCTCTTCATCCGCTTCCTGCCCATCATGCCGATGGCGGAGCTCAAGGCCGTCACCCCGCAGGCAAACGTGCACGGCGACCACGACGACCACCACTAATCTCCCCCGACCATGGCTGCCTCCTCCTATGGCCTGATCGCCACCTTCGAGACGCCCGCGGCGCTGTACCACGCGGCGGAGAAGGTGCGCGACGCCGGTTACAAGAACTGGGACTGCATCACGCCGTTCCCCGTGCACGGCCTGGACAAGGCGATGGGCCTCCGGCGTTCCATCGTGCCGCGGATCTCGCTCGCGGGCGGCATCACCGGCTTCTGCACCGGCATGACGATGATCTGGTGGACGGGTGCGGTCGACTACACCCTCACGGTCGGCGGCAAGCCGCTGTTCAGCCCGATGTTCGCCTTCCCGATCAGCTATGAGCTGACGATCCTGTTCACCGCGTTCGCGACGATCGGCGGCATGTTCTTCCTGAACGGCCTCCCGATGCACTACCACCCGGTGCTGAAGTACGACCAGATCAAGCGGGGCATGGACGACACGTTCTTCATCGTCATCGAGGCGCGCGACCCGCGCTTCAACCTCGCCAACACCCGGACCCTGCTCGAGCAGGCCGGCGGAACGGAAGTCAAGGAGCTGGAAGCCTGAGCCATGCGCAACGTCTACCTCGTCACTGCGTTCGTCGTGGTCCTCGCGGTCTCCATCCTCGGGTTCCGCGGCACGCCTTTCACCAAGCCGCCGATCGACGTCTTCCCGGAGTGGGCCTTCCCCGGCATGAAGCGCCAGCCGAAGCCCTATCCGCAGGGCGCGAGCAGGTTCTTCGCCGACGGCCGCGCCGACCGTCCGCTGCCGCCCGGCGTCGTCTCCCGCGACCCGCTGCGCAACGACTACGCCCTCTACGAAGGCAAGGCCGCCGACGGTTCCTGGCTTCGCGGCTTCCCGTCGGCCCTCACCGTCGACGCCAAACTCATGGCCCGCGGCAAGGAGCGTTTCACCATCTACTGCGCGCCCTGCCACGGCGCCGTCGGCGACGGGAACGGCATCACGAAGCAGTACGGCATGGGCGCCACGCCGACCTACCACGACCCGCGCCTGCGCGACATGGCCGAGGGCGAGATCTTCAACACCATCACGCACGGCAAGAACAACATGCTCTCGTATGCGGACAAGCTCCTCCCCGAGGACCGCTGGGCCGTGATCCTCTACGTCCGCGCCCTCCAGCGCGCGCAGACCGGGACCGTGTCCGACGTGCCGGCTGACCATCGAAAGGAGCTCGGCCTCTAATGACCTCCCAAGCTGCCACCGCCCCCGCCGCGCTCGCGCCGGAAGCCGCCAACGCCTCGGCGGCCACGAAGGCCCTCACGGCCGGCCTCGTCGGCCTCGCGCTCACCGCGCTCGGCGTCGCCTTCTCGCCTGACAAGCACGGGCCCGTGATGTCGTACCTCGTCGGCGTCTGCTACTGGACCGCCATTGCGATCGGCATGCTCCTGATGGTGATGATCCACCACATCGTCGACGCCTCCTGGTCGGTGGTGATCCGCCGCCAGTGGGAGCACGGCCTCGCGGCCTTCAAGTGGCTCGGCCTGCTGTTCGTGCCGCTGCTCATCCTCGCCTGGATGAAGCCGGGCTACGTCTGGCCGTGGATGGACCTCAATCACCCGCTGCACGGCCACGGCACGGTCGGCGCGGACGTCCTTTACCAGAAGAAGTCCGGCTTCCTGAACCTGCCCATGTTCACCGGCATGACGGCTGGTTTCTACCTCATTTGGATCTGGCTGTCGGCCCGCCTCCGCAAGGCGTCATTCACCCAGGACGCCGACGGCAATGCCGGCTGGACCAGCACCAACCGCGTGACGTCGGCCTTCGGCATCCCGCTGGCGGCGCTCTCGCTGACGTTTGCCGCGATCTACTGGATGAAGAGCCTCGAGTACCACTGGTTCTCGACCATGTACGGCGTGTGGTTCTTCGCGAACTGCGTCCGCGGCGCGCTCTGCAGCGCCGTGGTCATCATGGTCTGGCTCTACCGCCGCGGCGACCTCAAGGGCGTCCTCAACACCAATCATTTTCACAGCATCGGCCAGCTGATGCTCGCGTTCACGGTGTTCTGGGCGTACGTGACCTTCTCGCAGTACTTCCTGATCTGGAACGCCAACGTGCCCGAGGAGACCTTCTGGTACAACATCCGCGAGCTGAATCACGACGGCTCGACGAACCAGTGGTGGTGGGTCGGCCTCGCTCTGCTCTTTGGCCACTTCGTGCTGCCGTTCTGCGCGCTGCTCTCGTACCGCTACAAGGTCACGCACCACATCATCCGCCGCATCGCGTTCTGGGTGCTGACCGTGATCCTCGTCGACATCTGCTACAACACCCTGCCGGCCCTCAAGGACGCGCACGGCGACGCCCAGCCGTTCCTCTCGCTCAATCTCCTGTGGGTGCTGACGTCCGTCCTCGGCGTCGGCGGCGTCTGCGTCTGGGCCTTCCTCCGCAGCCTGGGCACCACGAAACTCATTCCGATCCGCGACCCGCGGATCACCGAATGCCTGACTCACCATGAGTGATTCCCCCGCCAAGTCCGCCCCGCTCATCACCGTCCTGACGGTGCTGGCCGGATTCGCGCTGTTCGTGCTGGTCGTGGACAAGTTCTACCTGCCGCACCAGACCGGGGCCTTCACCGGTGACGGCATCCGCACGGCCGAGCAGCGCAAGGAGAACCTCGCCAAGCTGCACGAGAAGCAGGGCCGGCAGGCGGTCACCTACGCGTGGGTCGACCAGAAGGCCGGCGTCGTCCAGCTCCCGCTGGACCGCGCGATGGAGCTGACGCTCCAGCACTACGCGTCGAAGCCCTAACCGCGCCCGCCAATCCTTTTCGAGATGACCACCGCTTCCACTGCCGCCCCGACGGCCGAAGTCACGGAGATCGACGCCACGGCGCGTTGCCCGCTGCTTCTGCTCCTCGGCTTCGCGCTCCTCTGGCTCCTCGTGAGCGGGGCGCTCGCGCTTGTCAACCTGGTCCAGCTGACCACGCCGACCTTTGCCGCCGCCTGCCCGGTCATGACCTACGGCCGGGCGCAGGCGATGCAGGAGTCCGCCTTCATCTACGGCTGGGCCGCCAATGCCGGCCTCGCGGTCACGCTCTGGATCCTCGGCCGCCTCAGCGGTGCGCCGCTCCGCTCGCTCAACTGGACGACCGCCGGCGCGGTCTTCTGGAACCTCGCGCTGCTCCTCGGCCTGGTCGGCATCGCCACCGGCGACGCCACGGTGCACGGCTGGATCCAGCTTCCGCGCTACGTGCTGCCGCTGCTCCTCGTCGCCTACGGCGCGATGGCGGTGCCGGGCGTCCTCGCCTGGACCGGCCGCCGGCAGGACACGACCTTCGCCTCCCAGTGGTACGGCGTCGCGGCGCTGTTCCTCTTTCCCTGGCTCTTCTCGATCGCCCAGATGATGCTGGTGTTCTTCCCGACCCGCGGCGTGCTGCAGCCGCTGATTGCCGGCTGGTTTGTCCAGGGCGCCTGGACGCTGTGGCTCGCGCCGCTGATGCTGGCCGCCGCCTACTACCTGCTGCCGAAGATCTCGGGCAAGGCGATCCGGCACTATGAGTTTGCCGCGCTGAGCTTCTGGACGCTGCTCTTTGTCGGCGCCTGGACCGGCGGCCGCCATTTCGTCGGCGGGCCGATCCCGGCCTGGGTGGCCACCGTCGCCGGCGTCTCCTGCGCGCTGCTGCTCTTCCACTACATCGTGGTCGCCCTAAACCTGGGCGGGGCCTTCCGCCCGGCGGGCAGCACGGTGCTCTGGTTCGTGGGTGCGGGCCTCGGCGCCTATCTTCTCGGCGGCGTGCTTGACGCGGTGACCTCGATCCGCGGGGTCGCGATGATCACGCAGTTCACGCACTTCAGCACGGCGCAGACCCAGCTGGCGGTCAGCGGCGCGTTCTCGCTCACGCTCTTCGGCGCGATCTACTTCCTCGTGCCCCGCCTCACGGGCCGGGCCTGGCCGTCGCTCTCCCTGATCCGCGGCCACTTCTTTGCCGCGCTGCTCGGCACCGCGGCGCTGGTCCTCGCGCTCGCGGTGGCCGGCCTCATCCAGGGCCGCGAGCAGAACAACGCCACGGTGGAATTTTCGGCCATCGCCGTCCACGTGAAGCCGTGGCTGCTCGTCGCCACCGCCGGCCAGGCGGTGCTCCTGATCGGCAATCTGCTGCTGGCCGTCCACCTGCTGCGCGCCGTCTGCCCGTTCCGGCAGGCCGCGACTGCGCCCGCGACTTTCCGCCAGCCTCCGACGATGGAGGCGTCCGTGTCATGAAAAACGGCCTAACGTTCTTCCTCGGTCTGTTCCTCGCGCTTGCGCTTGCGTTCACCGGCATCGTGCTGGGCTCGCACGCGCAGCTCGGCAACCTCGCGCCCTATTACGACGAGAATGAGGGCAAGGCCTTCCCGGAGCGCATGCCCGGTATCGCCGCCCGCGGCCAGCTGGTCTACCAGGACCTCGGCTGCGCCGCCTGCCACACGCAGCAGGTGCGCCGCCCGGACTTCGGTTCCGACAAGGCCCGCGGCTGGGGCGACCGCCAGAGCGTGGCCCGCGATTATGTCAGCCAGGCGGCCGTGCAGCTCGGCGACAACCGCGTCGGCCCGGACCTGGCCACGTTCGGCTCCCGTCCGCTGGCCGTCGACGCCGACCGCCTCGCCAAGTATCTTTACGAGGGCCATGGCGGCATGCCGGGCTACCCGTTCCTCTTTGCCGACCGGAAGATCGTCGGCGAGCGCGCGGCCAACGCCCTCAATGTCCCGGCCAAGCCCGGCCGCGAGATCGTGCCGACCCCGCGGGCCGTGGCGCTGGTGGCCTACCTCCAGAGCTTGAACAACGCCTACGAATACCCTGAAGCCCGCCCGGTGGAACCCGAGGCGGAGAAGAAGGAGGGTGGGAAATGAGCGACCAGCTTCCCCCCGACCCGCGCCTCGAGCAGGCCGGCGCCTCCGACGAGAGCCTGCTGGCCGTCCACGAGAAGGCCCTCGGCAAGAAGCCCGAGGATGGCGCGCATTACCGCCTGCTGCCGCTCATGCTGCTCTTCGTGTTCAGCGGCCTGATCTTCTACGCGGGCACGTACCTGAATCACTTCTCGGGCCATTACAGCGCGGCCATCTTCAACGAGAACGCCCATCCGGCCAAGGCCGGCGCCGTCGCCAAGGTCGACCCGCTCGTCCTCGGCAAGAAGAACTACGACCTCGTCTGCACGACCTGCCACCAGGCCACGGGCATGGGCGTCCCCGGCGTCTATCCGCCGCTGGGCGGCTCCGAGTGGGTCAACGGTTCGGACGAGCGCCTGATCCGCATCGTCCTCTATGGGCTCAAGGGACCGATCAAGGTCAAGGGCGCGGACTTCGGCGCCGCCGCTATGCCCGTCTTCGGCCAGGTGGCCGGCTCAGGTTACAACTGGAGCGACGAGAAGATCGCCGCCGTGCTGACCTATGTCCGCCAGTCCTTCGGCAACAACTCCCCGGCCATCACCGCCGAGCATGTGTCCGCCATCCGCGCCAAGGAAGGCGACCGCAAGGAATGGTCGCAGGAAGAACTGCTGAAGATTCCGTAAGGCCGGAAGACAGCCAAAGTTTCGAGAAAGCCGCCCGACGGGCGGCTTTCTTTTTTGGGGCAAAGCCAAACGCCGGACGCCGAACGCCCAAGGCGTCGGCTAAACGTTCAACGTTTGGCGCTCAACTCTCGACGCTCAAGCCCAAGGGGTCCCGCTCGACCTGAGCGTTGGGCGTCAAAAGTTGAATGTTGGGCGTTCGCCCGAAATAGCTTCGGCGTTGGGCGTTGGACGTTCGGCGTTCGGCTCGAATCCCCGCCGCGCCGCTCAGTCCCCGAGCTTCTTCCCCGTGACCAGATAGCCCTGCACGTAGTCCCGGACCGCTTCCGGAAGCGGCGTCATGGCCCGCTGGTAGCCGGACTCGCGCAGCTTGGAGGTGTCGGCCTGGGTAAAATACTGGTACTTGCCCCGCAGCACCTCGGGCATCTCGATGAACTCGATCTTCGGCTCGCGGTTGAGCGCGGCGAAGATCGCCCGGGTCAGCGTCAGCCAGGTGTTCGCCTGGCCCGAGCCGAGGTTGTACAGGCCGGCGGCGGTCGGCGCCTGCTCGGCAAAGTGGATCGTCATTTCGACCGCGTCCTTCACGTAGAGGAAGTCGCGCATCTGCTCGCCGTCCTTGTACTCGGGCTTGTGGCTCCGGAAGAGCTGCACCTGGCCGGTTGCCTGGATCTGCTGGTAGGCCTTGTTCACGAGCGAGCGCATGTCGCCCTTGTGATCCTCGTTCGGCCCGAAGACGTTGAAGTACTTCACGCCGACGATCCGCTGCAGCCAGCCCACGCGCTGCGCATGCAGGTCGAAGAGGTGCTTCGAGTAGCCGTACATGTTCAGCGGCCGCAGGCGGCCGAGGTCCTCGGACTTGTCGTCCATGCCCTGGGCTCCGTCGCCGTAGGTTGCGGCCGAGGAGGCGTAGATGAAGCGCGCGCTGTGCTCGAGGGACCAGGCGGCGAGCTCCTTCGTGACATTGTAGTTGTTGTCGATCAGGTACCCGGCGTTCTTCTCGGTCGTGGAGGAGCAGGCCCCGAGGTGGAACACGGTCGTGAACCGGCCGAACGCGAGCGGATTCGCCGCCAGATGCCGGCGGAACTGGTCGGCCTCGACGTAGTCGGCGAAGCGCAGCGGCACCAGGTTCTTCCACTTCTCGTCGGAACCCAGCACATCCGTCACGACGATGTCGCTGAGCCCGCGGCGATTGAGGGCCCAGACCAGCGCGCTGCCGATGAAGCCGGCGCCGCCCGTGACAAGAATCCGGCCGTGCAGGGTGCTCATGAGTCCCTTGACATCTCCTCGGAGCGGGCCTTGGCCGCAAGCACGGTTTCGCGGAGGGTGCCGCGGAAATCCCGCGCCTCCATCCGGGTCAGGCCAGCCAGGGTCATGCCCTTCGGCGAGGTCACCTGACGACGCAATTCCTCCGGATCCGTTCCGGTGCGCGCGAGCAGCCGGGCGGCCCCGAGCACGGTCTCGACGGCGAGCGCCTTGGCGGTCTCGGGCGGCAATCCCGCGGCCAGGCCGCCGTCGCGGAGGGCGGCGGCGAATTCGAACAGGAAGGCCGGCCCGCTGGCACTCACCGCCGCGGCGGCGTCCATGAGCGCCTCGTCAATCTCGACGGCCCGGCCGAGCGCGGCCAGCAGCGTCTCGACCGTGGCCCGGTCGGCCGGCGACAGGGGACGCAGGCTGCACCAGGCCGTCATGCCGGCCCCGATCCGCGCCGGGGTGTTCGGCATGGCCCAGACGATGGCCCGCGCCTGGGGAAAGGTCTGGGCGAGGCGGGCGAGCCGCTTGCCCGCCAGCACCGACACGACGAGCTTGCCGGCGGTCAGGGAGGCCAAGCGCGGGTCGGCGCCGGCCAGCTGCTGCGGCTTGAAGGCCACCACCAGGGTGTCCGCGGCCGCCACCAGGTCCGGCAGCGAAGGCGCCAGCCTGATGCCGGTGCGGGCGGCCAAGGCCGGGGCCGTGGGTCCGCCGGCGCCGAGACAAGTCAGATCCGCGGCCGTGACCACGCGCTTGGCCAGCAATCCGTCGACCATGGCCGAGGCCATGTTGCCGGCGCCGAGGAATGCAAACTTCGGGGAGGACACGGGAGGAGATCGGAAAATTGGAAAATTGGGAAAGCGGGAAACTGAGAAAACGGGAAACTCGGCGCTTGGGAGATGGGGGCGCGGAGTGGGGCGGCCGGCGGCGCCGGATCAGGGGAAAACGGGCGTCCCGGGACGGGGCGTCGCGGATCAGCCGACCCGGTGACCCTTGACCTCAAGCGGGTGGAGCAGCGTGGCGGTCGCACCGCCTCCCTCGCGGTCGGTCAGCGTCACCTCGCCGTCGAGGTTGCGCAGCGAATGGCGGGCGATCGTGAGGCCCATGCCGACGCCGACCGTGTGCTTGGAACTGATGAACGGCTCGAACACGCGGTCGCGGATCTCGGGATCAATGCCCCGGCCCTGGTCCTCGACGCGCAGCTGGAGAAAGCGGCGGTTGCCCGGCTTTTCGATGACCTCGGCATGGACCGTGATCGGGCGCGGGCCGGTGTGGTCCGGGCCGTAGGCCTCGTAGGCGTTGATCAGCACCTTCGACAGCACCTCCTCGAAAATCTCGTAGTTGGTGTCGAAGACGAAATCGCCGAGGGGGTTGTTGACCGTGACCGGCGCGTCGAGGGAATTCTCGAGGTGGAAGCGCTGGATGCTGCCCTGGATCAGGTCGGGCAGGTGGCCCTTCGCCACCGGCGGATTGGATTTCACCAGCAGCAGGCTCAGCTGCTTGATGATCGAGACGATCCGGCCGACGGCGTCCTCGACGTGCTTCACGTTCTTCTTCACCTGGTCCGGCTTGTCGTAGTACGCCTTGATCAGGTCGAGGTGGCCCATCACGACCCCGAGGAGATTGTTGAGGTTGTGCGCGATGCCCTGCGTGACGGCGCCGATGGTCGAGGCGCGGCGGGCGTCGACGAGCCGGCGCTGCAGCTCGATCATCTCGCGGTTGATCGCGACGAACCGCAGCTGCGTCTGCACGCGGGCCAGCGTCTCGTCGAGGTCGATGGGCTTCGTGATGTAGTCGACCGCGCCGACATTGAGGCCCTCGATCTTGCCCTCCTTCGAGGTGCGGGCGGTGACGAAGATGACGGGGATGGCCTTGGTGTCCTCGGACGCCTGCAGGCGCTGGCAGACCTCGATGCCATCCATGTCGGGCATCATCACGTCGAGGAGGATCAGGTCGGGCTTCTCCTGCTTGACAGCTTCGAGGGCCTCGAGGCCGTTGTAGGCCGCCACGACCCGCATGTTCTCGCGCTCCAGCTTTCGCTTGAGCAGCTGCACATTGATGGGCTGGTCGTCGACCACGAGGATCGTTGGGGTGGCGCTCATGACTCAATCGAGCAAAACGGTTGGGGACGCCGAGGGCAACTCAATGCTATGGCGCCCTTTTGGGCGCCAAGTTGAACGTTGAAGGTTGAAAGTTGGTGTGCCGCGGCCGGCTTTGAACGTTCAACCGCGACCTTTTCACGACGCCCTGCCGTCGCCCGCGACTCTGCTTGCGAGGCTCGACTTTCAACCTTCGGCGATCAGCTCCAGCGCTTTCGCGCTGGTTCAGGCGGCCACCTGCAGCCGGTACGCCTTGACCGTGTTCTTCATGAGCATGGCGACGGTCATGGGACCGACGCCGCCGGGGACGGGCGTGATCTTGCTCGCGAGCGGGGAGACGGTGGCGAAGTTGACGTCGCCGGTCAGCCGGTAGCCGGTCTTCTTGGCGGCGTCGGCCACGCGATTGATGCCGACGTCGATGACGACGGCGCCGGGCTTCACCATGTCGGCGGTGACAAACTCGGCGCGGCCGATCGCGGCGATCAGCACGTCGGCCTGGCGGGTGATGGCCGGCAGGTCCTTGGTTTGGGAGTGGCAGATCGTGACGGTGCCGTTGGCCCCGGCCTTCTTCTGCAGGGCCAGCAGGGCGACGGGCTTGCCGACGATGAGCGAGCGGCCGAGCACGACGACGTGCTTGCCCTTCAGGTCCACGCCGCTGCGGGCGAGCAGTTCCATGATGCCGGCCGGGGTGCACGCGACAAAGCCGGTCGGATCTTCCTGCGCGATCTTGCCGAGATTGAGGGTGTTGAAACCGTCGACGTCCTTGGCGGCGGACACGCGGCGGAACACCGCCACCTCGTCAATGTGCTTCGGGAGCGGCGACTGGACCAGGATGCCGTCGACCGTCGGGTCGGCGTTCAGCTGGTCGAGCAGGGCGAACAGCTCCTCCTGCGTGATGGTAACCGGGGGAAGAATCACCCGGCTCGTGATGCCGATCTCCGCCGCGGTCTTCTCCTTCTTCTTCACGTACGAGACGGAAGCGGGATCCTCCCCGACCCGGACGAGCGCAATGCAGGGCTTGCGTCCCCGGAGGGACGCGACCTCGGCCTTGAGTTCGGCGATTATGGCTGCGGCGACTTGGTTGCCATCGATTAGGTCCATAAGAAAGTGCCCGCCGCCCACCGCGCGAGGGCGGCCCAACGGGAGCCTATTTCAGCTGGAGGCTCTCGACCTCGATCACGAGATCCCTCGTCCCGGCCACGGGCTTGCCCGCGCCGTACACGACGACGACGTGATCGATGTATTTCTCGATCTGCTCCGTGAGCAGGAGCTTGCTGACATCGAGATAGGCGTAGCGCACGCCCGCATCGTCATTCAATGCCCAGTCGTACGGCCGGCGGGGCTTGAAGGCGCTGCGGGTCGAGACGAACCGGCCCTGGAAGAAACGGGGAAGGGTGCTCGAGCCGCCGTCGCCGAGATTCACGACCGGGGCGGGGCGCCCGGCGGTCGTGACGCCGTAGGCGACGGGGGCCACCGGGGCGACGTCCACCAGCTTCGCCGGCGGCGGCGGGGCGGCCGGCGCGGCGGCGACGGGGGCGCTGACATTCGCGGCGCTCGTGACATGAATGAAGCCGGTCAGCTTTTTATCCAGGCGGATCTGCGTGAACTTGCCGTGGAGACCGGTGATGTTGGTCTTGTCGGTCGCGTCGAACCGGGTGAACTCCGGCACACCGGCCTTCGGCGTGAGATAGACGGGCGAACCAGGCTTCACGTCGAGGCTCTTCATGATGTCGCCGTTCTTCACATAACCTTCGAATGGCCCCGCCAGCTCGACCGCCATCCAGCCGGCGGGCGTGGTGGCGAGGGCGTCGGCGGCCTGGACCGGTTCGCTGCCGGCCTTGAGGTAGGTGATGACCAGGGAGTTTTCGTCGGGGCGGACATGGACGGCCGTGGTCCCGCTGAGAGTGGCGGCGGCCGCGGCAACGGCGCCGGCGAGCAGGAGGGCGGCGAGGCGAAGGTTAGTCTTCATGTTCAAAATCGGCAGGGTGGGCGGAGGCTTCGAGAGGCGCGCGAGGCGTGGACGGCGTTTGGAACAGGAGTTCGATCTCCTTGGTAGTAAGTTGTTTCATCGCGTGCAACGGGATTCCCTTCAGGCGAAGCCCGCCGATCTGGTACCGTTTCAGGCGCTTCACGTCGTAGCCGAGCGTGGTGAACAGCTGCCGAATTTCGCGCTTCTTGCCGTGGTGCATGTGCACGTCGAGGTACGCCGAGCTTTGGCTCGCGCCCGCGTTGACCAGGGCGGCACGCTCGACCTTCAGCCGTTCGCCCTCGATCGTCACGCCCTTCACGAGCAGCGGCAGCCGGGCGGCGGGGAACGGCTGCTTGAGAACCACGTAATAGCGCTTCACCACCAGCGTCGACGGATGCATGAGCCGGTGGGCGAGGTCGCCGTCGGTCGTGAGGATCACGAGCCCCTCGCTGTCGAGGTCGAGCCGCCCCGCGCAGAAGAACCGGAACTTCGCGTACTCCCGCGGGAGGACGCTGAAGATGGTCTCGGGATGGTGCGGATCGTCGTTCGAGCACACCAGCCCCCGGGGCTTGTGCATGGCGAGCGTGATGCGGGGCTGCGCGGTGGTGCGCACGGGCTTGCCGCTGACGGTGACCTTGTCGACGCCGGGGGTGATCTTCTGGCCCAGCGCGGCCTGCTCGCCGTTCACCCAGACTTCGCCCTGCGCAATCAGCGCCTCGGCCGCCCGCCGGGAGCACACGCCCGCTTCGGCGATGAACTTCTGCAGGCGGATCGGCTCGTGGGCGCTCATGGTCGGTCTGCGAGTTGGCGGGAAGTTGCTCCGCGGTGCAAGCCTGCGCGCGGCGGACCGGCTGTCGCCGAGCCGGACGGTTCGCGCGACCGTGGCGAAACCGGGCTTGCCAGCGCGGTGGCGGGGTGACTTTCATCCCGGGCCCCATGTCCGCGCCCGCCTATTCCAAGGACCATCCGTTTCCCGCCCGCATGACCGAGAGCCGGCTGCTGACGCGTCCCGGCTCGGCCAAGGAAACCCGGCACTTTGTCATCAGCCTCGCGGGCAGCGGACTGCACTACAAGGCCGGCGACTCCCTTGGCGTCTATCCCGAGAACCGGACTGCCGACGTCAACGAGATCATTAGCCGCCTCGGCGCGACCGGGGACGAGCTGGTTTCCCCGGCCATGCTCAAGCTCGCGGCGCCGATCCCGCTGCGGGAGGCCCTGACTAAGCGCCTCGCGCTGGCGGGACCGACCCGGAAGATTGTCGAGACGCTGGCGGGCCGGGCCACCCATCCGGACGAGAAGGCGCGGCTGGCCGGGATGCTCAAGCCTGAGGCCAAGGATATCCTCACGACCTTCCTGGAACAGCACGAGTACGTTGACCTGCTCGCGGAACATCCCAGCGCGCACTTAACGCCCCAGGAACTGGTTGACCACCTGCGCAAGCTGATGCCGCGGCTCTACTCGATCGCGTCGTCGCCCAAGCTTTATCCGGCCGAGGTTCACCTGACGGTGGCCGTGGTCCGGTACATCACGAATCACCGCGACCGGGCCGGCGTGTGCTCGACCTACATGGCGGACCGCGTGCAGGTCGGGTCGACGGCGATGCCGGTGTTCATCTCGCACTCGCATTTCGGGCCGCCGGAGGACGGCGCGCGCGACTGCATCATGGTTGGTCCGGGCACCGGCATTGCGCCGTTCCGGGCGTTTGTGCAGGATCGGGTGGCCGCCGGGGCGCAGGGCCGGAACTGGATCTTCTTCGGCGACCAGCACCGGGCGACGGACTTCCTTTACGAGTCGGAGTGGCGGCAGTATCTCGCCGCCGGCCAGGTGGCGCGTGTCGACACCGCGTTCTCCCGCGACCAGGCGACCAAGGTTTACGTGCAGGACCGCCTGCGCGAGCACGCTGCCGAGGTGTGGGCGTGGATCAAGGGCGGCGCCCATTTCTACGTGTGCGGCGACGCGAAGCGCATGGCGAAGGACGTGGATGTCGCGCTGCACGAAATCGTGGCGCAGCACGGCGGAATGGACCCCGCGGCCGCCGCGGAGTTCGTCAAGCAGCTCAAAAAGGACAAACGCTACCAGCGCGACGTGTATTAGCCGCGCGTTCCGCGCGGCGGAGAAGGGAGCAGGGAGCGGGGAGCAGGGAAAAGGGAGAAGGCAGAAAGAAGAAACGGGCTGGTGGGCGGAGGAGTGGGTTCGCTGATTTTTTTCTGTCCCTTCTCCCTTCTCCCTGCTCCTTTCTCCAGCGCGCATCGCGCGCTCCCCATGCTCACGTTCAACCAACGCACCGCCCTCGTCACCGGCGCGGGCCGCGGCATCGGCAAGGCCATTGCCGAGACCCTGGCCAGGCACGGTGTCACCGTCATCTGTGTCTCGAAGTCGGCCGACTCCTGTGGCGCGACGGCCGCCGCCATCACCGCGGCGGGCGGCAAGGCGAAGGCCCTGGCCGTGGACGTGGCAAACGGCGCCGCGGTCGCGCAGGCCGCCGAGACGCTGCTGAAGGAGTTCCCGGCGATCGACATCCTGGTCAACAACGCCGGCATCACGAAGGACGGCCTCCTTTTCCGCATGAGCGATGCGGACTGGAACGACGTGATCGCGACCAACCTCTCGAGCTGCTTCCATTGGACCAAGCACCTGGCGCGCCCGATGACCCGCACGCGCTGGGGCCGGATCGTGAACATCACCTCGGTCAGCGGCATCATGGGCAATGCCGGGCAGGCGAACTACTCGGCCGCGAAGGCGGGCATGATCGGCCTGACCAAGACCCTGGCGCGCGAATTCGCGAGCCGGAATGTGACCGTGAACGCGGTGGCGCCGGGCTTCATCAAGACCGACATGACGACCGAGTTCGTGAACAATCCCGAGATTTCCGCCAAAGTCCTCGAAGCCGTGCCTTTAAAGCGCTTCGGCGAAGCCGCCGACATCGCGCAGATGACCGCCTTCCTGTGCTCCGAGGAGGCCAACTACATTACCGGGCAAGTTTTTGCCGTTGACGGCGGCATGGCGATGTGAACCCTCCAAACCACCGGAATTTACCAAATATGGCTGACCAGAAAACAATCGAACAGCGGGTCAAAGAAATCATCGTTAATCAGCTCAACGTGAACGAGGAGCAGATTACGCCGACGGCTTCCTTTCTTGATGATCTTGGCGCCGACTCTCTCGACACCGTCGAGCTGATCATGGCCTTCGAGGAAGAGTTCAAGGATGAGATTAAGGGCGAGATTCCCGAGTCCGATGCCGAGAAGCTCCAGACGGTCGGCCAGGTGATCGATTACATCAAGGGCAAGGCCGCCAAGGCCTGATCCAGCGTTTCCCCGCTTTCCCGGCGTTCTGCCTGTTTCCCCCGCGGAAATGTCTGGCAGAACGCCTTTTTATTTCCAGAAAACCAATCGCCCTTCTCGGTCATGGAAAACTCCCCGACTTTTCCCCGTGTCGTCGTCACCGGCCTCGGTGCCGTGGTTTCCATCGGGCACACCGTTGACGAGTTCTGGGCCAGCCTGCTCGCCGGCCGCTCCGGCATCGACCGCGTGACTCATTTCGACGCGGCCGCCTATCCGAGCCAGATCGGCGCCGAGGTGCGGAACTGGGATCCCGCGCAGCACATGGATCCCAAGGAGGTCCGCCGCAACGACCGCTACACGCATTTCGCGTTCGCCGCCGCCCGCCAGGCGGTCAGGGATGCCGCCCTCGACATCACCCACGAGAACGGCGACCGGGTCGGCGTGATCATCGGCTCGGGCATCGGCGGCATGCAGACGATCGAGACCCAGCACGACGTCATGCGCGAGCGCGGCCCGCGCAAGGTCTCGCCGTTCATGATTCCCGCGCTGATCGGCAACATGGCCAGCGGCCTGATCGCGATCGAGTTCGGCGCCCGCGGTCCCAATTTCGGCGTGGTCTCCGCCTGCGCCACCGGCACGCACGCCATCGGCGAGGCCTTCCACGCGATCCGCCGCGGCGATGCCGACGTCATGGTCGCCGGTGGCAGCGAGGCCGCCATCACGGAGCAGTCCTACGCCGGCTTCTGCTCGATGAAGGCGATGAGCACGCGCAACGACGAGCCGCAGAGGGCCTGCCGGCCGTTCGACCGGAACCGCGATGGCTTCATCATGGGCGAGGGCTCCGGGATCCTGGTCCTCGAGTCGCTCGAGCACGCCCGGGCGCGGGGCGCCCGCATCTACTGCGAGCTGGCCGGTTATGCGGCCACGTGCGACGCGTTTCATATCACCCAACCGGATCCCGACGGCCGCGGACTGTCGCTCGCGATGAAGCGCGCCTTGGCCTGCGCCGGGGCCCGGCCCGAGGACGTCGACTACATCAACGCCCACGGCACCTCGACGCCCTACAACGACAAGTTCGAGACGCTCGCGATCAAGAAAGTCTTTGGCGACCACGCCCGCCGGCTGGCAGTCAGCTCGACGAAATCCATGACCGGACACCTGCTGGGCGCCGCGGGCGGCATTGAGTCGGTCATCTCGGTGAAGACCATCCAGACCGGCATGATCGCGCCGACGATCAATCTCGAGGATCCCGATCCGGATTGTGACCTCGACTACGTGCCAAACGCCGCCCGGGCGGCGCAGGTCCGCACGGTGCTCAGCAACAATCTCGGCTTTGGCGGCCAGAACGCCGCCGTGATTTTCCGCGCCCTGTAGCGCGGCCCGCATGCGTCCGGTCGGCTGGCTTCTGGTCGGGCTCACGCTCGCCGGCTGCAGCCGGCACCCGGCGCCGCCGCTCGAGCCGCCGCCCACGCGGGCCGACATCTGGCGCGAGCTCCAGCCGCTGGCCGCGCGCTACCGGCTCGACGCGGGATTCCTGTACGCCTTGGTGGCGGCCGAATCCGATTTCAATCCGCGGGCCCGCAACGGCGACGCCTGCGGCCTGTTCCAGCTCACGCCGGGCGCCTGGCGCGCGGTCTCGACCGCTCCGTTTGAACCCACGGTCTGGGACTGGCGCGCCAACCTCACCGCCGGCGTCGACTACCTCGCGTACTCGCGCGCCTTCCTCTACCGTCACCGCACATTCTCCTATCCGCTCCTGCTGGCCGCCTTCCACTACGGTGTCGACTACGTCGCCCAGCGTGGTTTCGACCCCGGCCGAATCCCGGCGCCGCCCGGCCCGATCTATCGCCGGATGTGGGACGGAAACCTGGCGCCCGTGCCGCCGCCGTGATGCCGGTCTCGCCGCGGTGGCGGCGAGACCGGCAGGTCAAAAGTATCAGGTCCGCAGGTCACAGGTCTCGTCCGGCCATCCCGCGGCTCCGTAAGGCGAAGCAGGTCGAAGGTAACAGGTGTCGTCCAGCGGCAGCACGGCCCGCTAGGCGATCTTCGACGCTTCGACCTTGGACTTTCGACGGGCGGCCGCCGCCCGTCCGCCCTACGCCGCGATCCAGCGGGCGAGGCAGGCCTGCAGCTCCTCGCTGCGGACGGGCTTGGTTAGAAAATCATCCATGCCGGCGGCGAGACAGGCCTCGCGGTCGGTGTGCAGGGCGTTGGCGGTCAGGGCGATGATGGGCAGGCGGCGGCCGTTAAGTCGGCCCCGGATGCGTTGCGTGGCCTCGTAGCCGTCCATGCCGGGCATCTGGCAGTCCATCAGGACGGCGTTCCACGTCCCCTGCGTGGCTAGCGCCACGGCGGCATCGCCGTTGTCCACCACCGCCACCTCGAGGCCGAGACGCACCAGCATCAGGCGGATCACCTGCTGGTTCACCCGGTCGTCCTCCACGACCAGCACCCGGCCCTTGAGCATCTGCGAGGGCGGCACCGGGGAGGCCGAGGACGAGGACGTGGCGGCGCCAAGCGTGAATGGGACCTCGAAGCTGAATTCCGCGCCGTGCCCGGGTTCGCTCACCACCACGATGCGCCCCTGCATGCGCTCCACCAGCCGCTGGGAGATGGCCAGGCCGAGCCCGGTGCCGCCAAACCGCCGGGTCATCGAGCTGTCGGCTTGGGTGAAAACCTGGAACAGACGCGCCTGCATCGCGGGCTCGATGCCGATCCCGGTGTCCTGGACCACAAAGCGCAGCGTAACCGAGGTGGTGTCCCGGCGGAGCACCTGAATCCGAAGCGTCACCGAGCCGCGCTCGGTGAATTTCACGGCGTTGCCCACGAGATTGTAGAGCACCTGTTTCAGCCGTCCGCCGTCGCCGACGACGGAGGCGGGCAGGTCGGGTGGCAGCTCGGCCGTCAGGGCCAGCCGTTTCTCCTCGGCGCTCACGCGCAGGAGGGCGACGATCTCGCGGGCGATCGTAGCGACGGAAAAGGGCCGGGACTCGAACTCGAGCTTGCCGCTCTCGATCTTGGAGAAGTCCAGGATGTCATTCAGCAGCCGCATCAGCGTGTCGGCGGAGTTGCTGGCGAGGTCGACCTGCGACCGCTGGTCGGGGCGGAGGGTGGAGCCGCGCAGCAGCTGGAGCATGCCCATGATCCCGTTCATGGGCGTGCGGATCTCGTGGCTCATGGTCGCGAGAAACTCGTTCTTCGCGAGATTCGCCGCCTCCGCGCGCTGCTTCGCCTGGCTGAGCGTCGCCACCAGCTGCTCATTCTCGAAGATGAGCTGGTAGAGGTGGCGGACCGCCGCGTGGTGCAGGTGGGTCGTGTGGACGAGGAAGCCGATGTAGACGACCGTGATGGTGAGCAGCGCGATCGCGCCGGGTTCATGGCGGGTCGCCAGGCGGGCGAGGATGGGGACGAACGTGCAGACGACGTAGACCCAGTAGATCGACGGCACCGGGGCGAGCGAACGCGCGGCGCCCGCGTTCATGCCCACCACGATGCAAACAAGGAGCAGCCGCGGCATCATCTCCGTGGTGTCGAAGTAGAACCATCCGGCCATGCCCCAGGTGAGGCCGGCGGCGATCAGCCCGACGATGAACCAGAGCCGCCACCGCGGGAGCTGGGCGGAAGCCGGCCGGGAGTGGGCAAAGGCGAGGTTCAGCCCGAGGCGCGCGAGGGAGATCGCGAGGATGATGGAGAACCACCAGACATTCAGCCGGGGTGGAAAGAAATGCCCCGCCACCAGGACCAGGATGGCGGCCAGGACAAAGTTGGAAAACAGGCCGAAATTCGCGGAGCGGTACAGCAGCCGCGTCATCTCGTCGTCCACCTGGCGCGCAACGGCCGGTTCGGCGTAGGGCGAGCGGCTGGTAGGAGCCAGGGCGGGCAGGTCCATGGGCAGGGCGTCGGGGCGAACGAAACCTCAGGGTTGGGCCCCCCCGGCGCGGGGCAAGAAAAAGGCCCGCGGGGCAGCCGCGAGCCGGAATGGGTTGGGACTGGCAGCGGGATCAGACCTTCGTGATGAGCCCGGCCTTGATGGCCTTGACCGACACGAGGATGCGCTTCGTGCCGCCATTGGGCAGGCGGACCCGGATGCGCTGCAGGTTCGGACGGAACTTGCGCTTCGTGATGGTCGTCACGTGCGTGCCGATGCCGCCGCTCTTCTTGGACTGACCCTTGCGGTTGATGATCGAGCCTTTGACGGGGCGACGACCGGTGATAGCACAGATTCTGGCCATGGTTTTGCGTGGTTAAAGGGTCACACGTAAAAGTCCGGCCGCAGGTGACGCAAGGGGAATCTTAAGACCTCGTGGCATGAAGGGCCTGGAACTTCTGGCCCAGATAGGCCGGATGCAGAAGTTGCTGCAGCGACAGCTTTTTGGGACTGAATCGTCCCGCTTCCGCCGACGTCGTTGCCGCAAGGTAGGCCGTGGCATGGTGGATGAAGAACGCTTCCTGAGACTCAACCGCCGGGGAGCCGAATCCAGCCTGGACCAGCCGCTCGGTCAGCCAGTCCCAGCAAACATGGCAGGTCAGGTCCTGTTCGCCCGGTTGGGAAAGCAGGTCGCTGCCCTGCGTGTGCCGGAAATAGGCCCGTGCCGTGCCCGCCGGGGTCGCCTCGGCGATCTCGCGCCATGACTTTCCATAGTCGAGCGCCAGAAACAGTCCGGTCCAGGGTTCCCCGGCAATCCGTCCCGCCAGATCGGCCGCCGCCACCGGCGCATCGATCAGGTATCCATCCGGGGCGTCGACCGGCAGGAACCTCGGCACCATTCGTTCCAGCTCCACCTCGGCCAGCCGGCCCGCGTGTTCCGCGACACCCAGCTCCCGCCAGCGCCCCTCGCGGCGCCGGAACCGCCGGCAAGGTTGCGCGTCGAAGAGCTCGTTGGAAAACACCACGCACCGACCCTCGAGCCGGAGCGGTTCACCCAGCCGCACGGTTCGCGTGGCGCCGAAGGGATGAGCCACGCCCCGCAACACACCGCCGGACGGCTCGGCGCCGATCTCGACAAAAGTGAAGTCACGCGGATCCCGTCCCGCCAGCAGCTTCGCCGCCGCCGCCGCCACCAGCTCGCCGAACACGGTCCCACTGGTGCTGGCGGTGAAGAAGTCCGTGTCGCGGCCATACCCGACGCGGACGCGGGGCTGCCGGTAGTACCCGAGCTCCCGGTGGTACAAGGCCAGGTCCATGAATTCGTCGAACGGGAGAACGCTGCCGGCGCCCGCGCGGGCGCGGAAGGCGGCGAGAAATGCGGCCGAGGGAGGAACCGTTGACGAACCCATTTACAAAGCGAAACCAGATGCACACAGTCGCCGGGATGCTCAAACGGATTCTCACCCTCGCCGCCGGTGTCGGGCTTGGCCTCGGGCTGGCGTTCGCCGCCGCCCGCGTGTCGCTGGCGTGGGGTCTGTTTCCCAATCGCGACCTCAACCGCACCTCGGCGTACTTTCGGGAGGTCCTCGAGCTGGTGAACGAGAACTACGTCGACGCCGGTTCCGCCGCCTACGACAAGCTGGCCCGGTCCGCCATCCACGGGATGGTCGAGTCGCTCGATCCGCATTCGGAATTCCTCGAGTCCAAGGACTACACGAATCTCGAGGAAGAACTGAGCGGCGATTTCAGCGGTATTGGCGTCCAGGTCGAAATGCGCAAGGGCCGGGTCGTGGTGATCGCGCCGATCGCCGGTTCGCCCAGCGAGAAGGCGGGCATCGAGCGCGGCGACGAGATCGTCCGGGTCGACGGCAAGAATCTCGAGAAGGGCCTGCCGATGGACGCCGTGGTTGACCGCCTGCGCGGCAAGCCCGGCACCAAGGTCGCCGTCGGCCTGTATAGGCCGAGCACCGGGCGCAACCTCGACTTCACGCTGACGCGCGAGGTGATCAAGCAGGCCAGCGTGCGCGAGGCGCGCGTGCTGCCGCCTCACGTGGGCTACATCAACCTCACGGAGTTCTCGGAGCACACCGGGGACGAGTTCATCGAGGCGCTCAACCGCCTCCTGAAGGCCGGCATCGACAGCCTCATCATCGACCTGCGCGGGAATCCGGGCGGACTGCTCGACGCGGCGGTTGATGTGGCCGATCCGTTCTTCAAGAAAAACGAGCTGATCGTCTACACGCAGGGCCGAAAGCCGGAGGACCGCGACGAGTATCGCGCGGGGTCCGACGGCGAGCCGCTCGAGCTCCCGATCGTTGTCCTGATCAACGCCGGCACCGCGAGCGCAGCCGAGGTCGTCACCGGCGCGTTGAAGGACACGGGCCGGGCCGTCGTGGTCGGCGAACGCTCGTTCGGCAAGGGCTCCGTGCAGTCGATCTTCAAGCTGAAGAACGGCGAGGGCCTCCGGCTCACCACGGCCCGCTACTACACGCCCAGCGGGGTGAGCATCCACGAGAAGGGCATCACGCCCAACGTGGAGGTGGTGATGTCGCCGGACGAGGACAGCAAGCTGCGCCTCCAGCACCTGCGGTCGGATGTCACCGACCCGAAGGAATTCAAGGAGCGTTTTGGCTTCGCGCCGATCGAGGATCGCCAGCTGAACGTCGCGCTCGACGTGCTCAAGGGCCTGAGCGTCCTCGACGACGAGGCGGCGCCGGCGACGCCCTGACCCGATGATTCTCGCGCTCGAGAGCTCTTGCGATGAGACCGCGGTCGCCGCCTTTGACCCCGGACGCGGCCTGGTCGGCGAATGGGTCCATAGCCAGATCGCGCTCCATGGCCGTCACGGCGGCGTGGTTCCCGACCTCGCCACCCGCGAGCACCTGCGGAATTTTCCGTCGCTGCTGGCCCAGGCGAAGTCCGAGGTGGGATTCGCCGGGGTGCGCACGGTCGCCGTCACGCACGGTCCCGGCCTGGCCGCCTGCCTGGCAGTGGGCGTCGCGTCGGCCAAGGCGCTGGGGCTGGCGCTGCGCGTGCCCGTGGTCGGCGTGAATCACCTGCGGGGCCATGTCTGGTCGCCGTTCATCGCCCTCCATGCCTCGGCGCCGGGCGAGTTTGACGCGAGGCTGGCGAAGCTGCTGCCGCATCTCGGCCTGATCGTGTCGGGCGGGAACACCCTGCTGTTCGAGGTCGACCGGGCGCGGCGGGTGAAGGTGTTGTCATCGACGCGCGACGACGCGGCGGGCGAGGCCCTGGACAAGGGGGCGAAGCTGCTGGGTCTCGGTTACCCGGGCGGCCCGCTGATCGAGCGGCTGGCGGCCGGCGGCCAGGCCGCCGCGTATGATTTTCCGCGAGGCATCGGCCGGCGCGACGAACTCGATTTCAGTTTCTCCGGGCTGAAGACAAGCCTGCGCTACGTGATCGAGAAGCTTTCCCCGGAAGAAGTCCGCGCGCGGATGGCGGACCTCTGCGCGAGCTACCAGCAGGCGGTCGTCGATGCCCTCATCCGGAAGACCCGCGGGGCGCTGGAGCAGGGCGGGGGCAAGTATCGCGGTGTGGGACTGTCGGGCGGCGTGGCGAACAACCGCCCCTTGCGCGCCGCGCTCGAGGCGCTGGCGGATCGCGAGGGCCTTCCCGCCCTGATCGCCGAACCGCGCCACACCGGCGACAACGCCGGCATGATCGCCTTTGCCGCGTGGGCCGACCCCGACGGCACCGATCGCTCAAGCGGAATGGAACTGCCGGTCGAGCCGAGCGCGGCACTCTAGCAATTGCGGATTGCGGATCGCGGATTGCGGATTGGCAGAGCCGCAATCTTCGCGTCTCGCCTATCCGGTCTGCGGCGCCCCACATCACTATCCGGCCAGCCCGGACTCGTGAAATCCGCGATCCGCAATCCGCAATCAAGTATAGTCTCTCCGCAGATTGCTCGGCAGGATGCCCAGCTCCTCGCGGTATTTGGCGACGGTGCGGCGGGCGAGGGTGAGGCCCTTTTCCTGGAGCCGGGCGACGAGTTCCTGGTCGCTGAGGGGATTGGAGCGGTCCTCGATCGCGATCAGGTCGGCGAGCATCTCCTTCACGCTGGTGTTGGACACCGCGGCGCCGCTTTCGGCCTGATAGCCGGTGGTGAAGAAGAACTTGAACTCGAACACCCCGTGCGGGGTCTGCATGTACTTGTTAGCGATCGCGCGGCTGACGGTCGTCTCGTGCACGCCGACGATTTCCGCGATCTGCGTCATGGTGAGCGGCTGCAGGGACGCCACGCCCTTCTCGAAGAACGGCGTCTGGGCCTTGATGATCTCGCGCGTGATCCGCTCGATCGTCCGCTGCCGCTGCTCGATGGAGTCGATCAGGAACTTGCCCGAGCGCATCCGCTCGGTGAGATAGTCCTTCTCCTGCTTCGAGAGGGTGCCCTTGGCGATGAGGTCGCGGTAGGTGCTGGAGATCCGCAGGCGCGGGATGTAGTCGGTGTTCAGCTCGATCTTCCACTCCTCGCCGTCCTTCTCGACGATCACGTCGGGCACGACCACGCGGTTGCTGTCGTCGGCAAAGCGCCGCCCTGGGGCGGGGTCCAGCTTCCCGATTTCCTCGATGGCCAGCTGAATGTCGTCCGGCGCCGCCCCGAGCTTTCGGGCCAGCTCCGGGATCCGCCGGCGGGAGAGCAGGTCGAAATGGTCGCGGATCATCCGCGCGGCGAGCGAGTCGCCGCGGCCCTTGGCGGTGAGCTGGGCGAGCAGGCAGTCGGCAAGGGTGAGGCTGGCGATGCCCGGCGGCTCGAACGACTGGATGAGCTTGGTGGCCTCGAGCACGATCTCGTAGGGCAGGCCGGTCTGCAGCGCGATGTCCGCCGGTGCCTGGGTGAGGTAGCCGCGGTCGTCGAGACTGCCGAGCACCTGTTTCATCGCCTCCTGGACCTGCGGCTTGAGCTCGATCAGCGCGGCCTGCTGGAGGAGGAATTCCTGCAGCGACATCTCGCTCACGAGCGAGTCGAAGAAATGCTGCCGGCGCTCGGCGTCCTCGGAGGTGAACGGCTGTGCCCCGCCGGCGTGGGCCATGTGGTCGCGCCAGTCCTGGTCCATCTTCCCGAGGATCTCGAACTGCTTGTTGAAATCCATCTCCTCGTGGCGCGCGCTGTCGTCCGGGTCGCCGGCCGAGCCGCCCTCGGGATCGGGCGGCGCGTCATTGAGCTTGTCGAGGCTCTCGCCGTCCATCGGCTGCTCCTCGAGCGTCGGATTCGCCTGCAGCTCCTCCTGAATCACCGACCGGAGGTCGAGGGCCGCCACCTGCAGGATCTTCAGCGACTGGCGCAGCTGCGGCGCTAGAACAAGGTTTTGAGTCTGGCGCTGGCGGAGATCGTGACTAAATCCGGGCCCGCTCATGAACGGAATTGCGGCGCGGGGTCCTCATGCCTTGGGGAGGGGCTGAGGCGGACGGGACGCCGGCGCGGTGCCGCCCGGCTCGTTGATGCCAAACACTTCCTTGAGGTAAACGCCGAGCTTCTCGTTGGTGGGGCCGTAACGGTCGCTGTAAAGGTACATCTCGAGATCGGTCAGGACCTCGAAGGCCGACTGGTAACGCTGGTCCCGGTCGCGGGTCAGCGCCTTCTGGATGATCGCCTCGAGTTTCGGATCGATGTCGGGCCGGAGCTTGCCGAACTGCGGGATCGGCATGGAAAGGATGTTGCGCCGCGACTGGTTGCGGTCGAGCGACCGGAACAGGTTCTTGCCGAGCAGCAACTCGGTGAGGACGATGCCGAGCGGGAAGAGGTCGGCGCGGGCGTCGGTGACGGCGTAACTGGCCTGCTCGGGCGAGAGGTACTCGTCCTTGCCGGCGATCACCTTGCCCTCCTCGTTGTACATCAGGTCGAGGGCCTTCGCGATGCCGAAGTCCGTGAGCTTCACGTCGCCCTCGTAGGCGAGCAGCACGTTCTTCGGGCCGATGTCACGGTGGACGATGTTGAGATGCCGCCCTTCGCGGTCGCGCTTCTGGTGCGCGTAGGCCAGGCCGCGGGCGATGCGCGAGATGATGAAGGCCGCAAGATCTACCGGGACCGGCTTGCCGATCTGGCGATGCTTCTCGATGAAGGCCTCGAGATTCACGCCGCGGACGAACTCCATCACCATGAAATACTGCCCGCCGATCTGGCCGAGGTGGTAGGTCTGGACGATGTTGGTGTGGATGAGGTCCGCCACCAGGCGCGCCTCGCCGATGAAATTCTTCTGGAATTCCTCGATGGCCGAGAACTCCTCGCGGATGAGCTTCACCGCGACCACCTTCCGGAAATTGCCGGCGCCGAGCTGGACGGCCTCGTACACGAGGCCCATGCCGCCCTCCGCGATCTTGCGGACCATCTCGTAGTGAATCTCGTTGAAAATGTGTTTGATGGACGCCACGGCCAGTGAGGAAAGGGGGGTAAGGTGCGACTGGCAAGTGCGCAGTCTGAATTCGGCGCGAAATCTGCTGCGGCGGGATTTGACAGGTCAATGGAGGTTTCTACGGTGCCGGCATGATCATCCTTTCCGCCCGCGCCGCCAACCGGGTCCGCACGATGCAGACCGAACTGGCTGCACCCACGAAACGCCTGCGGGTGTTTGTCGAGTCGGGCGGTTGCTCCGGATTCCAGTACGGCATGTCGTTTGACGAGCGCAAGGAGGGTGACGCCGAACTCGAAAGCGAGGGCGTGCAATTCCTGGTCGATCCGACCAGCCTGGCTTATCTGAACGGTTCGAGCATCGACTTCGACGACGGCCTGCATGGCAAGGGTTTCGAGATCAAGAACCCCAACGCGCAAAGCACCTGCGGCTGCGGCAAGTCGTTCAATTAGTGCCTGGCCGCGCCAATCGCGGCCGCGAGGGCAGGTGAGCACCGAGAGGCAGAGCTGCGCTTGGCTCCGTGTGCCTGGCGCTCTTCGCGGTTAAATCCGGATCGCAATCGCTGGCTACATTGATCCCGACGGATTGGCTCGCAGCCAATATCGGTCGAGGGTCGAGCAAACGAAACTCGATTGGTTGATGGTCAGCCACCTCCGCCATGGCGCCGAAGTCGGTAACGATTCGCGGAGGTCTGGGTACTCGACTCCTCGACCCTCGATTTTCGACCGCATCATCCTAGCTCAGCGCGTGGCCGAGTGCAGCGCCACGGTCCCGCCGCTCAGCCCTTCCGCCTGCACGTCTGCAAACCCGGCCGAGCGAATTTCTTCGGCGAGGGCGGATCTTCCCGGAAACTCCTCGATCGTCTCATTCAGGTAGACGTACGCGCCCTTGTCGCCGGTCACCACTCCCGCGATCCGTGGCAGAAGATGACGCAGGTAGAGAAAATAGCAGGGCTTCACCACGGCCCATGGTTGCGAGAACTCGAGCACGTAAAGCCGGCCGCCGGGCCGGAGCACGCGGCGCATCTCGGTAAGCGAGCGGTGGCGGTCGGCCATGTTCCGCAGCCCGAACGAGATCGTGACCGCGTCGAAGCTCTCGTCGGCCACGGGCAGCGCCATGCCATCGCCCTGGCGGAACGTGACGAGCGCCTGGCGGTCGGGCGGGAGGACCGCCTTTTTCCTCTCCGCTTCCTCCAGCATCGGCGCACAGAAATCCATGCCGGTAATCCGGGTGCCGGCGCTCAAACCGCGGTTCAACGCGAACGCGACGTCGCCGCTGCCGGTGGCGAGGTCGAGCACGTCGCGAGGCGAATGCCGTCTTACCGCCGCCACCAGCCGGCGTCGCCACCAGATGTCCAAGCCAAAGCTCAACAGGTGGTTAGCCAAGTCATAGCGTCGCGCGATGCGACCGAACATGGAGTTGACGGCAACCGGATCAGGCATGGAAAGTGGCGTTTGGCAGAAGGTTAATAAACCACGCCATAGGTATTGACGCAATTCAAGATGTGGGAATAGTTTAGGCCCGTCAGGTCGAGGTCTTTACGCAAGAAAGGAAATTATCCCATGTCCACTAACCTCAC
>JAFEGX010000094.1 GCA_018239675.1 Verrucomicrobiota bacterium
GCACCACCTCGCCGCGCACGGGGCGAGTGAAGGGCGTGATCGGAAGCAGGTCGGGCAGGACCATGGAGGTCCCGAGCGTCAGGAAAAGTCCCGCCCTCCGCCAGCCTGCATTTTTGGCGCCATAGGATTCACCGCGAAGGACACCAAGCTCACGAAGCCCGGGCCCGGTTTGCTTCGCGGCCTCAGCGGTCTTGGCGGTAAACCATAACCGGGTTCCAGCTCTTGCACCGCTAAGCACGCCAAGATCGCGAAGACCAACCCCGCCTGGGCTTCGTGTGCTTCGTGCCCTTCGTGGCGAACCCAACCGCCTAACAGCACGCTAAGGCCGGAACTGGTCGCGGTAAGCCTTGCCGCGCTCGAGACGCGCGACGACCTCCAGCCAGTCGCGGTTCGAGAGGGCGGCGTGCAGGCCCTGCAGTTCGTCCTGGTATTGCCGCAAGGCGCGCAGGAGTTCGTCGCGGTTCTGCTCCAGGATGCTCCGCCACAGCTGCGGGTCGCTGCCCGCGATGCGCGTGGTGTCCCGCAGTCCTCCGCCCGCGTGATTCCGCCACGCCGGATCCTTGCGGGCGAGGAACGAGCACAGCGACGACGCCAGCACCTGCGGCAGGTGGCTGATGTGCGCGACGATCTCGTCGTGGGCATCGGGGGAGAGCGTCACCGGCTCGCCCCCCAGCTCGCGCCAGAAGCGCACCACCGCCTCGACGGCCGGCTCGGCGGTGGCGGCGAGGGGCGTGACGAAACACGTGCGGCGGACAAACAGCTCCGCGCTGGCGTGCTCCCAGCCGGTCTTCTCGGAGCCGGCCATGGGATGGGAGCCGACGAAATGGGCGCGGGGGCCGATGCGGGCCTGGCCGAGCCGGGCGATCTCACCCTTCACGCTGCCGACGTCGGTCACGATCGCGTTCTCCGGCAGGTGGCTGGCGACGCGTTCCACAAGTGGCACGATCCGGTCGACGGGCGTGGCGACGACCACCAGCTGCGCGTGACGCACCGCCTGCTCCGGCGTCTCGGCGACCTCGTCGCACCATGGCTGCTCCTTCAGCTGGAGCCGCGACTCGGGCCGGCGGGCCCACACCACGATCCGTCCGGCCGCGCCGCGGGCGCGGGCCGCCTTGGCGACCGAGCCGCCAAGCAGTCCGGGAGCGAGGATGGCGAGAGTGGGGGACATGGTCTCTGCAAACTTGAGATGAAGGGCGGAGTCGAAGGAATTCGGCGCGCAGAATTCGCCGGACTCGTTTGGAATTCCGGATTCCGGAATCCGGATTCCGGAATGGTCGAACCTAGGTCTTGGCGAGTTCCATGACCGCTGCATGCTCCACGGCGGTCAGCGGCATGACGGACAGCCGGCTCTGGCGCAGGAGTCCGATCTTGGCGAGGGCGGGGGCGGATTTGATCTGGGCAAGCGTGACGGACCGGGGCAGGGCGGCGACCGCCTTGAGCTCGACGGCGACCCAGCCGGGTTCGTCGGCCGTGGGGTCGGGGAAGGCGGGCTTGGTGACCTCGGCCACGCCGAGGATGGCCTTCGTGGTGACGCTCTCGTAGAACAGCACGCGGTCGCCGCGGCGCATGGCATTGAGGTGGATGCGGGCCTGGTAGTTCCGGACTCCGGTCCAGGCGGTCCGCCGATCGCGGACGAGGTCGGCCCAGGAGTAGGCCTCGGGTTCGGATTTCACTAGCCAGTATTGGGTTGTCATGCCGGGACGGGTTTGGTGCGCTCGGATCGAAATGGACGAGGATTCTCCTGAAAAGGCAAAAGCCGAGCGCACGATCCGGATGCTGTTCGTGCTGATTGCGGTCGGCATGTTCCTGCCGATTGCCATGTTCTACCTTTTCCGTCAGTAAGGCCCGGACATGAAAAAGACCCTCATAGCCATTCGCGCGGTCTTCTTTGTGCTGTGCGGCGCGTGTGGCTGGCTCGTGTGCTATGCGGTGGAAGAGTGGGACGCCCACCGCCGTCTGGCCGTCGTGATCGGACTGCTGCTGGGCGCGCTCGTGATCCTGGTCGATGTGCTGCTGAAGGGTTTCTCGCTGCGGGGCCTGTCGGCGATCACGTTCGGCCTCGGGATGGGCACCTTGATCGCCTATTTCATCGGCAACTCGCCGCTGTTCCGCTTTGGCGATCCGCAGATCATCTATCTCTCGCAGCTCGGCCTGTTCATCATCGTTACCTACCTCTGCACCGTCATCGCGCTCCGCGGGAAGGACGAGTTCAACCTTGTGATCCCGTACGTGCGCTTCGTGCCGCACGACGTGGACGTGCCGCTGGTGGTGGTGGACACGAGCGTGCTGATTGACGGCCGGGTCGCGCGCGTCTGCGAGTCGGGCTTCCTCAATGCGGCGCTGATCATCCCGCGCTTCGTGCTCAACGAGCTGCAGTCCGTGGCCGACTCCTCCGACCCGCACAAGCAGGCGCGCGGCCGCCGGGGACTCGAGGTGCTGAACGAGCTGCGGCGCATCAAGCGCGTCGACATCCGCATCCATGAGTCCGAGGTGGCCAAGCAGGCCGACATCGAGGCCAAGCTCGTCTTCCTCGCGCAGTCGATGCGGGCGAAGCTGCTCACGACCGACTACAACCTCGCCAAGATGGCCGAGTTTCAGGGCGTGCCGTGGCTCAATCTCAACGAGCTCGCGCGGTCGCTGCGGCCGGAGTTCATGCTGGGCGAGTCGGTCGACGTCGAGCTGGTCAAGCCCGGCAAGGACGAGGGCCAGGCCGTCGGGTTCCTGCCGGACGGCTCGATGGTGGTCGTCAATGCCGCCCGCGCCTACATCGGCCGCCGCGTCAGCGCCGAGGTCATCAGCATCCTCCCGACCACGGGCGGCAAGATGATCTTCGCCAAGCTGCTCAACGCCTCCTGAGGCGCGGCAGGGTGCGCCGCGCAGGGCACAAGGGGGAGGCTGGCAGGTATCAGGGTAGGGGGTGGAGGCGATGTTGCAGAAGGACTTTCGACCTTAGGCTTGTACCCTTCGACTTGATCTCGCTCCGGTGAAAACCCGATTTCCGGCCCGGCAAAAAATGGTGTTTACTCGCGCGGCGGGATTGCCCAAAACCTCCCCTCCCTGATGGGGCAGTAGCTCAGTTGATAGAGCGCGTCGTTCGCAACGACGAGGTCGTCGGTTTGATCCCGATCTGCTCCACCA
>JAFEGX010000095.1 GCA_018239675.1 Verrucomicrobiota bacterium
TCGATCCGTCCGTCGCCGGTCCGCCCGCGCGGGATCTTGAGCGCCGCCATGGCGGGTTGCGCCGCGGCCATGAGACCGAGATGGCGCGCGATGTTGGCGTTGCTGGCGGTGGTCACGGCAGGGGGCGTCCGGGTGCCGGCAGGGTCCGCGGAAAGGCGCGGCCGGCGTGCTAGTCCGCCCGGAGCGCGGGCTCGTGCCGGAGCAAGTCGGCCTGCCAGGGCAGCAGGATCTTCCCGATCTGGCGGGGATGGCGGGCGATCTGGGCGAGCTGGGAGCGGTTGGCGATCAGCGTCGGCTCGACGCCGAGCTTCTTGGCGACGCGGTCACGGTCGACCTTGATGCGTTCCTGAAGCTCGATCTCGGCCTGGGTGAGGGAGACGTGGTTCGGGTCGCGGCCGGGGCGGCGCGGCAGGGTTTTCGGATCCCGTTCGAGCCCGGCGCGGACCGCGGCGCTCAGTGAGGGAAACAGCCGACTGTGGCGCTTGCCGAGGTGCACACGGGCGAGGATCGACTCCTCGGAGCCGCCCGCCTCGGCGGCCTCGGCCAGCTGGACCAGCAGCGCGTTGCCACAGACCTTGAACGGCGGGGTGTCGAGGCGCTGGGCGTGGTGCTCGCGCCAGTGCCACACGGCATGCAGCACGCCGAGCCCGGCGCCGCGCAGGCGCTCGCTGCGCCCGATGCGCCAGTCGTTCTCCGTCGCGGGGGCGAACCCGGTGACGCCCGCCTCGATCTGGGCGTGGCACTGCTGCTCAAGCCACCCGAACCGGTTGAGCTTTTTCAGCTCGCGGGTGAGCAGGTCGCGCAGCTCCGGCAGATGCCAGACGTCGAGCGCGGCGTAATTGAGCAGCTTGGGCGTGATGGGCCGCGCGGACCAGTTGGCCTTCTGGCCGGATTTGTCGACCGCAACCCCAAAATGGTCCTCCAGCAGCGAGCCGAGCCCGATCCGCGCGCGGCCGAGCAGCTGCGCCGCCAGCATGGTGTCGAAAATGCTCTTGGGCCGGAAGCCGGCGAGATCGTGCAGCAGCCGCAGGTCGAAGTCGCTGCCGTGCATGATCAGGTGCTTCGAGGCGAGCTTGTGCAGCAGCCCGTCGAACTTCAGGCCGGGGGCGAGCATGTCGACCAGGTAGACGTCCTTGCCCACGAGCAGCTGCATCAGGCAGACCCGCGTCTTGTAATGATACATGTTGTCCGCCTCGGTATCGAGGGCGACCTCCGGCACCCGGTCGAGGGCGTGCAGGAGCGGCGAGAGGGAGCCGGGTTGGTCGAGCAGCTGGTAGGCGGGCGGGCGGGTCGTCACTTTGACGCCCAGCAGACGGCGCACCGGGATCGGGAGGAAGCGGGAAATCATGCAGCGGGCGGCGTTTTCTCCCATGCCGTCAGGAAGGCATCAATCAACAAAGGAAGGTCGTCGGCATACCCCCCTTCCAGGATGGCGGCCGCGGGCCGGCCGGTCGCCCGCAGCCAGGCGCCCAGCGTCGCGAAATCGTCCGTCTCGAGCGTCATCGCCGTGATGGGATCGCGGGCGTAGGCATCGAAGCCCGCGGACACTAGGATGAGGTCCGGCCGGAACTCGAGCACGGCGTCCAGCGACTCCCGCAGCGCCTGCAGGTGCTCGGCGCGCGGGGTGTGGGGCGCGACCGGCCAGTTGCGGCAGTTGTCAAAGGACCGGGTGCCGGTGCCGGGGTAGCCGGGGTACTGGTGGACGGATGCGAACAGCACGCCGTCGCGTCCGTGGAGGATGGCCTCGGTGCCGTTGCCGTGGTGGGCGTCGAAGTCCCAGACCGCGACCCGCGGCACGCCCTGCTGGCGGGCGGCGAGGGCCGCGAGGGCGATCTGGTTGAGGTAGCAGAAACCCATCGCTTGGTCGGCGGTCGCGTGATGGCCGGGCGGCCGCATGAGCGAGAACACGCGCTCGCCGCGCCGGGCGAGGTCTGACGCCAGCAGCGCGGCGGCGACCGCCTGCCGGGCGTGCGCGGGGATGTTAGGCAGGTAGGGCGTGTCGTCGTCGAAGTCGCGCCGCACGTCCAGCCGGCGCAGGTGCGCGGGCGAGTGGCCCAGCAGCAGCGCCTCGTCCGCCGCCGTGGCGGGCGGCACCTGCCACGACCACTGCGGGTGGGCCACGCGGAGGTGCGCGGCGCTGCGGAGCACCCGGGCGGGCTGCTCGGGGCGCAGGGACGAGCCGTACTCGGCGCAGCGGGGATCGTGCAGGAGAATCATGCCGTGATTTCTGTTTGTGACTTTTCCCGGCGGGGAGGCCAATGTTTTAACCATGAAAGTCGTGGTGCTGTGCTCGGGCGGAATGGACTCGGTGACCGCGCTCCATTGGGCGCACCGGGAGCACCAGCTCGTGGCCGCGGTGAGCTTCCACTACGGGGCCAAGCACAATCCCCGGGAGCTGCCGTTCGCCGCCGAGCAGGCGGCGCAGCTGGGCGTCCGGCACGAGGTCATCACGCTCGACTTTGTGAACCGGCTGTTCTCGTCGCACCTCCTGCAGGGCGGCGGCGCGATCCCCGACGGTCACTACGAGGCCGCGAACATGAAGCAGACGGTGGTGCCGTTCCGGAACGCGATCATGCTGTCGATCGCCGCGGGCTGGGCGGAGAGCGTGGGCGCGGACGGGCTGGTCATCGCCGCGCACGGCGGCGACCACGCGATCTACCCGGACTGCCGCGAGGACTTTATGGTGGCGATCGGCGAGGCGATGCGGCTGGGCACGTACGCGCAGGTCAAGCTGCTGCGACCGTTCATCGCCCTCAGCAAGGCCGGGATCGCGCGGGAGGGCGCGCGGCTCGGGGTCGACTACGCCCGCACCTGGTCCTGCTACAAGGGCGGCGCCCGCCACTGCGGCAAGTGCGGCACCTGTGTCGAGCGCCGCGAGGCCTTCATGCTGGCCGGGCTGAAGGACCCCACCGATTACGAGTCGACCGAACCGCTGCCGCCGAAGCCCGGCCCCCGGTGACAGCGCGCCGGCCTTGAACCATGCTGATCGCGGAGATCTTCCATTCCATCCAGGGCGAGGGTCGGCTCACCGGCGTGCCTTCGGTGTTCGTGCGGACCAGCGGCTGCAACCTGCGGTGCAACTGGTGCGACACGCCGTACGCGTCGTGGAACCCGGAGGGCAAACCGTGGAGCCACGCGGAGATCATCGCGGAGGTGGAACGGCACCCGTCGCGTCACGTGGTGCTGACGGGCGGCGAGCCGATGATCGCCAAGGATGTGGCCGGGCTCGCCGCGGCGCTGCGAGACCTGGGTTACCACCTGACGATCGAGACGGCGGGCACGGTGGCGCCGGACGGGATCGCCTGCGACCTCGCCTCGCTGTCGCCGAAGCTGCTGAACTCCGCGCCGGACGCGCGGCTGGGTCCGGCGTGGCGGAAGAAGCACGAGGCGCTGCGCTGGCAGCCGGACGTCGTGCGCGCGTGGCTCGAGCATTACGACTACCAGCTGAAATTCGTGATCACGCAGCCGACGGACGTGGACGAGGTCGAGGGCATGCTGGGACGGCTCAAGGCGGATATCCCGCGGGACCGCGTGCTGTTGATGCCGGAGGGCGTGACCCTTGAGCAGATCCGGGCGCGCGCCGGCTGGCTGGGCGAGCTCTGCAAGGCACGGGGCTACCGGTACGCGCACCGGCTGCACCTCGAGCTCTACGGCAACAAACGCGGCACGTAGGTGTCCCCGATTAAAGTGTTCCATTATCCCGCGAATCCCTCCGATCCCCTCCGCAAGCTCTCGGACGAGCTTCATGAACTCGCGCAGCGGTTCGCCGAGCGCCGGGTGACCCTGCAGGAGGTCATGACGGTCCTCGGGGTCCGAGCGTCGGGCCTGCTGATCATCATCCTTGCCCTGCCCTTCTGCGCGCCGATTTCCATCCCAGGCCTCTCGGTGCCGTTTGGGATGGTGATCCTGTACATCGCCGCGCGCTATGCGCTGGGGCTGGCGCCCTGGCTGCCGGAGCGCCTGCTGCGAACCGAACTGCCGCCGAAGTTTTTCCGCGCGGTGCTGGAGGGGGCGAGCCGGTTCATCGGCTGGATGGAGCGGGAGCTCAAGCCGCGGTGGCTCGGCTGGACGGCAACCCCGGCGCGGCTGCGGTGGCACGCCGCGACGGTCGGATTCTGCGGGTTTCTCCTGATGCTGCCGCTCGGCGGCATCCCGTTCACCAACACCATGCCGGCGCTGGTGATCGTGATCGGCATGCTGGGCATGATGGAGCGTGATGGCGTGGCCATCGGGGCGGCGTACGCGCTGCTCGTGCTGACGCTCGCGTACTTCGGCCTGTTTGCGACGATGATCGCCGAACTCGGCCAGCGCGCCTGGCATTGGTTTTCCCAGCTCGCGTAGAGTGGTCTCGGTCCAGGCTGGCGCCACGGAGAGCACGGAGTTGAGGCGGAGGGAAATAGAGCGAGCCAGGTGGATTCGTGCCGACCTGGCCGGCGGGCCATGCGCTGCGCGCGCCGGTGCATCCTTCGTGATCTCGTTGTCGCCCCGGCTCTGCGTGAGTCAAAAACGCTCTGGGTTTGTCCCGATCCGCGTTGACGGCCCGGTACCCCGGCGCAGCTGGCCGCGGCCGGAGTCAGTCGTACCGCTGCCAGGGGAGCTTGTTCGCGTCGATCCAGCGGTAGTGGTCGGCGTATTGCAGCGCGGAACCGGACGCCTCGTCCACGATGACGGTGGCGCGCGGGTGCAGCTGCAGCGCGGAGGCCGGGCAGATGGCCGCGAGCGGACCCTCGATCATGGCCTGGACCGCGCGGGTCTTCGGCGGGCCGAAGGCGAGCAGGAGGCAGCGGCGCGCGTCGAGGATCGTGCCGATGCCCATGGTGATCGCGTGCCGGGGCATGTCCTCGCGGCGGCCGAAGACGTCGCTGTTGTCGCGCAGCGTCTGCTGCGAGAGAATCTTGATCCAGGTGCGCGAGCGGAGGGAGCCGGACGGCTCGTTGAAACCGATGTGCCCGTTGCGGCCGAGGCCGAGCAGCTGGAGGTCGATGCCGCCGGCGAGGGCAATGCGATGCTCGTAGGCTCGGCATTCCTCGTGGAGGTCGCCCGCGGTCCCGTCGGGCACATGCGTGCGCGCCTGGTCGATGTTGATATGGCGGAAGAAATTCTCCCGCATGAAATACCGGTAGGACTGGTCGTGCGTGCCGGGCAGGCCGACGTACTCGTCGAGGTTGAACGTGGTGACCCGGCTGAAGTCGAGGCCCTCGTCGCGGTGCATCCGGATGAGTTCCTGGTAGAGCCGCAGCGGCGTGCGGCCGGTGGCGAGCCCGAGCACGGCGGTGGGCTTCTCGCGGACGAGGCGGGCGATGATCTTGGCGCCCAGGAGGCAGCCAGCCTCGGCGTCTTGGCGGATGATGACTTCCATGGCGGGTGGGTTCCGGCGGCGCCATTCCGCCCGGGCGGAGAGGTGGCGTCGCGCACCCGTCACTCAAGGCCCTGCCGCCCGCAAGCGCAAGGGCGCCGGTTCGCCGCGGGTGATATTTCGCTACGGCCGGCGTTTCGCCACGGCGTCCCGGATTTCCGTGGCCGGACAACCGCAGTCCTCGCTGCAGCCCGGATGGCGGCGCTTCTGGATCGCGCGCCGCGTCAGCCAGGCGGCCGCGAGGGCCACCACGGCAAGGGCGACAATGGTCTGGGTTTGGGAGTTCATCCTAGAAGCCGAGCGCGGTGCCGACTTGGTAGACAATAAACGAGAAAACCCACGCGGTGCCAGTCATGTAGAACGTTTGGAACAGCGGCCACCTCCAGCTGTTGGTTTCGCGCCGCACGACCGCGAGCGTGCTGACGCACTGCATGGCGAACACGTAGAAGATCATCAGGGTGAAGCACACCAGCGGCGTGAACAGCGGGCGCCCATCCGGCCAGCGGGCCTCCTTCAGGGCGCGACTAAGGGGGGCCGTGTCGCTGTCGCCGGATTCGGCGTTGAAGACCACGCCCATGGTCGAGACAAAGACCTCGCGCGCGGCGAAGGAGCTGATGAGACCGATGCCAATCTGCCAGTCGAAGCCCAGCGGCTTGATCGCGGGCTCGAGAACATGGCCGGCGCGGCCGGCGAAGCTCTGCTCAAGCTGCTGGGTGGGCGTCGCGCCGTCCGGCGCCTTCGGGTAGGCCGAGAGAAACCACAGGATGATGCTGATGCCGAGGATCACGGTGCCGGCGCGGCGCAGAAACAGCCAGGCGCGCTCCAGCATGTGCAGCGCGACGTCGCGGATCCCCGGCAGGCGGTACGGCGGCAGCTCCATGACCATCAGCGGCGGCGCGCCCTTGAGCAGCGTGCGCTTGAACAGCCAGGCAAAGGCGAAGGCGCCGGTGGTGCCGAGCGTGTACATGAGCAGCATGAGCCCGACTTTGGCGCCGAGCGAGACCCGCTCGCCGGGCAGCAGCGAGGCAATCATCAGCAGGTAGACCGGCAGGCGCGCCGAGCAGCTCATGAGCGGCGCCACCAAGATCGTGACCAGGCGGTCCTTCGCGTCCTCGATGGTGCGCGTCGCCATGATGCCGGGAATGGCGCAGGCATAGGAGCTGAGCAGCGGGATGAAGCTCTTGCCGTTCAGCCCCACCCGGCTCATCAGGCGGTCCATGATGAACGCGGCGCGGGCCATGTAGCCGGTGCTCTCGAGGAGCCCGATGAAAAAGAACAGGATCAGGATCTGCGGGAGGAAGGTGATGACACTGCCGACGCCGCCGATGGCGCCGTCGGTGATGAGATCGCGCAGGTCGCCGGACGACATGTGGGACTTCACCCAGTCGGCGAGCGCGGCGGTATGGTCGCCAATCCAGTCCATCGGGGCCTGCGCGAGCGTGAAGATGCTGATGAAGAGCAGTGTCATGACGCTGCCGAGCACGACCCAGCCCCAGAGCGGGTGCGTGACCACCGCGTCGATCTGGTCGGAGCGCGAGGGTCCGACCTGGCCGGCGCGCAGCACGACCTGCCCGGCCAGTTCGCCGATGGCATCGTAACGGGAATTGACGAGGATGCCGGCCCAGTCGATGCCTTCGGCCTGCCAGCGCTGTTGCCACGACTGGAGGATTGCGGCGGTGCGCGCGCTGAGGGGGGTGGACCCAGACACGCGGATCGAGTCCTGGTCGGTGAGCAGCAGGAGCGCCTCGGCGCGCGCGATGAGCGGCGGCTTGCGGTCGTTCTCCTGCAGCGAGGCGGCGAGTTCGGCGACCGCCGGGGCGATGGGCGCGGGCACGATCCAGGCGTGGCGCGCGAGCGGCAGCTCGGTGCGGCTCATGGCGACGCGCAGTTCGACCAGCCCCTTGTTGTTCACTGCCTCGCAGGGAATGACGGGGATGCCGAGTTCCTTCTCGAGCCGCGCCGCGCGGATGTTGAGGCCCGCCTGGGCGGCGAGATCCATCATGTTCAGCACGAGGATCACGGGCCGGCCGAGGTCGAGGATCTGGTGGACGAGGTAGAGATTCCGCTCGAGGTTGGTCGCGTCGACGATGCAGAGGATGCGGTCCGGGAGCGGGGTGTCGCTCCGGCGGCCGAGGAGGACGTCGCGGGTGACGGCCTCGTCGGGCGAACGGGCCGCGAGCGAATAAGTGCCGGGCAGGTCGATGACTGTGATCGGGGTGCCGTGCTGCGAGTAGGCGGTGCCGATCTTCTTCTCGACGGTGACGCCCGGGTAGTTGCCGACCTTCTGTTTCAGGCCGGTGAGGGCGTTGAAGAGCGTGCTCTTGCCGCAATTGGGGTTGCCGACGAGCGCGTACGTCGGCGTGCGGGAGGAAGCCGCCGCGGCGGGAGCGGTGATATGCGGGGGCAGCGCCATGTCAGGCCAGGGGCTCCACGAGGATCCGCGCGGCGTCGACCTTGCGGATCGTGAGATGGTAGCCGCGGAGCTTGATCTCGAGCGGATCGCCCAGCGGCGCGGTGCGGATGAGGGTGAGCGTGGTGCCGACGAGCAGGCCCATCTCGCGCATCCGGAGAAACGCGGGATCCTTGGCCGGGAATTCCCTCACGACGGCGCGGCCACCCACGGGCAGTTCGGAAAGCTTGATCAGGACAGCGGCCATGGCGGGATTCAGCGCGCGGAGCGGATCAGTTCCACGACAATCTGGCGGGCGGCGCCCTCGCTGAGGGCGAGGCGGGTGTGGCTGACCAGGCAGAGAAGCGTCCCCTGTCCCGAGATTCGCTCGATCACCGCCGACTCACCGAAGCCCATCTCACGCAGCCGCTGGCAGAACTCCGGATCGCCTTCGAGCGCGCAGACCCGTCCGGCGGCGCCGTTGGCCATCTCGGTCAACCGCATCCGTTGCGGGCGGAATGGTTCACGCGTGGAGTTCATGGAGTTTATCTGAACGAGACTCAGTTTCAGTTGGGGTGCAAGGAAAAGGCCCAAGCGGGCGGCTTGGGCCTGAGAGGAATCAACGGCGCTGGCGCTTGACGGCGAGCTGGACGCCCGAGTAGCGGACGAGGCTCTGGAGATGCTCGTACTCCTGGGGGTCCAAGCTGGAGGCCTCGCGGAGCTGCTGCTCGGCGCGCTTCATGGCGGCCTCGACGGCGTTCACGTCGATCTTGTCCTCGGAGATCGCATGCTCGGCCAGAACCCGCACCTTGTCGTCGCCGACGGAGGCGAACCCGCCGCTGACGGCGAGGTACGTGGTCTGGCCGTTCTTCGTCACGCGCAGCTCACCATCCTCGATCTGCGTGAGCAGCGGGATGTGTCCGGGCAGGATGCCGACCTCACCGGACGTCGTCGGGATGACGACGGTGTCGATGGTGTCGGAGTAGACCCGGGACTCGGGAGTGACGATTTCGAGCGTGAGAGACATGGTGAGGAAAGGACCCGGTGCCGGTCGTCAGGTGGTTGGGATTGGGACCTGGGGCGCGGCGCCGGGGAGCCGTTACTTTTTCGACGCGGCAATCACCTCGTCGATGCCGCCGCGCATGTAGAAGTCGCCCTCGGCGACGTCATCCAGCTGGCCGTCGAGGATCATCTTGAAGCCGCGGACGGTCTCCTTGACCGGGACGTACTTGCCAGGCGTGCCGGTGAAGACCTCGGCGACCGAGAACGGCTGTGAGAGGAAGCGCTGGATCTTGCGGGCGCGATACACGATCTGCTTGTCCTCGGGCGAGAGCTCGTCGAGGCCCAGGATCGCGATGATGTCCTGCAGGTCCTTGTAGCGCTGGAGCACGCGCTGCACCTCGCGGGCGACCTTGTAGTGGTCCTCCCCGACGATGTCGGCCTGGAGGGCCTTGGACACGGAGGCGAGCGGGTCGACGGCGGGATAAATGCCGAGCTCGGCGATGGAGCGCTCGAGCACGATGGTCGAGTCGAGGTGCGCGAAGGTGTTGGCGGGCGCCGGGTCGGTCAGGTCGTCGGCGGGCACGTACACGGCCTGCACCGAGGTGATCGATCCCTTCTTCGTCGAGGTGATGCGCTCCTGGAGGAGGCCCATCTCGTTGGCGAGCGTCGGCTGGTAGCCGACCGCGGACGGCGAGCGGCCGAGGAGGGCGGACACCTCGGAGCCGGCCTGCGAGAACCGGAAGATGTTGTCGATGAAGAGCAGCACGTCCTGGTTCTTCTCGTCGCGGAAGTACTCGGTCATGGCGAGCGCCGAGAGGGCGACGCGCATGCGGGCGCCCGGCGGCTCGTTCATCTGGCCGTACACGAGCGCGACCTTGGACTTGCTGAGGTCCTTCTGGTCGATAACGCCGGCCTCGGACATCTCATGATAGAGGTCGTTGCCCTCGCGGGAGCGCTCGCCGACGCCGGCGAAGACGGAGTAACCGCCGTGGGCCTTGGCGATGTTGTTGATGAGCTCGAGAATGACGACGGTCTTGCCGACGCCCGCGCCGCCGAACGCGCCAGCCTTGCCGCCCTTGATGAACGGGCAGATCAGGTCGATGACCTTGATGCCGGTCTCGAGGATCTCGGCCTTGGTGTTCTGCTCGGAGAGCGTCGGGGACGGACGGTGGATCGGGTACTTCTTCTCGAACTGGACCGGGCCGCGGTTGTCCACGGTGTTGCCCGTGACGTCGAAGATGCGGCCGAGCACGCCGCTGCCGACCGGCACGGAGATCGGGGCGCCGGTGTCCACGACGGTCATGCCGCGCACGAGGCCCTCGGAGGAGGACATCGCGATCGCGCGGGCGACGCCGTCGCCGAGGTGCTGCTGGATCTCCAGCGTCAGCACTTCCTTCTTGCCGCCGACGGTGAACTCGATCGTGAGCGCCTGGTAGATGGGCGGGATGGCGTTCTCCGCGAACTGGACGTCAACGACGGGGCCGATGACTTGGACGATTTTGCCGGTGTTCATTTGAAGTGGGTGAAGGAGGGTCGGTGCGGCGGTGGGGTGTAAGGTCAGGAGGCGGCGAACTGCGCGGCGGCGATCTCAAGGATTTCCTGCGTGATGCCGGCCTGGCGGGCCTTGTTGTACTCGAGGGTGAGGTCGCCAAGGAGCTTGGTGGCGTTGTCCTTGGCGGTCTTCATCGCGACCATGCGCGCGCTGTGCTCGGACGCCTTGGCGTCAAGGGCGTGCTGGTAGACCTCGCGGTTCAGATAGAGCGGGAGGAGCGACTCGAGCACGGACGCGGCGTCGGGCTCGAAGAGCATCTGCGTGTCGGGTCCGCCCGCGGGCTTTGGCGCGGCGGCGGCGAGCCCGGCGTCGTGGCGGAGGTCGCTGACGACCTCGTGCACGCTGCTGAGCGGGAGCAGGGTCATCGCCGCCGGCACCTGCACGAGTGTGTTGCGGAACCGCGGCCAGATGACCTCGACGGTGTCGACGTTGCCCTCGAGGAACTGCTTCACCATGAACTCGGCGACGACCTTGATGTCGGCGAACGTCGCCCGGTCGCTCGCCGGGAAATCAGCCAGGAGGTCGCGGCGGGTGCGGGCGATGAACTGCGCGCCCTTGCGGCCGATGACGGCGTACTTGGCGGGCGTCTTGATCTCAGTGACGAGCTTGAAGAGGTTCGCGTTGAGCGGACCGCAGAGGCCCTTGTCGGAGGTGATGAGGATGATGCCCCGGACCTTGACCTCGCGCTTCACCAGGAACGGGTGCTGGGCCTCCTCGACGCGCTCGGCGAGCGCGCCCAGCATCTGCGCCATCAGCTCGGCGTAGGGCCGGCCGGCGAGCGCCGCCTGCTGGGCCTTCTTCATCTTCGACGCCGCGACCAATTCCATCGCCTTGGTGATCTGGCGAGTGTTCTTGACCGACTTGATGCGGCGGCGGATGTCGCGGGTGGAAGCCATGGAAAAAGTAGCGAGTAGTGGGTAGCGGGGAGCGAGTAGAGGTTAGCGACGGAGCGGGAAGGTCTTTATGCTCACTACTCGTTACTCGCCACTGGGGTCAGGCCGTGAAGGTAGTCTTCCACTCGTCGCACGCGGCCTGAAGCCGGGCCTCGAGGTCCTTGTCGAGGGCGGCCTTCGTGCGGACCTCGGTGAGGAGGGCGTCCTTCCGGGCGGTGAAGAACTCCTTCAGCGACGTGGCGGCGGCGACGACCTGCTTGACGTCGATCGGGTCGAAATAATTCCGCTGCATCGCGAAGAGGACGGCGACCTGGAGCTCGATTGGCACCGGGTTGAAGGCGGGCTGCTTGAAGAGCTCGACGATGCGGGCGCCGCGCTCGAGCTGGGCCTTTGTCTTGGCGTCGAGGTCCGAGCCGAACTGCGCGAAGGCGGCCAGCTCGCGGAACTGCGCGAGCTCGCCCTTCAGCTTGCCGCCGACCTGCTTGGTGGCCTTGATCTGCGCGGCGGAACCGACGCGCGAGACGGAGAGGCCGACGGACACGGCGGGGCGGATGCCTTGGTTGAAGAGGTCGGTCTCGAGGAAGATCTGGCCGTCGGTGATCGAGATGACGTTCGTCGGGATGTACGCCGAGACGTCGCCGGCCTGCGTCTCGATGATCGGCAGCGCGGTGAGCGAGCCCTTGCCGTCGAGGCGCGCGGCGCGCTCGAGGAGGCGGGAGTGGAGATAGAACACGTCGCCCGGGTACGCCTCGCGGCCCGAGGGGCGCTTGAGGATGAGCGAAATCTGGCGGTAGGCGACGGCGTGCTTGGAGAGATCGTCGTAGACGATCAGGGCGTCCATGCCGTTTTCCATGAACCACTCGCCCATCGCCGCGCCGGAGAACGGCGCGAGGTACTGGTTGGCGGGATTGTCGGCGGCGGGGGCGCTGACGATGACGGTGTACTCGAGGGCGCCGGCGGCCTCGAGGGCCGAGATCGTGCGGACGATGTTGGAGTTCTTCTGGCCGACCGCGACGTAGATCGAATAGACCGGGCGGAACTTCGGGTCGCCGGAGGCGAGGCCGACTTTGTTGATCTTCGCCTGGTTGATGATCGTGTCGACCGCGATGGTGGTCTTGCCGGTGCCGCGGTCGCCGATGATCAGCTCGCGCTGGCCGCGGCCGATCGGGATCATGGAGTCGATCGCCATGATGCCGGTGAAGAGGGGCTGCGAGACGGATTTCCGGACGACGATGCCGGGGGCGATCTTCTCGACCGGGAACGCCTCGGTCGAGGCGATCGGGCCCTTGCCGTCGACGGGATTGCCGAGCGCGTCAACCGCGCGGCCGAGCAGCGCCTTGCCAACGGGCACGGACAGCAGGCGGCCGGTGGTCTGGACCTCGTCGCCCTCCTTGAGCTTCGAGACGTCACCGAGCACGACGCAGCCGACCTCGTCCTCCTCGAGATTGAGCGCGATGCCGATGGCGCCGCCGGGGAACTGGACCATTTCGTTGTACATCACGTCCGACAGGCCGTCGATCTTGGCGACGCCGTCGGCGACGGTGCGGATGGTGCCGGTGTTCTTCTTGACCGCCTTGCTGGAGAGCTTGGCGATCTGCTGTTCGATTTGGTCGAGGACGTTGCTCATCGGAAAACGCGGATTGGGGTCAGTGGTTGGGAAAAGGGATCAGACGGCGGCGGCAAGGGACGCGAGCTGGCCGGCGATGGACGACTCGTAGGTGTCGTCCCCCACCCGCACGCGCAGGCCGGCGAGGAGCGCCGGGTTGGCCTTCGCGACGGCGGCAACTTTCCGGCCGTATTTCTTCGTCATCGCGGCGGCGATGGACGCAAGCATCGCGTCGTGGACCGCGCCGGCATGCTCGACGACCGCCTGGCCGCGGGCGACCTCGGCGGCGACGAGGCGGTGGTAGGCCTTGAGAATCGCGAGCGTGCCGGTCGGGCGGTGCTTCTCGAGGTAGGCAAGCACGCCCGCGACGCGCTCGGCGGAGAGGCTGCCGTCGACCAGGCTCAGCCTGAAGAACTGGCGGGACAGCTGCTGGATCTGTTTCTTGCCGGAGGCCATGGCGCGGACGCGGGGGGAAAGGGATCAGACGTTGGTGAGCTCGCGGCTCGCGGCGTCGTTGTACGCGGAGCGGTCGGCGTCGGAGAGTTTCTTGGCGAGCACGCGCTCGGTGGTGATCACCACGAGACGCGCGATCTCGGTGCGGGCGTCGGCGAGCATCTTCCTGTGCTCGAGCTCGATCGCCTGCTGCGCCTTCACCAGGGTGTCGTTGGCCTTGGCGGCGGCCTCCTGCGTCTGCTTGTCGAGGAAGTCCTTCGCCGACTTGCGCGCCTCGTCGATGATGCGCGAGGCGTCGGTCTGCGCCTTCTTGACGATGGCGGTGCTCTCGTGCTGGGCCGCGGCGAGCTTGGCCTGCATCTCCTCGGCGTACCGGAGGCCGGAGTCGATCTTCTGCTGGCGTTCGTCGAGCGTCGCGAGGACCGGCTTGAATCCGAACTTCCAGAGGACGAACGCGACGATCGAGAAGCTCAGGGCCTGGGCGAGGATGAGCGGCACGCTGAGGCCGAAATCCTGCATGATCTTCGTGACGCCGGTGGCGGCTTCACCGTGGGCCGCGGCGGCCTCGGCGGCGTGACCGGTGGCTTCGGCGAGAACGAGCAGAGTGGAGAGCATGATGGGTGCGGGAAACGGACGGGAAAGGGGCCGCGCCGGTGATCGCTCACCGGCGCGGAAATCAGGCATTACTTGCCGAGGAACAGCGCGTAGAACGCGACGGCTTCGGCCAGGGCCATGCCGATGATGGACTGGACGAGGATCTTGCCGGAGGCACCCGGGTTGCGGCCGACGCCCTCGACGGCCTTGGCGCCGACGAGACCGACGCCGATGGCGGCGGCCAGACAGCCGAACGCGCCCTGGATGCTACCACTCATTTCAGCGATGACTTGGATCATGTTGGATTTGGTTTTGTTGGTTGGAGTGCCGCCGTGCGCACGCTGGGCACGCTCCCGGCGGTAAAGGAATCAGTGGGCCGCCTCGTGGGATTCCCCGTGGCCGGATTCGCCCTCGTGGTGTTCGTCACCATGATTGCAGATCAGGCCGATGTAGACGCTGACCAGCAGCGTGAACACGAGCGCCTGCACGAAGCCGATCAGAAGCTCGAGGAAATAGAACGGCACCGGCAGCAGCCACGGCGTGATGGCCGACATCGAGTGCAGCAGGTTCTCGCCGCCGAAGACGTTGCCAAAAAGACGGAACGAGAGCGAAATGGGCCGGAAGCAGATCGAGACGATTTCGATCAGGCCGACCGCGAGAAACACCAGGAACAGCGGATAATAAATCACCGCCGGCACCTCGCGCTTGTCCGCCTTGTTGCCGAAGATGTCCTTCAAGACGAGTTTCGGGCCGGCGTACCGCAGGATGAAATAGAGCCAGCAGATCATCGAGACCGCGGCGAGCGCGGCGGTGCCGTTGAGGTCGGCGTTGCCAGGACGGATGAATTCCTTCCATCCGCCCGTCTCATGGTCCGCGACAAAGATCGTGCCGACTCCGGGAACGAGACCGCTCCAATTCTGGATGAGGATGAAGGTGAATAGCGCCGCGAGCAGCGGAAACGTCGGCTTGGCCATCTTCTTCCCGACGATGGGCGTGATGAGATCGAGCACCCCTTGGACAACGTTTTCCACGATTGCCTGGCCACGCGTTGGCACCAGCTTCGGGGTCTTGATCGCCAGCCGAATGGCGATGATCAGCACCAACGCCACAATCCAGCTCGTCACCATGCTGTTGGTGACCGGCAGCGGACCGACATGGAACAGAGTCTCAGCCGACGCAGCGACGCCATGAGATTCGCTGGCGAAGGCGCTGAGCGCGCTCGAAAGCGACAAAGAAATTAGGACGAGTTTTTTGACTCGGGACATGGGCGCGCTGGACGACAGGAAGGGTTGGAAAGGGATTGAGTAGGCAAAGGCTTAACGCTCCGTCAACCCCCGAAATGGTTTGCACTCAAGACCCCGTGAACGATTAGGCGCGAGGGTCCCCTGCCCCGACAAACTTATCGGCAACTTATCGCGGCCCTACCCTGCAAATTGCAGTGAGTGAATGGTGGCTCAGGGCGCGACTTTGGAAGACAGTTTCCTGCTCAAACGGCCACGACTCGCGACCGACCTTCCAGGAGGGGTGTTCCCGCACAACCAGTTCCGCGTCGCGAAAATACGGCTCGTAGTCCGTGCGGAAATACAAACGGGTATCGGGCCCCGAGCGTGCCGCCACCAACGAGAGAAAGCCGGGCTGCATGATCCGATTCTTATGGTGCCGGCGCTTGGGCCATGGATCCGGAAACAGGATGTAGATGGCGGAAAACGACACGCCCTCCGGCAGCGCGTCGAGGAAGTCGTGGGCCTCCGCGTTGATGAAGTGGAGATTGGGGAGCTTGGCGCGATCGCGCTTGCGCATGGCGCGGCGGATCCGGTCCACGCTGATATCCACACCCACACAAGCCAGCTCCGGATGGGCGACGGCAAACGCGGCAAGAAAATGCCCGTGACCGCAGCCGACCTCCCATACAACCGAGAGCGGCTTCGGGAAGAGGTCCCTCAGGAAACTCTTGAGGTCTTGGCGCCGTTGCGTGACCCGGGCGAGATGAGCGGCGGTGCGGATCGGATTATCCATGGTCTACCGAAACTAGGAGCGTCCCTCTCCCCTACCCGCCTCAA
>JAFEGX010000096.1 GCA_018239675.1 Verrucomicrobiota bacterium
ACTATCCCGAGGACCGGGTCTACGCCCTCAACGCGAACGGCACCAAGAAGTGGAGCTACGCGACCGGCCAGCCGGTTGATCTTTCGTCGCCGGCCATCGGCAGCGACGGCACCGTCTACATCGGATCGGGCAGCAAGAAGCTCTACGCGCTGGACGGCTCCACCGGCGCCTTCAAGTGGTCCTTCACCGCCACGACGGCGGTGATTGCATCGCCAGTGGTCGCCACCGACGGCACGGTCTACTTCCGCGACGACACCACGCTATACGCGCTGAAGTCGGACGGCACCCAGAAGTGGACCTTCGCTCTCGCAGGTGGGACCTATGCCTCGCCCGGCATCGCCGCGGACGGCACCGTCTATGTCGGCGCGACCGGCGGCAATTTCTACGCGATCAATCCGGACGGCGCGAAAAAATGGGCCACCCCCTTCACTGCCAATGGTGACATCTACACGTCGCCGGCGATTGCCAACGACGGCACCATCTACTTCGGCACGCTCAACGGCTACTTCTACGCCCTCAAACCGGACGGCACTCAGAAGTGGGTCTGGGACAAGCTGGCCGGCAGCTCGATCACTTCGTCGCCGGTGCTCGCTCCCGACGGCACGATCTACTTCGGCGCCTACGACCACAAGCTGCACGCCCTGACGGACAACGGCTCCAGCGCTTCTGAAAAGTGGTCCTACACCATGGGTGACGAGGTGCGCGCCGCCACCCCGGCCGTCGCCGCCAGCGGCACGGTCTACATGCCCGACTACGACGGTTACATCTACGCCATCAGCTCGAGCGGCACACTCGTCACGACCTACGCGACCGGCACCCTGCTGCGCTCGTCGCCGATGATCGCGAACGGGCAGCTGATCGTCGGCGCCGCCGACGGCCTGGTCTACGCTTTCGCCCTCGACCCGGTCGCGGACACCGCGCCGGCGAGCTCGCCGTGGCCGGTGTTCCTCCACAACCAGCGCCACGACGGCCAGTACACGGCCAACTTTGTCACGATCACGACGGCACCGGTGGCCCAGACCTTTGCTATCGGGTCCGCACTTACGCTGAGCGTCGCGGCCACCGGCCCGGGCACGCTAACCTACCAGTGGTACAAGGACGGCAACGCGATCAGCGGCGCCACCGGCGCGATCTACACAAAATCCAACGCTCAGACCGGCGATTCCGGCTCGTACACGGTCAAGGTCACGAGCAGCACCGGTCCAACCGCCACCAGTGCACCCGTTAATATCACGGTCGCCGCCGGGACGCTCGGGCGTCTCGTCAATCTCTCGGTTCGCACCACGGCCGGCACCGGAGCCCAGACCCTGATCGCCGGGTTCGTGATCAATGGTGGGACCAAGTCCATCCTCGTCCGCGGCATCGGCCCCACGCTGACAACCTATAGCGTCGCCGGCGCCCTGCCCGACCCGCGCCTCGAGCTTTACGCAGGCGGCGCCTCGACCCCGAGCTACACCAACACCGCGTGGGGCGGCGACCCGAGCCTCACGGCGGCATTCACCGCCACCGGCGCCTTCGCCCTGACCAACCCAGCCTCCAAGGACACAGCATTGCTGGTCTCGCTCGCTCCCGGTGTCTACTCGGCCCAAATCAAGGGGAACAGCGGCGACACCGGGATTGCGCTCGCCGAAATCTACGATGCCGACGGCACAGTCGCGGTCGGCAAGCTGGTCAATGTTTCCGCTCGCGCGCAGGTCGGCACGGGCGACGGCATCCTGATCGCCGGCTTCGTGATCTCTGGCACGCTAAACAAGACCGTGCTGATCCGCGGCATCGGTCCAGCCTTGGCAAATTACGGTGTCACCGGCTCGCTGCCGGACCCACGGCTCGAGCTTTACGCGAGCGGGTCAACCACGCCGATGAACAGCAACACTGGCTGGGGTGGCGCGGCAGAATTGTCCGCGGCGTTCACCGCCACCGGAGCCTTTGCCCTGACGGATCCAAACTCGAAGGACACCGCGTTGCTCGTGTCACTCCCGCCCGGAGTGTACTCTGCCCAGGTCAAAGGTGCCAGCGGCGACACCGGAGTGGCGCTGATCGAGGTCTACGAGGTGCCGTAGCGCCCGCCGGTCGTCCGGCGCCTGATCAGCGGGACTCGTCCACCTCGCCCAGCGACACCGTCCGCCGGAACCAACCCGCCGGCTCATAGCGGACGAACGCCAGCGTGACCTGCCGATCCCAGCCCGCCCGAAACGGTGTCCAGTGACCGTCGCGAATGACCCGCGGTTCCTGCACGACGGCCGTGCGCCACGTGATCTGCACGCCGTCGACGTACGAAATCAGGGCGGTGCGGTTGGTCGGCCAGCCCCAGATGGCCTCGCCCTGGTCGCGCGTCAGGAGCCACACGTCGGGCGACAGGGCATCCGCCGGGCCCACTCGAAACAGGTTCCGTGCGCTGATGAGCATCGAGTCGGCTGGCTGGGTTTCCACCAGCACCGCCCGCCGGCCCTCGAACTCAACCGGCAGCCCGTCCCGCTTGGGCGCGTTGTACTTGTAGTTCTCCACGTCGGCCACGCGCATGCTGAACGGGCCCCGGGTGATCCGCCCGGTGGCCGCGAGCGGCAGTTCCGCCAGCAGGCAGGGCCGTCCGAGCGCGAATTCCACCGTCAGCTCGGGGTGCGTCGGCGTCGACGGCGGCTCGAACTTGGCCGTGCCGCGCAGGGCAAACCGCAGCGTCGCAAGCCGGCGCAACTCCTCAGGCGGACGCGACGGGGTGCGCTTGATCTTCGGGAACCTCCTCTGCCGTTCCGCGGCCATGGCTTCCTGCCAGCGTTGCGTCTCGGCATCCACGCGGGTCGCTGAGAGTCCCAGCAGGCGGCGCACCGGCTCCTGCCGATTGTAGCCAAGGTAATTAATGTAATCGATGCTTGCATCCGAGGTGCGCAGCACCCCGCTGCGCGCCGACCAGACCAGGTCGGCCGTCAGGGGCGCCAGGGCAAGGTCGGGTGGAAAATCTCCGGCCTTGAGCGTGACGTAGAGCCAGCGCGCGGAATTGGGCTGGTCCGTCTCGCGATCGTACTGAATCTCCGCCGCTGATAGCGAAAGGGAGATCGCGCGCGTCACCGCCGAGGAGTCATCAGTCTTTTCCTGCCACGGGCTCACGAAGTCGAGATTCCATCCACCCAGGATGAGCGGAACGACCGCCGCGACGGCGCCAAGGATGGCATAGGCGGGGCTGACGCTCCGGGCGCGCGCCTGGCGCGCGATGACCGCGACCAGGCCCGCCGCCGTGATCGCGAGCGCAACCCAAAGACGGGACTGCAGCAGGTTCCACGTCACGGTCTCCGGGCTCGGAAAGTAGGCGATCCGCATCAGTCCGGTGAACGCCGCGAGTCCGACCCCCACGACGATCAGGGTGAAAAAGCGGCCGGCATTATCCGAGATGACCGCCAGGCCGAGCGCCGGGAGCACCAGCGCCGCCTGCCACAGCAGGACGTCGCGGGCGGCGGCCCCAATTTCCGCCGGCCCAAAGCCGCAGGACAGCCACCAGCCCAGGTCCACCAGCAGCGGCAGCACCCCGAACATGAGCGCGAGCGTGAGCAGTTTCGAGCCCAGCAGGCGCGCCCCGGAAATCGGCCGGGTGCGCCAGAAGACCTGCGTGCCCACCGTGGCGTCCTCGTGCATGAGCACCGCGACCAGCGCATAGGTGATCAGGGCCTGCAGCCCCACGCCGAGCAGCAGGTACATCCGAACGCGGCTGAACGACGCCGCGTCGGTGCCGCCGCCGGCGCGCAGCGCCACGCCGAGGAATACCCGGGCGATCAACACCAGCGCGTAACCCGCCAGCGGGAGCCGGAACCGGGTCAGGTCCTTTTTCGTGATGTGCCAGGTCAGGTTCATGCGGCCGCTCCTTTCCGGGCCTGCGCCCGCTCGGTGCGGGCCAGCGTCAGGAAGATCTCCCGCAGGCTCATCGGCTGCGCCGACAGCGTGGCCCCGGGAAACCGCTCGCGCCAGGCCCGCTCGGTCGGGTCGCCGGCGTAGCCCGTCTCCACAAAACTCATGAGGGACCCGGCCCGCTCCCACTTCAGCCAGCCCGGCTCCGCCACGGCGCCCTCCGCCGCGTTGAGGATCTCCACCCGGCGGAACCGCGCCAGCAGGGACTCGGCCGGCTCGTTGAACCGCAGCCGGCCCGCCTGCAGCACCGCCACGCGGTCGCACAGGCGCTCCACCTCGTCGATGTCATGCGACGACACCAGCACCGTCCAGTCGCCCGCCGTCGAGACCTCGAGGAGCCCCCGGACCAGCTCCTCGCGCACCAGGGCGTCGAGCCCGCTGAACGGCTCGTCGAGCACCAGCAGCCGGGGCCGGTACGCCAGCGACGCCAGCAGGGCCGCCTTCATCAGCATGCCGCGCGAGAGTTCGCCGAGCCGCCGCGACTCCGGCAGCGCGAACTGGACCAGCAGCCGGCGCTCCAGCTCGCGGTCCCACGTCGGGTAGAGGGGGCGGCAGTAATCGAGCAGCTGGCGGACGCTCATCCACCGCGGCAACTGCTGGTTCTCCGAGACATAGCCGATCTGCGCGAGCTGCGCCGGGCCCAGCCGCCGCGCGTCCACGCCCAGGACCCGCGCCTCGCCCGCCGTGGGCGCGAGAAGGTTCATCAGGACCTTGATGGTGGTGGTCTTGCCCGCCCCGTTCGGCCCCAGCAGCGCGCACACGCTGCCGGCCGGCACGGCGAGGCCGAGTTCGTGCACCGCCTCGGTGCGCCCGTATCGCCGGGTCAGTTGATGGGTTTCGATGATGTTCATGAAAGGTCCTCCGCTACTTGCCCCCGAGCTTCCGCCAGTGCGCCGCCACCGCCGCCTGCACGTCATCCAGCTCCAGCCCGAGTTTCCGGGCCTCGACGACCAGGCGCTCCGCCTCGCCGCCCAGCAGCTCGGCGCGCTCCCTGCGCCCGCCGGCCTCCCGCTCCGCCACCACGCTGCCGACCGCCGGGGTCGTCACGAGCACGCCTTCGTTGACCAGCGCCGCGACCACCTTGTGGGCCGTGTTCGGGTTCACCTTTAGCTCCTGGCTCAGCACCCGCACCGAGGGAAACTTGTCGCCCGGTCGCAGCTGGCCCGCGACCACGGCCTTTTTCACCGCGAACAGGATCTGTTCCGCCACCGGCAGCCCCGCCTTGAGGTCGATCGTGAAAGGAAGCACGCCGTCCTAGTTGCACTAGTACAGTTAGGACAGCAAGCGTTTTCTTGGACTTTTTCGCGCGCGAGTCTCTGGGGTCATAAAAAGCCGCCAAACGCCAAATAAGGGGCAAGCTGAAGGACAGTCGTGGAAGCCGCTAAAGGAGTGACGGCAAAATAGTCCGGCCAGCCTTACAGCCCTACCGTCTTGCGCGCTTGCCCCTTATTTGGCGTTTGGCGCTTCGTCCCCACCACTCGTTCCGCGTTTTGCTCCGCCCACCAAGATAGTTCTTTCCTCGCCTGCGCGGAATCGTCACAAAGGGCGAACGTGGGCCCATCCCAGACCATTGGCGCGAACGAGATCCACGCTGCGATCGAGCGGCTGGCCGAGGGCATTGTCGAGCGCCACCCGCGCACCCGGCACCTCGTGCTGCTCGGCATCGCGAACGGCGGCATGGAACTGGCCCGCCGGCTCGCCCGCGCGCTGGCCCAGGCCGCCGGGCCCGTCGCCGTGGCCGGCACGATCGACGTGTCGTTCCATCGCGACGATTTTGGCCGGCATCCCATCCCGAAGGAGTTTGCCCCGACCCACATTCCCGCCGACGTGCATGGCGCCACGGTCGTGCTGGTGGACGACGTGCTGTTCTCCGGCCGAACGGTGAAGGCCGCCCTCGACGAGCTGTTCGACCACGGGCGGCCGGCCAAGGTCGAGCTGGCCGTGCTCGTCGAGCGGAGCGGCCGCCTCCTGCCGGTCGCCGCCGACTACCGCGCCATTGCCCTCGACGTCGCCCACGACGAAAAGGTTGTGGTTCGCCTCGACGCCAAGGACCCCGCGCTCGACCGGATCGAGGTCCAGCCGCGGCCGACGGCCGCGAAACCCGCCGCCAAGGGCCGACGACCCGCCCGCCGGGCCCAGTCCTAGGCCCCTGCCGCGCGCCCATCGCCGATCTTCGCCACCCGCCCGAACCTCCTCCCATGCCCTGGACGCGCCGCCATCTCCTCACCCTCGAGGACCTCTCGCTCGCCGAGATCGAGCAGGTCCACGCCACCGCCGCGGCCTTCAAGCGCACGCTCACCCGCAGCGTGAAGAAGGTGCCCGCCCTGCGCGGCAAGACCATCGTCAACCTCTTCCTCGAGCCCAGCACCCGGACGCGCATGGCGTTCACGATGGCCGCCAAGCGCCTCAGCGCCGACGTCATCTCGCTCGACGGCTCCAGCTCGAGCACCACGAAGGGCGAGACCCTGCGGGACACCGCGCAGAACATCCAGGCGCTGCAGGCCGACATGATCGTCCTGCGGCACTCGGCCGCGGGTTCGCCGCTGTACCTGTCCAAGATCCTCGACATCCCCGTGATCAACGCCGGCGACGGCGCGCACGAGCACCCGACGCAGGGGCTGCTGGACACGTTCACGATGAAGGAGCACCTCGGCCGCCTGAAGGGCCGGAAGGTGGTCATCCTCGGCGACATCCTCTTCAGCCGCGTCGCCCGCTCCAACATCTACGCCCTGAACAAGCTTGGCGCGGCGGTCACGCTGGTCGGCCCCTCCACGCTGGTCCCACACTGGTTCACGGAACTCGGCGTGAAGGTCTCGCACGACCTCCGCTCGGCCCTCGCCGACGCCGAGGTGGTGATGCTCCTCCGCATCCAGCATGAGCGCCAGGCGTCCAGCCATTTCCCGTCGCTCGGCGAATACACCAGCATGTTCGGCCTGAACAAGACCCGCGCGAGCTGGCTCAACCCGAAGGCGATCATCATGCACCCCGGCCCGATCAATCGCGGCGTGGAGATCGACAGCGACCTCGCCGACGGCGAGCGCAGCGTGATCCTCGAGCAGGTGACCAACGGCATCGCCGTCCGCATGGCGGTGCTGTACCTCTGCGCCGGCGGCCAGCCCGAGCACGTCTACGCCGCTCCCGACCCCGCCTAGCCCGCTTGCCCAGTTTCCCGATTTCCTAATTTCCCAAGTTTCCTCTTTTCCGCGCTCCCATGTCCTCCCTCTGGATCCGCCAGGCCCGCATCATTGACCCGGCCTCCTCGCGCAACGCGGTTGGCGACCTGTTCGTCAGCGATGGCCGGATCGTCCCGTCCCTCTCGGCCGCCGCCAAGGCCGCGGCCCGCCAGATCGACGGCCGCGGGCTGGTCGCCTGCCCGGGTCTCGTCGACATCCACGTCCATTTCCGCGAGCCCGGCCAGACGCACAAGGAAACCATTGCCACCGGCTCCCGCGCCGCCGCCGCCGGCGGCTTCACCACGGTCGTCTGCATGCCGAACACGTCGCCGGTCGCGGACAACGCCGGCACCATCCAGTTCATCAAGGACGCCACCCGCCGCGACGCCGTGGTGAAGGTGCTCCCCACCGGCTGCATCACGGTCGGACAGAAGGGCGCCGCCCTCGCCCCCATCGGCTCGCTCAAGCGCGCCGGGGTGGTCGCGATCACCGACGACGGCGACTGCGTGCAGAGCAACGAGCTCATGCGCCGCGCGTGCGAGTACGCGAAGATGTTCGACCTCCCGATCATGGACCACTGTCAGGACGCGTCGCTGACCCAGGGGGCCGTCATGAACGAGGGCGCCGTGTCCACGCGCCTCGGCCTCCGCGGCTGGCCGCATGCGGCCGAGGACGTCATCGTGGCGCGCAACGTCATCCTCTCCGAGTACACCGGCGCGCACATCCACCTGCAGCACATCTCGTCGAAGTACGCGGTCGGCATCATCCGCCGGGCGAAGACCCGCGGCGTGCGGATCACCGCCGAGGCCACGCCGCACCACCTTTCATTCACCGACGAGGAACTCCGGACGTACGACACGAGCTTCAAGATGAACCCGCCGCTGCGGACCGCGTCGGACCGCCGGGCGATCATCGCCGGCCTGCGCGACGGCACGCTGGACTGCATCGCGACGGACCACGCGCCCCACACGAATTACGAGAAGGACAAGGAGTTCGACTACGCGCCGAACGGCATCCTCGGCCTTGAGACCGCGCTGGCGGTTTCGCTCGGCGTGCTCGTGGGTGAGAGCAAGTTCAAGGTCGCGCACGTGGTGGACCTGATGACGCGCCAGCCCGCCCGGGTGCTGGGCCTGCCCGCCGGCACGCTGGCGGCCGGCGCCGCCGCCGACATTTGCCTCTTCGACCCGAAGGAGCGCTGGACGTACGACGCCCGCGCGGGCTTCAGCAAGTCGAGCAATTCACCCTGGCACGGCCGGACCCTGACGGGCCGCGTCAAGACGACCATTGTCGACGGCCGGGTCGTGTTCGACCAGGGCAAGATCGCCGAGCCGGCCGCGTGAGCCGGCCCGCCCGCCGGTCGCCGCGCCCCGGGACGCCTCCCGCCCTCCCACCGTGAGCGCACCGACCGACCCGCCCGTCCCGCGTCCGCTGCCGGAACGGGCGACCTGCGCGCTTTTCCTCGTGGTGCTGGCGCTGCACCTGGCCGCCGTGACGGTCGGCTGGCGCCACGGCATGCTGCCCGGGAACACGTTTCGGCAGGCGCAAACGGCCCTGACCACGTACTTCATCGCGCAGGAGCCCGGGCTGTCGCTGGCCTACCCCACGCCCGTGCTGGGCAAGCCGTGGTCCATCCCGATGGAATTCCCGCTCTACGAATGGACCGTGGCCGGCCTCCGGCGTCTGTCGTCCCTGCCGCTCGTCGAGTGCGCCCGGCTGGTCACGCTCGCCTGCTTTTACCTCACGCTGCCGGCGCTGTGGTGGCTGCTGGCGGAGTTTGGCGTCGACCGCGCCCGCCGGTGGCTGGTGCTCGCGTTCGTCCCAGCCTGCCCGGTGTACGTGTTCTACTCGCGCGCCGTCCTCATCGAGTCGATGGCCCTGATGTTCGCCGCCTGGTTTCTCACCGCGTTCCTGACCGGTCTGCGGCGAGCCAGCGGCCGCTGGCTCCTCGCGGCCATGCTCCTTGGCGTGATCGCAATCCTCGCCAAGGTGACCACCGTCTTTCTCTTCCTCGTGCCCGCCGGCGGCTTCCTGCTGCACCCCGCGTGGCGGGCGGCCCGCGCCGAGTCCGCGGCCCGGGCGGGTTCCTGGCGCCGGGTGGCCTGGGCGGCCGCGTCGCTGGTGCCGATCGCGGCGGCCGGGCTGGCCTGGGTGGCCTATGGCGACGCGGTCAAGGCGCACAATCCCGCGGCCGACATGCTGATGTCCGGTCCGCAGCGGCTCTACAATTTCGGGGTGCTGGCCGACCGGTGGTCGGGTGAATATTGGCGGCGCTGGAGCGGGATGGTCTGCACCGCCGCCATTCACCCGGCGGTGCTGGCCGCGGTCGCGCTGGCGGCCGGCCTGGCGGCCAGGCGCTGGCGGTCGTGGATCCTCGGCGGCGCCGCGCTGTTCTTCCTCGCGCCGGCCGTGTTTCCGTTCCTCTACGCCTGGCACGACTACTACTATTATGCCAACGCCGCCTTCCTTGCGGTGGCCATGGGCTTCGCCGCGGTGGCGGTCCTCGACAGCCGCCTGCCGCGGGCGCTCGGCGCCTTGCTGGTGATCGGCGGGCTATTCCTGCAGGGCCGCCTCTACGCGACCCATTACCTGCCGCAGCAGCGCATCGCGAGCGACGGCCAGACCGGGCTGAGCCGGGCGCTGTACGACCTGACGGCGCCGGACGACGTGCTCGTGGTCGCCGGCCAGGACTGGAATGCCGAGCTGCCCTGGGCGACGCGGCGGCGGGCCCTGATGATCCGCCACGGCTTTGAGGAAAACGACGCCTACCTGAGGCGCGCGTTCGGCGACCTGCGCGGCGAGTTTGTCGCCGCCCTGGTCATCACCGGCGACGTGCCCAACCGCGCCGGCCTCGTTGAGCTGGCGCGGACCTCGCTCGGGATCTGCCCGGAGCCGATCTTCGCCTACGAGAACTCGCAGGTCTTCGTGAACGCCGCGATTCGCGACGAGTGGTCGAGCCGCCTGCCGCTCTATGCCCAGGATCGCGTCCAGGTATTGAGCCGCAACGAATCCGCCCGGACCCCGCTGGCCGGCGACCCGAGGAAGATTCACGGCCGCGCGGTGTTCGACGGCCTGGCCCCGTCGCTGGTGCGGTACGAGGTGCCATACACCCTCGTGCGCCATCCGCTGAGGGACCGGACCGTGTTCAGCTTGCACGCACCGGGCCGGCTTTGGTTCGATCCGGGCGCGGGTCGCCACGGGGTGCGGATCGGGTTCGGAATCCTCGATTCGGCCTGGCAGGGCGACGCCCGGACCAACGGCGTGGATTTCCAGCTGCGGGCCGTCACTTCCACCGGCTCCCGCCTGCTCTGGCACCGGCTGCTGGACCCCGCGGCCAATCCGGCCGACCGCGGACCGCAGGCGGCGCGCTGCACGGTCGAGCTGCAGCCGGGCGAGCAGCTTCAGGTCTTCACCGATCCGAACGGCAGCAACTCGTTCGACTGGGCGTACATCGCCGAACTCCGGATCGAGTGACGGGAGCCGGACAGAGGGATTGCGCGCCGACCGCTTTTCCGTCGCACTGCCTCCGCATGTCCCCGTCGCTCCCGACCATCGCCAATGCCGCTGAGGTGCTGCTCCTGCTGGCCGGCTGCGTCATGCTCTGGCGGTTCGGGCTGAGCCCCGCGGCCCGGCGCGCGCCCGCGCGGGTGCCGCCGTGGGACGCGACGCTGACGGACTTTTTTCTGTTCCTGTGGTTTGTCGTGTGCGGCGGGCTGCTCGCACCGTTCGCTGCCGGGCTCTGGCTGAAGCGTCAATCCTTCGACCCCGATCTCCGGCTGATTCTCACCACCGCGGCCTTCCAGCTCGGGCTGCTCGCCGGCGTGCTGTTGTTCCGGTTCCGCTACGGCCGCACCAAGGCCGGACCGCCCAACGCGTCCGCGGCGCCAAACCCCCTGCTGGCCGGGCTGGTAACCTACCTGGCGGCGGTGCCCGTCATCGTGCTCGTCAGCCTCGTATGGCAGACCCTGCTCAACGCCGTGGGAATCCCCACCCCGCCGCAGGACGCAATTGAGCTCCTGCGGAACTCCCGGAGTTCCCTGCCGGTTGGCATCCTGGTGGCCAGCGCCACGATCGTGGCCCCGGTCTCGGAGGAGCTGATCTTCCGGGCCGGGATCTTCCGGTACGCGCGCACCCGGCTCCCGCGGTGGGCGGCGCTGCTCCTGCCCGCCTGCATCTTCGGCGCCATGCACACCAACCTCGCAAGCCTCGCGCCGCTGGTCGCCCTCGGCGTGGTCTTCAGCCTGGCGTACGAGCGGACGGGTCGGATCAGCACCACCATCGTGGCCCACGCCCTCTTCAACCTCACCACCACGCTGCTGATCTTCGCCGGCGTTGATGTCTGAGGTCGCACCCGCCGCCGGTTTCCGCCAGCCTCTCCCCGTACCGCCGTGCATCCGTTCACGTCCCAGTCCGCCGCCTCCGTCGCCGCCCTCGGCGAGGAAAGGCTGATCGCCGCGATCCGCCGGTGGCTCGGGCCCGCCTCGCCGCGGGCGCCGTTCGGGATCGGCGACGACTGCGCCGTGCTGCCCGCGGCCCGGGGCCGGCAGCTCATCACCGTCGACCCGGTGATCTACGGCCGGCATTTCGACGCGTCCGTCCCGCCGCGCGCCGTCGGCGCCAAGCTCCTGAAGCGAAATCTGAGCGATCTCGCCGCCATGGGCGGGCGGCCGACTGCCGCGGTTCTGGCGCTCACGCTCGACGCCCGGGTCAGCCTCCGGTGGCTCGAGCAGTTCTACCGCGGACTCGCCGCCTGCGCGCGACGGTACCGCGTGCCGATCGTGGGCGGCGACGTCGCCCAGGCCACCCGGTCGTTGACCGCGAGCCTCACGCTGCTGGGCGAGGCCGCCGGCCCGCGGGTGGTCACCCGCACTGGGGCGCAGCGAGGCGACCAGGTGGTGGTCACGGGACTGCTGGGTCGCAGCCTGTCGAGCGGGCACCATTTCCGCTTCACGCCGCGCCTCGCCGAGGGCGCGTGGCTGGCGCGGCGGAGCGAAGTCCGGGCGATGATGGACGTGAGCGACGGCCTCGCCAAGGACCTGAAGGCCCTCACCCCGCGCGGCGCGGCGGCGGCGCTGGATCCGGCGGCCCTGCCGCGGCGGCCGGGAGCCTCGGTCGCGCAGGCGTGCAGCGATGGCGAAGACTACGAGCTGGTGTGCGCCGTCGCGGCCGACGCGGATCTCGCCGCCCTCCTGCGGGCCTGGCGACGCGCCTTCCCGCGGACCCGGCTCACCCCGATCGGGCGGTTCGTACCGCCGGACCGGGTGCCCGCCGGGGCGATTGATCCGACCCGCTTCCATGGGTACGAGCACCTGCAGCGCTGAGGGGAGCCGGGATGAGCGTCCTTGACCAACTACGGCACGGGGTGACGACCTCGACCGCCGACGAGACCCGGGCCCTGGCCGCCCGGCTGGCAAAGCTCCTGCCGCCGGATGCCACGCTCGCGCTCCACGGAGACCTCGGCGCCGGCAAGACCACATTCGTGCAGGGACTCGCGCACGGGCTCGGCCTGACGGAGCCGATAACCAGCCCGACCTTCAACATCTACACGGTGCACCGGACCCCGGCCGGGCGGGCCGACGCGCCGACCCTGGTCCATCTCGACGCCTACCGCCTCGACCATCCCCAGCAGGTGGAGGACCTCCTGCTCGAGGACTTTCTCGTCACGCCTTGGTGCCTTGCGGTGGAGTGGCCCGAGAAAATCGCCGCCTGGATCCCGCCTGACGCATGGCACCTCGACCTCGCGATCACGCCCGACGAGCGTCATCGCCTGAGATTGCGGTAAACCTCGGCCGCGGCCGAACCGGCCGCCCGGTCAGCCCGAGCGCACGGCGACGTACTCGCCGCGAAAGCTCGCGGCCTTTTTCCCGACGCAGGTCAGCTCCGCGGTGACCACCGCCCGGGCCTTGCCGTGCCGTTCCAGCATCCGGAGAAACCGCTCGAGCTGCGCCGGCGGGAGTCCCGGGCAGCGGACCTCGAACGCGCCGACCACCGGGGCGAGATACTCGACGGTGTTGCGCTGGATCACGAGCCGCGACGTCTGGCCGGCGGACCGGAGCGAGAAATGCAGCCAGGCCCACGCCGCGAGGATGGTCACGGCCGAGACGCTGCCGCCGAACACCGTCGAGCGATGGTTGATGTTCGGCTCCAGCGGGGCCGCGAGCACGACCGCGCCGGCATCGGCGCTGACCACGCGCACGCCCATGCCGGCCGACAACGGGATGTGCCGGTGCAGGTAGGCCTCGACCTCGGCCGGAGCGGGGAACGCGCGCATCGCGGGGCAAGACCGGGGAAACGCGGACGCGCGAGGCCGTCGCGCTGCCGTCACCTCCCAACGATCCTCAGGTGGCGGGGGCCGGATTGTCGTCGGCCGGCTTGGCCTCGGGTACAGGCTCCGTGGCCACGGGCGCGACGGGCTCCGCCGGGGCGGCGGGTGCGACGGGCTCGGCCGCGGCCGGGCGGCCTTCGAACGGCGGGTTCGACGCGGGAATTTCCGGGAAGTTCTCGGGATCGTGATCCTCAGCCTCGACCTCCTTCTTGCGGGCCTCGACCATTGGCGGCGGGGCGAACAGCCGTCCGTCGATGAACTCGGTCACGTAGCCCTCCGTCACGAGCCAGCGCAGGTCGCCCTGCATGCGGGAGAGCTTGGCGCGGTCCTCGAGGCTGAGCGCGGGCTCCGGGGCCGGCGCCGGGGCGGCCGCCTCGGCCGGGGCTTCGGCGGCAGGCTCGGCGGGCTTGGCCGCGGCGGGCACCTTGAGGCCGAGAAACTTCGACGTGAGCTCGCTGGCGCGGATCATCGGGTGGGCCTCGACGAACGCGATGAGGGCGCCGATGCTGTCGGAGAACGTCTGGCCGGGCACGCGGAACTTGCGCTTCACGGCGCAGACGTACGAGACGCCCTTCGAGCCCTTCTTGAAGATCGTGAATCGTTCGCGGCGCAGGCGGCCGCGGAGCGCGTTGGCGGTGTCGAGCGGGAACCGTCGCTGGCGCTCCAGCGCGCCCTCGATCGCGCGGCGGATCTCGCCGGACGGAAGCAGTTCGCACACCTTGCCGTGAAACCGGGCCGAGTCGGCCGGGCGCACGACCTTGTCGCGAGCAGCGGTCAGGAGGTGCAGGCGCGCCTCCTCAAAGGTGTCAAATGTCGGCGCCGCGGGCGCGGACTCGGCCGGCGCCGGGGCCTCGGGAGCCGGGGCGGCTTCGGGAACCGGGGCGGTTTCCGCCGACGGGGTTTCCGCCGAAGGAACTTCCTCGGCGGTCGCGGCCGGGGTCGCCGGCTTGGCGGGCTTCGCGGCCGGGGTCTTCCACGTGTAGCGCGTGGTCTTCTTCATCTTCTCCAGCCACTGCGCGACCACCTCGGGATCGCGGACCGTCTCGATGCGGGTGCGGTAGGCCTCGAGCGTCAGGCCGCGGATCTTCGCGGCGTGGTGCTGCTGCACGATCTGGTTGTAGCGATGGTAGTTCGGCGGCCCGAGCAGCTCGCCGGTGATCGTGCACTTGTTGATGACGAGGAAATTTCCCTTGGGCGGCTCGATCTCGACGTCCGCCCGGTCGAAGAAGCGGTCGAGATGCTGCGACAGGACGTGCGCGATCGCGGCGTCGTCGGACTCGAACGGCAGGCCGTCCGGCACCGAGATTGACAGCGGGGCCGGCTTGACCTCGGGATTTGCGCCGGGCTTGCGCGTGAGGACGACGACGAAGCGGTCAAGCTTGTCGATCACCGTGCGGGCAATCTCGAACAACTCGATCGTGCGGCACGAGGAGCGGATCGTCTTGGCAAGGGCGTTGAAGCTCGTGTCCTCGGGATAGAACGTGACGCTGAAATGCGGGCTGTCGTACGGCCCGCGCTCCTGCTCGCGGTCGTAATGGCGCGGGCCGCGCTCGCCGCCGGGCCCCTCGCGGCGGGGGCCGCCGTGGTAGCCGCCCGACTGGCGGCGGTCGCCCTGGCTGCGACGCTCCGGGCCGCCGTCGCCCGCCGGCGCATCACCGCCGCCGCCGGGTCCCGGCGAGGGCCGGCGAAAGGCGCGACGGTCGCGGCGCTCGGCACCCTCGCGCGGGGGGCGGTCCGACCTCTGGTCCTGGCGGTCAGACCCCGAGGCTTTGTCCTGCACCCACTGGGTGCCGAAGCTGAAGCCCTGGAGCTGGCTAAGGTCGATTTTGTTGAAATCCTTCTCAGGATTCTCCTTGGCGGGCGTGTCGTCCATGTAGTCGGGAACAAAGCGGGCGCGGGGCCCGCGGCGGTGGTTTGCTGAAAGCGCACGCAGGGCGCTTGGTGTAGTCGCAGCGGAGTGTTAACGCGCCAAGGGGTGACGCAAGCGATTTCCCGGAACGGAATTTTACGTTCCAAGGGAACAATTCTCCGGAGGGAGAAACCGCTAATCTCCACTAATCTGCGCT
>JAFEGX010000097.1 GCA_018239675.1 Verrucomicrobiota bacterium
AAAGGCAGGCATCCCTCGCGCGATTCGCGCTGGCCGGGCAGCTCGTCCTGCTGGCGGGATCGCCGGCCGCGGCGACGGCCATGGAGGTGGTGGTGCCGGATGTGGCGACGCTGGCCCGGCAGGAGCCTGCGCGCCTGCCGCCGCCGCCGGCCTGGCGCGTCGGGACTGCGGCGGGGTTATGGCGGATCGAGGACGTGATGGCGCAGTTCCGCGCGGCGTCGTCGCGGCCGCCGCCGATCAACCATGTGCGCTCGGCCTTTGTGCGGCCGGACCTTGCGTGGCTGCGTGCCTACATTGCCTGGTTTGGCCATCTGCGCGACCCGCTCCAGCTGCGATTCAGCGACGAGCAGTTCGACTGTGACAAGTACTCGCGGTGCTTCGCCGCGTTCGCGGACCTGCTGGCGATGCAGGCGGGGGAGACCCGGGCGCCGATCGCCGTGGGCTGGGCCATCGTCTACAACGCCTATCCGTTCGCGGGGATCAGCGCGGGCATCTCGCACTCGGTGGTGGTGGTCGGCACGACCGACGGCGTGTACGTGGTCGAGCCGCAGAACGGAGAGATGGTCCCGCTGGCCGAGTATCCGAACCGCGATTCGCTGCTGGCGGTGTATCTGTGACCATGCGGGTCTGGGCCCATCTAATCCTGTTGGTCGGCCTGCCGCTCCTCGCGGGCGCGGAGCACCCGAGCTTGCTGCTGCCCCGGCTGCCGCCGCCCCGGCTGGTGGAGGACCAGTTTGGCACCGTGCGCCGCATCGGGCTGCTGTGGTTCCTGCGCGGGCTGCAGGAGGGCGGGGTGCGCGGCTACGAGGACCTGGATCTGGTCGACGCCGAATACGTGGTGATCGACAGCCGGTCGCTGCCGACGCTGGCCGCCTGGCTCGAGGCCGCCTGCCGGAGCGTGGGCGCGGATGTGCGCCAGGCGCGCCAGGGGCCGTACGACGGGATGGTTCTTTCGCGCCTGCTGGAGGTCGGGGCGAGCCTGGCCTCCCTCCGCGGGCGTGATGCGCCGCTGGCGATGCCCATCGGCGTGGTGATCTGCGAGCGCCGCCGCCCGTGGGGCGCGGTGCCGGGCGACGGGGAGCGCGACGCCTACATTCTCATCGCCACCGAGCGGGGCCTCCTGATCTATGATCCCCCGACGCGGCAGTTGTGCCCGCTCGCGGATTACCCTAACAATTCCACGGTCTTCAAGATCCAGTTCTAGCCCATGCGTGTGCCGTTTTCCCAGCGACTCCCGGTCCGCCTTGCGGCGCTGATCCTGCTCCTTGGCTTTGTCCTGGTGCCGCTGATCTCCGAGTTCGAGCGCCGCGCGGCCGAGCGGATCGTGCTGCAGCAGGCCGAGCTGCAGGCGGCCACCGCCACGATCGCCGTGGTGAAAGGCCTGCAGGACACCATGCGCGCGGTCGAGTCGTCGGTGAGGCTGGTCGCCCAGGACCTCGAGGACCGGAGGCTCACCACGGCCGAGGCCGACCGGCTCATCCAGAACGTGATGGCCAGCAGCCCGGCGCTGTCGGAGTTCGGGCTCACCTTCGAGCGCGGGGCGCTCGACGGCCAGACCGAGCGGTTTGGCCACCACCTGTACCGGACGGGCAGCCACCTTACGCTCCGCGACCTGGCGGCGCCCGACTACCAATATTGGACGCATGACTGGTACACGGACGCTCTGGCGCGCGGCAGTGCGATGTGGACCGAGCCGGCCCAGGAGACCGGCGGCTCGAACGCGCGGCTGGTCCGCGTGACGGCGCCGTTCTACCAGACGCGGGACGGCCGCCGAATGGTCGCCGGCGTCGTGACGGCGGGCCTGACCCTCGACTGGGTCCGCCAGCTGATGCTCGAGAACGAGTTTTTCGACTCGGGTTACGTGATCGTCTATTCCCGCAGCGGCCGGATCATCACGCACCCGGATCCAAAGGTGGTGCTGGCCGAGACCATCGAGTCGCTGGCCCAGAAGACCGGAGATCCGGAGCTGGGCCGGATTTTCCAGCGCACCTCCTCGAACCGCCAGGGCTCGGTCTCGTACTTCTCGCACAGCCTCGGCCAACGCGTGCACGAGAACTACAAGCCCGTGCAGGTCGGCGGGTGGGGCGTGATTGTCGGCTATGAGGAAAAGGAGTTCCTGCGGCAGGTGACGGCCTTCCGCTGGATCACACTCGCCTCGCTCGGGGCCACCCTCGTCGTCCTCCTCGTGATCGTGCTCTGGTCGGCACGGGTCGCGCTGCGGCCGCTGGGCCGGCTGACGGAGGTGGCGCAGGAAATCTCGCGGGGCAACCTCGACTCGCCCCCGGTGGTGCCGGAGCGCGCCGACGAGGTGGGTCTTCTGGCCCGGACCTTTGCGGTCATGCAGGCGGCGCTGAAGCGCAATCGCGAGCTGGAGCAGGCCGTGCAGCGGCACGCCGAGGAGCTGGCCGCGACGAACACGCGCCTGAAGAGCGAGGTGCTGGAACGGCGCTGGAGCAACCAGGCGCTGGAGCACCAGCTGCGCTACGACCAGCTGATCATCAACTCGTTCACCGAGCCCGTGATCGTGTGCACGAAGGCGCTCAACATTTCCCGGGTCAATTCGGCCGCGGTGCGGCTGAGCGGCAAGGCGGCGACCGACCTGATCAACTCCCCGTTGGCGGACCTGTTGGAGCCCGAGGCCGCCGAGGGGGCCACGCCGGAACGGCCGCTCGCGGCGCTGGTGACGGCGTTGAAGGAGGGCCGCGACGTGCACGCGATGCGCGCCTTGCTCCGCCCGCGCTCCGGCGCACCCGTCCGGGTGCGCGTCACGCTGCTGCCCATCCGCGACCAGGACCGGGTCGTGGGCGGCGTCTCGATCCTGCACCTTGAGGCCGACGCGTCCCGGGGCGCCTGAGCCATCCGCGAATCCCGACCTCCTTTCTCCTGCCCATGAAAAAGCACATCCTGATCGTCGACGACGAGGCGGACATCCGCGAACTGCTGGGCGAGTATCTCGCCCAATTTGGATACCGGATCACGGCCGCGGGCGCGACGGACGAGGCCCAGCGCGTGGTGGCGATGGACCCGCCGGACCTGATCATCTCCGACCTCCAGCTCGAGGATTCGGACGGTCTGGACATGGTGAAGACCATCAAGGGCTCAAGGCCGGACATGCCGGTGCTCCTGCTGACCGGCATCCATTTTGATCCGGAGGTGGTGCGGACGACGCTGAGCAAGACCGTCACCGCGTATCTCCAGAAGACAGTGCCGCTTGAACGGATTGTCGCCGAGGTGCGGCACCTGCTGAAGGAAGGACCGGCCGCGCCGGAACCCCGCCAGACCTAGCGGAAGCGCCTCGCCGCCGGCGGGCGTGCGGCCCGCGGACCAAGGCTCACAGCGCGATCGCTGGCACGAACGGCGAGGCCGACTGGGGCCTGAGGGTGGCCGGCAGCTCGAACCAGAAGCGCGCGCCCTGGCCCGGGCGGCTGTCGACGCCGACCTTGCCGCCGAGCTTCTCGACAATGCGGCGGACGATCGAAAGGCCCAGGCCGTGGCCGACGGCCCGCACCGTCGTGATCCGCGTGAAGGGCACGAACAGGGTGCGCTGCGTCGCCTCATCCAGGCCCGGCCCGCCGTCCTGCACCCAGAAGCGGGCCGACAGCCCGTCGTTCGCGCGTGCGCCGCCGAGCGTGATGCGGGGATGGGGCCCGGCGTATTTCACGGCATTGCTGATGTAGTTCACCCAGACCTCGATGATCCACGGGGCGTGTCCGTAGGACTCGGGCCAGGCCGCCGGCCGCTCGATGACGGCGCCGTGGCGCAGGATCAGCTGCTCGAGACGGGAAACGGCCTCCTCGACCGCCGCCGCCATGTTCACGGGCTGGGACTCGACCTCTTGCCGGCGCACGCCGGAGAGGACCAGCAGTTCCTCGATGATGCTGGCAAGGCGGTTGGCCGCGTGCAGGGCCTCGCCCTGGTCGTGGCTGGCCGCCGGCACATCGCCCTTGGCGAGGGAGCGCGCCAGGAGTTCCAGCCGCATCGTCAGGGTGCAAAGCGGATTCTTGAGGTCGTGCGCCACGGTGTGGGCGAACGCGTCGAGCTCGTCGAGCAGCTGCTTCTTTTCCAGCCGGGCGTTGATGGAGTGGATCACCTCCTCCTCGGTGAAGGGCTTGGTGATGAAATCGTCCGCGCCGAGCTCCATGCCCTGCCGCGCGGCGGGCCGGTCCACCTTGGCCGAGATCACGATCACCGGCACCGCCCGCAGCACCGGATCCGTCCGCAGGTGGCCGATGAGCTGAAAACCGTCCATGCCCGGCATCGCGATGTCCGTCAGGATGACCGCGGGATGGTTGGCCTTCGCGGCCTGCAGCCCCTCGTGGCCGTTGGCGGCGACAAACGGCACAAAGCCGTTCAGTTCGAGGATGTCGGCGAGCGTCTGGCGGACGGCTTCGTCGTCTTCGACAATCAGGACCTTGGTGCCGGTGGGGCTATTCATGAGGGTGGGGGCCGGCGCCGTGGCGCGGGAAAGTCAGCGTGAATCGGATGCCCGTTTCCTCCGGGGCGTCAATGGCGACCGTGCCGCCCAGGAGCTCGGTCATGCGTTTCACGATGCTCAGGCCGAGCCCGGTGCCCTTGATGCTGCCGACATTCGAGGCCCGCTCGAACGGCTCGAAGACCCGGTCCCGGTCCGCCGGGGGAATGCCGATGCCGCGGTCCTGGACCGAGAGCTGGAAGCGGCGCTCGTCCGCGAGGAGCGTGACCGTGACCAGCGTGCCCGGGGGCGAGTAGCGGACGGCGTTGCTCAGGAGATTGGAGAGGATGGGACGGAGCAGGTTGGGGTCGCTTGTGACCGGGTCGTTGAGGCCGCGGCAACGCACCTCGAACGGGTGGGTCTCGTGGTCGCCGACCCGCACCTCGTCCACCAGGCTCCGGACCAGGGGCTCAAGCATCAGGGCCACCGGCTTCGGCTCGAGGCGATGCGCCTCCATCCGGTTGAGCGTGAGGAGATCGTCCAGCATCTCCGTCATGCGTCGCAGCGACGAGGTGATGCGGTCGAACAGCTCCTGGCGCTTGTCCGGGCTGAGCCGTTCCAGGTGGTGGGCGAGCAGCTCGGCCGAGCCGATCGCGGCGGCCATGGGCGTGCGGAACTCGTGCGAGGTGACGGCGACGAACCGCGACTTCATGTCCGAGACCTGGCGCTCGCGCTCGAGCATGGCGGCCGTCTCGGCCTCGAGCCGGCGACGCTCGGTGACGTCGCGGACGAACACGACGAACTCGTCGCCGCCGCTGGGCGCGGCGCGCAGCTCGAGGGTGACCCCGTGGCTGTCCGGCGCGACCTCGTGCTCGGCGGTGACGGTGTGGCCCGACTCAAGCGCCTGCCGCCCAAGCGGCCGGCTGATCTCGATCAGCCGCCCGGGCGGGTCGGTGAGGCTGGAGGACCCGAGCGCGGCGATGATGTGGGCGCCGACCTCCTTGGCCCGCTGGTAGTGGAGAACGGTGCCGTCGGGGCGCAGGCGCATCACGATGTCCGGGATCGACTGGAGGAGGGCCTGGTACTGGCTGTTGCGGCTGGCGAGCTCGGCGGTCCGCACCGCGACCTTGGCCTCGAGCTCGGCGTTGAAGCGGAGCAGTTTCTCGCGTGCCTCGACCTGGGCGGAAATGTCCTGGAGCAGGCAGATGTAGCCGAGCGTGCGCTCCTCGGACCCCAGCTCGCGCTGGCCGGTGATCAGGCCCCAGAAGGCCTGGCCATCGCGCCGCATCAGGCTCAACTCGGAAGGCTGGGTGGGCGGCGGCTCGGCCTGGGCCTGTGGACCGGGAGTGGCAAGGAAGCTCGACCAATGGGCCCCGACGAGGGATTCGGTGGTGGTGCCCAGCATGTCGGCGAGGTGGCGGTTGGCCCGGGCCACGCGGCCGTCCGGCGTGGTCTCGAACATGCCCATGGAGACGTGATCGAAGATCGCGCGGAACCGCTCTTCGCTGTGCCGCAATGCGTGGTGCACGCGGTTCGCCTCGGTGACGTCCTCCTTGAGCGCGACGTAATGGGTGGCCCGTCCGGACGGGTCGAGGACCGGCGCGATCACCGCCAGCTCGACATACACCTCGCCCGACTTCTTGCGATTGTGCAGCTCGCCGCGCCAAACCTGACCCGCTGTCAGCGCCTGCCACATTTCGCGATAGACCGCCGCCGGGGTGATGCCGGCCTTCAGGATCCGCGGATTCCGGCCGCGCACCTCGTCGAAGGTGTAGCCCGAGACGCGGGTGAAGGCGGGATTCACAAACTCGATGCGTCCCGCCAGGTCGGTGATCACGATGGAAAGCGGCGCCTGCTCGAGTGTCCGCGACATCTTGCGGAGGTCCGATTCCGCCCGGATGCGGGTGGAGATGTCGCGCGTGATTCCGAGAAGGCGGGTGAGGCGTCCGCTGGCGTCGGTCATGATGGTCGAGGACACCTCGGCGCGCAGCTTCGTGCCGTCCTTGCGCAGGAACGTCGCCTCGAAGACCGCATGCCGGGCCGATTCGTCACCCGCCGCGAGGGCGGCCAGGCGGCGCTGCACCGACCCAGTCAAGGCCGCCTGCGTTTCCGGCGCCTGGAAGTCAGCCATCGGGCGGCCCACCATCTCGGCCGGATCGAAGCCGCGCTGGACCCGGGCGGACTGGCTGACATAAAGGTACCGGCCGGACTCGAGGTCGCCGAGCCAGATCAGATCGGCGGTGCTCTCGGCGATCAGGCGGAATCGCTCCTCGCTCTCGCGCAGCGAGGCTTCGATGCGCTTGCGCTCCGTGATGTCTTCCTTGAGGGCGACAAAGTGGCCGATTCCGCCCGCCGCACCGCTGATCGGCGCGATGACCACAAACTCTGAGTGAAGCGAGCCGTCCTTGCGCTGATTGACCAGCTCGCCGCGCCAGACATGGCCGGCGGTGATGGTCTGCCAGAGCTGGGTGTAGAGCTCCGGCGGATTGCGGCCGGACTTGAAAATGCGCGGATTCCGGCCGCGCACCTCCTCGGGAAGATAACCGGTGACCTCGGTGAGCCGCGGATTGACGTACTCGATTTCACCGACCGGGTTGGTGACGACGATGGAGACCGGGCTCTGTTCGACGATGGCCGAGAGCTTGCGCAATTCCGCTTCCACCTGGCGGCGCTGGCGATCCGAGGCCAGGACCTCCAGGGCGAAGGACACGTCATTCACTGCCTCCGTGAGCAGGTTCACCTCGCGCGGCCCGAAGAAATTGCGCTCGCCGGCATAGACCGTGAGGACCCCGGCGCGTTCCGTCCCGCGCCTGACCGGCAGGCAGATGGAGGCTTGGATGCCGCTGCGGGCGGCGCGGGCCCGCCAGGGCTGGGTCTCGGGCTGCGCGAAGAAATCGTTCACCGTGACGATCCGACCCTCGCGGTAGGCGATCCCCGACGGGCCGCGGCCCTCGGGCTGGGACGGATCGGTCGAGAGACGAATGCCGTCGAGGTAACCGTGGTCGTCGCCCGCCGAGGCCTGCGGGATCATCTGGCGGGTGGACGGGTCCTCGCGACCGAACCAGGCCACCTTGAAGCGGCCGTGCTCGACGAGCGCCCGGCAGACCTGCTCGAAGAGTTCGGCTTCGCTGCGGGCATGGATGATGGCCTGCCCGATCCGGGTCAGGGCAAGGTACATGCCGTTCAGGCGCTCGATCTCGGCCTCGTGCTGTTTGCGCTGCGAGATGTCGCGGACCACCAGCAGCACGTGGGGCCGGTTGTTGATCGTCACGGAGCGCGCGCTGGCCTCGACCGCGAAGAGCGAGCCGTCCTTGCGCCGGCTGACCGTCTCATACGTGTGGCCCGCCGCGTCGCGCGCCGCGGCCGGTTCGGGGGCGACGGGCTCGTGGCCGGGGCTGCGCAGATCGTGAATCGTCAGTTGCCGCAACTCCCCGGGGGTGTAGCCGTACACGGCCGCGGCGCGGTCGTTGGCCTCGACGATGCGCCCGTCTCCCTCGACGAGCAGCACGACGTCGTTGGCCTGCTGCAGCACCAGGCCCAGCCGCTCGACGGCGTCGCGGCGTGCCAGTTCGGCCTGCGCTTCGCGCTGCTTGAGCGCGCCCTGACGGTTTCGCCAGAGGTAGACCAGGGCAAAGCCGCTCGCGACCGCGACCAGGCCGAAGCCGAGAAAAAACTCGCGCTGCTCGGTGATGAGCGGCGCGAGCGCCTCGCGCCGGTCGATCTTGGCCACCAGCAGCCAGTCGGTGCCCGGGACCGGCCGGGCCACGGCCAGCACCGGTTCGCGGCGGTAGTCCAGTCCCTCGATCAGGCCGGGCGCGCGACTCGCCAGGATCCGTCCCGCGACTTCGTCGGTGATTTGGCCGTCGGCCTCGGGCACGGGGTCGAACCGCCGCCCGCCGAGGTAGTCCGGCCTCGCCGCCCGGCCCGAGAGCAGCAGGATCTCGCCCGTGCCCGAAGCCGTTGGCCAGTGAGTGAGCTGCGGGAGGATTGAGGACTGCAGGTCGAGGCTAAGGCGGATGGCACCGCAGAATTGCTCCTCGTTCATCCAGACAGGTGCAATCAGATCCAGCTCCAGCGCATCAGGCCGACTGCGCAGGTCCCGGTTCGGGAGGGGCTCATGACTGGCGGCCACGAGCTGGCGCAGGCTGGCGGGCAGCGGCGGCAAGTGCGCCTCGGGGATCACAAGGCGGGGGTTGAAGGTGGCGTCGTAGAGGCTCAGGCGATGGAACGCGTGGTTCGCCACGATGGTCGCGAAGTAGGGACGGAAATTCGCGATCCTGGCCGGGTCCTCCGGATGGGCGAGGGCATCGGCCAGATGCGGGGTGCGGGCGAAGGCGCTAAGGTCGGACAGGCGCTCCCGCTCCCAGGCCGCGTACTGGGCGGCCCGCAGCTCGGCGATGCTGGACAGATCCGCCGCCATGCGCTCGTGCCGTTCCCGCGATTGGGTGGAAAGATAGAAATACCCGGTGGCGGCCAGCGTGACGGCGATCACGGCGATGCCCACGTCGGCCGCCGCGCGCAGCGGCTGGTCCCGGGCCAGCTCCGCCGGGGTTCCGGCCATGGGCAGGTCGAGCAGCGCGTGATGCAGCCATGCGCGGAGGCCGAAGCCGAGCGCGGCCGCAAAACTCAGGAAGGTCAGGGCCAGTGCGCTGCCCGCGGCCACGCTGAACCGAACGTCAGCCATCAGCCAAGGCACTCCCGCGGCCTGCCCCACCACGCTCGCGAAGCCCGTCAGGCACAGCAGCGCGGCGACTGTGCGGCCGGCGAGGTCGAGGCGGGAGCGGAGCCGGGGACCCAGGGTCAGGCCGACAAGGACGAGCCCGGCCAGGGAAATGTACAGGCCCGTGAGCGGGGCCAGGAGACTCACCCGTTTGCCAAGGTGCGCCCGGGCCTCGAACCAGGGCGTGGTGTTGTACCAGTGGCTGGGTGCGAACTGACTGTTGCGGACGGCGAGGAATGCGGCCACGAGGACGCAGGCGACCATGAGGGCGCGGCACCCCCGCGCCACGCCCCGGCGGGACCGGAACCGCAGCCAGACGAGCGTGGCCGCCGCAAGGCCGATGATCAGCGCGGCGCTGCTCGGGGCGACTGCCACCACGGCGGGCGAGCTTCCGCCGGGCACCAGGCTTGCGCCGGTGACAAACAGGCCAGCGACCGCGACTGCCGCGGACAACAGGCAGGCGGCGGCCATCACCGCGCGAACTTCACGCGTGTCGTCGGCCGAGGTGACGGCGGGCCGGGCTGGATCCGGATTTTCCACGGGTTGCAGGCCGAACGTATTTCCGGCGCCAGAAGTCGTCACACCTTTTTTGTGCGGAAACCGCCTGCCGACGGCGGGCACCGCCGGCAGGTCGCCCGGTCGGAACCAGCCCGGCAACCTTCCCGCCGGCGCGCCGCCACGGAATCTTACGGGGACGCCGGCGAACCCGAGCGGCTGTCTTCCACCTCCAGCCAGCCTCGCTGCACCGCGATGACGATCAGGTCCTCGTTGGTCTTGGCGCCGAGGTGCTCGCGCAGGCGCGTGAGCAACTTGTAGATCATGGAGGGGCTCAGGTTGAGGCTGGTGGCGATCTCCTTGACGACGGCGCCGCGGGCGAGCAGGCGCAGGATGGTCTGCTCCTGCGCGGCGATGACCGACTGGCTCAGGCCGTTCTTCACGACCTCGCGAAGCATCGCGCTGACGCGCGCGCCAAGATAGGTGGAGCCCTGGCGAACCCGCTGGAGCGCGTCGAGCAGTTCGGAGAGCGGGGCGGTCTTCTCGAGGAAGCCGTGGGCGCCGAGGCGCATCGCCTCCTGCACGACGTGCATGGTGCTCGAGGCGCTGAACACAAGGACATGCGTGTCCGGGTGCAGCTTGCGCACGGTGGCGAGCACGGCGAGGCCGCCGCTCTTGTCGGGCAGGCCGATGTCGAGGACGATGAGATCGGGGCGGTGTTCGGCGCAGGCCTGGATGGCCGCGGGCCCCTCGTTGACCGTGCCGACGACCTTGAAGCCCGGCTGCTGGTCGATGAATTCGGCGAGCAGCTGGGCTATGGACGGATGGTCGTCGACGATGAGCACCTGGCAGATGGCGGGCGGATTCACGGGGAAATTTTCTAGGATGGGAGGAGACTTTGCCGGATTTTATCGGGGATTCGTGAGGGGGGCTATCGGAATGATTGCCATGGAGCGGGGTCTAGACCCTAGTGGCGGGGATAATGGATGGCTGTCGGCGCTGAGCAAGTGAGGCACGATTCGGCATTAGTGATGCAGGCTAGGCGTTTTTGAAGAAAAGCTTAAGGCGCAAAGGCGGTCGCGGCGGGCGGCCCGCGTTGGAAGATTCTGGTGGGCGCTTCACCCTAGCAGCGTTTCTCCTGGCTGGCGGCGTTTTTCCCGCGCCGAGACGGGTGGCGGCGGGATTTTTTCCGGGCGGAGCAAAACCGCGGTCGCGCCGCGGTCAGCGGAAGTCGTGGCTGTCCTGCGCCGGCAGGCCGGCGGCGGGCATGGGCGCAATCTCGTCGGCCATCACGTGGATAACGCCGGATTCGTGCTGCACGCGGCCGGTGATGACCAGCGCGGTCTCCAGATTGATGATCAGGCGGCGCTCCTCGAAGAGCGCGGGCCGGACGATCGCATTGGCGTGGCCGGTTTCGTCCTCAAGCGTGACGAAGCAGAAACCCTTGGCCGTGCCCGGGCGCTGGCGGGTGATGGCGCTGCCGGCGATCCGGACCGTGGCGCCGTGGCGGCACTGCGCGAGCGCGGCGGCGGGCGTGGTGCCGGGCAGGTGCGGGCGCATGAGGGCCATGGGATGGCGGCCGACCGTGAGGCCGAGGGTCGCGTAGTCGGCCTGCAGCCGCTCGAGGTGCGTCATGCGCTCCAGCGGCGTGAGCTCGGCCTCCGGCGCGGGTGACGAGACGAGACGGAAGAGCTCGTCGTCCACGTCCGCCGTCTCGACCCGCCACAGCGCCGCGCGTCGGTGCTCCGCGAGTCCCTGGAAGGCGCCCGCAAGCGCGAGCTGCCGCCGCTCGGCCGGGGTGCACGGGACGCGGCGCAGGAGGTCCTCCACCGTGACGAAGCCCTGGCGGCGGCGCTCGGCGAGCAGGCGGGCCACCGTGTTGGCCTGGAGGCCCTTCACGGCGTTGAGCCCGAGGCGGATCGTCTGGTCGTCGACGACGGTGCAGCCGGCGTCGGACTCGAGGACCGAGACCGGCCGGACGCGCAAGCCGTGGCGGCGCGCGTCCTGCACGAGGCTCGCGACCGAGTAGAAGCCCATGGGCTGGTTGTTGAGCAGCCCGGCGTAGAACGCGGCGGCGCGATGCGTGCGCAGCCACGCGCTGGCGTAGGCGATGAGGGCGAACGAGATCGCGTGGCTCTCGGGGAAGCCGTAGAGGGCGAACGAGGCGAGCGACTTCCGGATTCCGGCGGCGGCCTCGTCGCTCACGCCCTGGCGCTTGAGCCCCGCGGCGAGCTTCTCCTCCATGCGGAGCAGGCGCTCGCGCGAGCGCGTGAAGCCGATGGCGCGGCGCAGCTCGTCGGCCTCGGCCGCGGTGAAGCCCCCGAGCTCCATCGCGATCCGGAGGATCTGCTCCTGGAAGATCACGATGCCCAGCGTGCGCCCGAGGATGGGCCGCAGGCGCTCGTCGAGGTAGGTGACCGGGGCCTTGCCCTGGCGGCGGTCGAGGTACGGGTTGGTCGCCTCGCCCTGGATGGGGCCGGGCCGGATGATGGCGACCTGGATGGCCAGATCGTAGAACGTGGCCGGCTTCATCCGCGGCAGCGTCGCCATCTGCGCGCGGCTCTCGATCTGGAAGAGCCCGACGGTGTCGGCGGCCTGGATGGCGGCGAACGTCGCGGGGTCGTCCTTCGGGATGGCCGCGAGGTCCACCGGCTGGCCGCGCGTCGCGCAGATCTCGAGCGTGTCCTGCAGCGCGGCCATCATGCCGAGGCCGAGCAGGTCGACCTTCACGATCCCCAGCTCCTCGCAGTCGGTCTTGTCCCACTGGATCACGCTGCGGCCGGGCATCTGGGCGTTCTCGAGGGGCACGAACTGCGCGAGGTTCCCGTGGCTCAGCACCATGCCGCCGCTGTGCTGGCCGAGATGGCGCGGCAGGCCGCGGACGAGGCGGCAGGTCTCGAGCAGGGGGCCGAAGCGCGGGTGGTCGCCGCCGACGCCGGCCGCCCGGAGCTGGGCCTGCAGCTCGATTGTCTCGGGCAGGTCCCCGTGGTGGAACAGCGCGCTGAAGCGGTCGAGGACGTCGGCGGGGAACCCGAAGACCTTGCCGACCTCGCGCATGGTGTTGCGGCCGCGGTAGGCGATGACGTTGGCGGTCATCGCGGCGCCGGTGCGGCCGTAGCGGCGGTAGACCTCCTGGATGACCTGCTCGCGCCGGTCGCCGCTGGGCAGGTCGAGGTCGATGTCGGGCCAGTCGGTCCGGCCCT
>JAFEGX010000098.1 GCA_018239675.1 Verrucomicrobiota bacterium
CTAAACAGAACCCAACCTGATCGCTCTCAGGGCGGAGTCCTCCGGGACTCCGCCCTTTTTCTTTTCCAGTCGCTGGCGCGGTCCTTGGCGTTCGGCGTTTGAGGTTTGCACCGACCCGAGGCACTTACGGGCGAGCGCCGAACAACAAACGCCCAACGCCGGACGCCGGAGGATCACGCGCCGGCCCCGAGTGGGCGAGGACGCCGCGGGTTCGGTGGTTTCCGTGGGCCGCCCCGGCCGGTTTCGCGGGTTGCGCGGCCCGCGCCGATCCCTTCCAATCGCGGCCCGATGCAACCCACGCTCCTCGTCCTCGCCGCCGGCATGGGATCCCGCTATGGCGGTCTCAAGCAGATCGACCCGGTGGGGCCCTCGGGGGAAACCGTGCTGGACTACGCCGTGTTCGACGCGGCGCGCGCGGGCTTCGGCCGCGTGGTGTTTGTCATCCGCCGCGATTTCGAGGCGGTCTTCCGCGAGCAGATCGGGGCCAAGTACGCGGGCCGCATCGCGGTGGATTACGTGTTCCAGTCGCTCGACGTCCTGCCGGCGGGGCAGGCGGTGCCGGCCGGCCGCGAGAAGCCGTGGGGCACCGGTCACGCGGTATGGTGCGCGCGGGACGCGATCCACGAGCCGTTCGCGGTGACGAATGCCGACGATTTCTACGGCGCCGACTCGTTCGCGCGCCTGGCGCGTTTCCTCTCGAGCCCGGCGGCGAGCCCGCGCGGATTCGACCCGATGTCCGGGCACCGGGTGCCCGCGTCCCTCGCGGCGCGTTTTGCCATGGTGGGATTCAAGCTGGCCAACACGCTCTCCGAGCACGGGGCCGTGGCCCGCGGCGAATGTGTGGTCGGCCCGGGCGGCCGGCTCACCTCCATCACCGAGAGGACCGGCATCCTGCCGGCCGAGGTCGGCCCGGGGCTCCGGTACAGCGGCGAGGAGACGGTGTCGCTCAACTGCTGGGGTTTCACGCCGGCGCTGTTCGCCGGCCTCGACCGCCAGTTGCGCGAGTTTCTGGCGGAGCGATCCCACGAGCCGAAGGCGGAGTTCTACCTGCCTGCCGCGGTCTCGGACATGATTGCGCGCCGCGAGGCGACCGTCGAGGTGCTGCCGACGTCCAGCTCGTGGTTCGGGGTGACCTACCGCGAGGACAAGCCCCGCGTGGTCGCGGCGATCGCCGAGCTCGTCCGCGCCGGGAAATATCCCGCGAAACTGTTTTGACCGCAGCCCGGCCGGGGCCTGTCATCGGCCGCGAGTCTAGTTCCGGCCGTTCCATCCATGCCCGCAAAAACCCCCGTCACGCCCTGGCCGGTCCTGCGCAGCTACACGGGCGAGCACCTGGCGCGGGTCGCGCTGCCGGTGGGCGGGATCGGCACCGGCACGGTGTCGTTCTGCGGCTGGGGCGCCTGGCGGCACTGGGAGCTGATGAACCGGCCCGCGAAGGGTTTCACGCCCACGGGCCAGGGCGGGGCCTCGGCCTTTCTCGCCCTCCGCGCGGCGCGGCGCGGCGAGGCGGCGGTGACCCGCCTGCTCGAGGGTCCGCTGCCGGTGGGCGAGTGGGAGGGCGAGGAAGGCTCGCCGGCGCGGCAGGCCGGGCTGCCGCGGTTCCGCCGCTGCACGTTCCGGGCGGCCTATCCGCTGGCGCAGCTTGACCTGGCCGACGAGGCCGTGCCGCTGCAGGCGGCCGTGCAGGTCTTCAACCCGCTCGTGCCCGGCGACTGCGCCCGCAGCAGCCTGCCGGTCGCGCTCGTGCGCGTCGTCCTGCGCAACCGCGCCCGGGCGCCGGTGAGCGCGTCGGTCGCGGCGGCGCTGCCGAATTTCATCGGCATGGACGGCTTCACCGTGCGGCTGGACGAATTCCGCGGCAAATACTTCCCGGCGGGCGCCGCCGGCAACCGCAACACCTGGTGCCAGTCCGGCGGCCTCCGCGGCGTGAGGCTCGACTCCGCGGGCGTGCCCGGCACGCATCCGGCGTGGGGCACGATGGCGCTCGCGACCACGGCGCGTCGCGGGGTGACGCACCGCACGGCCTGGGCGGACTACAGCTGGAACGACGCGGTGCTGGATTTCTGGGACGACTTCTCGGCCGACGGGCGGCTTGACCCGCGCACGGCGAAGACCGACACGCCGAACGCCGCGCTGGCGGTCGAGGCGGAAGTCCCGCCCATGGGCGAGCGGACCGTGGAGTTCATCCTGGCCTGGCATTTCCCAAACCGGGAAAACTGGGGCCATGGCCCGGCGCACCAGCCGGTGATCGTCGGCAACCACTATGCGCAGCCGTTCGCCGACGCGTGGGCCGCGGCGGTGCACTCGGCGAAGGCCTGGCCGGCGCTGGAGCGCGACACGGTGGCGTTCGTGCGCGGCGTGACCGACTGCGACCTGCCGGCCGAGGTCCGCGAGGCGGCGCTGTTCAACCTCTCAACCCTGCGGTCGCAGACCTGTTTCCGCACGGCCGACGGCCGTTTCTTCGGCTGGGAAGGCTGCTTTGACCGGAATGGGAGCTGCCACGGCAACTGTACGCACGTCTGGAACTACGAGCACGCGACGGCCCACCTGTTCCCCGAGCTGGCGCGCTCGATGCGCGAGACCGAGTTCTCGGAGTACGCGATGCAGGCCGACGGACTGATGACCTTCCGCGTGCCGCTACCGCTCCGGCCGGCTGCCGGCCCGCTCTATGCGGCCGCGGACGGACAGATGGGGTGCCTGCTGAAGCTGCACCGCGAGTGGCGGCTGTCGGGGGACACCGCGTGGCTCCGCGCGCTCTGGCCGCGGGCCCGGGCCGCGCTGGAGTTCGCCTGGCAGCCGGGCGGCTGGGATGCGGACCAGGACGGCGTGATGGAGGGCGTGCAGCACAACACGATGGATGTGGAGTACTTTGGCCCGAATCCCCAGATGGCGTCGTGGTACCTGGGCGCGCTGCGGGCGACGGAGGAGATGGCGCGGGCGCTGGGCGAGGCGGAGTTTGCGGCGAAATGCCGCGGCCTGTTTGAGCGCGGACGGGCGTGGGTGGACGCGAACCTCTTCAACGGCGACTACTACGAGCACGAAATCCGGCCGGTCACGGACTGGAGCCGGGTGCGACCCGGCCTGGTCATCGGCATGGGCGGAAAGAACCCGTCGGATCCCGACTACCAGCTGGGCGCGGGCTGCCTGATCGACCAGCTGGCCGGGCAGGTGAATGCGCACTTCGAGGGCCTGGGCCATCTGCTCGACCCGGTGCACGAGCGCGAGGCGCTTCGCGCGGTGCTGGCGCACAACCGGCGGCACGGCTTCGAGGCCCATTTCAACCACATGCGCAGCTACGTGCTGGGCGACGAGACTGCGCTGCTGATGGCCTCGTATCCGCGCGGCCGGCGGCCGGCCCGGCCGTTCCCGTACTACACCGAGGTCATGACCGGCTTCGAGTACTGTGTCGCGCTGCACCTCGCGCAGGAGGGCATGGTGCGGGACGCGCTCAAGGTTGTGCGCGACATCCGGGCGCGGTACGACGGGCGCAAGCGGAACCCGTTCGACGAGGCGGAGTGCGGGCACCACTACGCCCGGGCGCTGAACAGCTGGGGCCTGATCCCGGCGCTGACGGGCTTCCATTACTCGGCCCTCACGGGCGACCTGGCGCTGGCCCCGAGCCCGCGCCGCGTGCGCTGGTTCTGGTCGACCGGCCGCGCCTGGGGCGTGGTGGAGCAGGCGCCCACCCGCCGGCGCACCAAGGTGACCCTCACCTGCCTCGGCGGCCGCCTGCGGCTGAAGCGCCTGACGCTAACAGGCCGGGGCGCGTGCGAATGGCGCACGGAGAAAACGCTCGCCCCGGGCCGCCCGGTCAGCGTTGAAATTGCGCCCGCCGCATGAGTTCCACGCCGGTTCCCCCCGACTTCCCGCAAATCTGCGCCGCCTTCCCGCTGACCGGGCCCGTCACCGCCGCCGAGCCATACGGCAGCGGGCACATCAACGAGACCTACCTCGTGCGAACGGCCGCCGCGGATGGCCGCCGCTACATCTTCCAGAAGGTCAACCACCGCATCTTCCGGAACGTGCCGGCGCTGATGGAGAACGTGCAGCGCGTCACGACCCACGTCGCCGCCAAGGTGCGCGCCGCCGCGGGCGAGGCCGCGGCCCGGCGGGCGCTCACGCTGGTGCCGACGCGGGACGGCCGCGCCTGGTTGCAGGACGCCGTGGGTGGCTACTGGCGCGTGTACGACTTCATCACCGGGGCGCATGCGGTGGACCGCGTGACGGATGCCGAGCAGGCCCGCGAGGCCGCGCGGGCGTTCGGTACGTTCCAGGCGCAGCTGGCTGACCTGCCGGGCGGGCGGCTGCACGAGACGATCCCGAATTTCCATCACACCCGCAGCCGGTTCGAAAACCTGCGCCGGGCCGTGACGGAGGACGCCGCGGGCCGGGCGGCTGAGGTGCGGGCGGAGATCGACTTCGCGTTCGCGCATGAGACGGATGCCGACCGCCTGCTCACGTTGCAGGCCCGGGGCGAGATCTCCGAGCGGGTCACGCACAACGACACCAAGATAAACAACGTGATGCTCGACGACGTCACCGGCCGCACCGTGGCGGTGATCGACCTCGACACCATCATGCCGGGCCTGCCGCTGTACGACTTTGGCGAGATGGTGCGCACCTCCGCGAGCTCGACGTTCGAGGACGACCCGAACCCGGCCAACATGCGGATCCAGCTCCCGTATTTCCGGGCGCTGGTGGAGGGCTATCTCGGCTCCCCCGTCGGGCAGGTGCTCAACGCCGTCGAGCGGGCCCACCTCGGGTTCGCGGGCCAGCTGATGACCTACGAGAACGGCATCCGCTTCCTCACCGACTACCTGCAGGGCGACGTGTATTACCGGATCCGGCACCCGCGCCACAACCTCGAGCGGTGCCGGACGCAGTTCGCGCTGGTCGCCAGCATCGAAACGGCCCGCGACGAGATGGCCGCGATCGTCCAGGAAGTGTTTGCCCGCCGATGAAATTCTCCCGGCCTGACGCCGACATCTACCTTCCCGGGGACTCCGCCATCGCCCCCGCGGCGGCCCTCGCGCGCACCACGCACCTGTGCGTGATCGCGCATCAGGACGACATCGAGATCAACGCCTACCATGGCGTCACCGAGTGCTACGACCGTCCCGACCGCCACTTCACTGGCGTGGTGGTGACGAATGGCGCCGGCTCGCCCCGGGCGGGACGCTACGCGAACCACACTGACGAGCAGATGCGGGCGGTGCGGCGCGAGGAGCAGCGCGCGGCGGCGCGGCTGGGGCGGTACAACCTGCAGATCCAGCTGGCCCACCCGAGCGCCGACGTGAAACGCCCGGGGCAGGCCGGCGTAGCGTCGGACCTGGCGGCGATCTTCGGCGGCTGCCGGCCCGAGGTGGTGTATCTGCACCAGCCGATGGACAAGCATGACACCCACGTGGCGGTGCTCTTGCGCTGCGTGGAGGCGATCCGGTCGTTGCCGCCGGACCGGCGGCCGCGCCGCGTGCTCGGGGTCGAGGCCTGGCGCGGGCTGGACTGGCTGGGCGACGCCGAGAAAGTCGCGCTCGACTGCAGTGCGCGGCCCGAGCTGGCCCAGCCGCTGATCCAAGTTTTCGATTCCCAGGTCGCGGGCGGCAAGAATTACGACGTCGCGGCAATCGGCCGGCGCCAGGCCAACGCCACCTTCCACACCTCGCACGCCACCGACCGCTTCACCGCGATCGCGTGGGCCATCGACCTTACCCCGCTCGTGACGGACGAGAAACTCAGCGTGCTGGACTTCGCGCTCGCCACGGTTGAGCGCCTGCGGGCCGACGTGGCCGACCGGCTCAAGCGGCTCGGCTGAGCCCGGGGCTGGTTTTGCCACGAAGGGCACGAAGCCCACGAAGCTCGGACCCCATTCTTCGCGGCCCTCGCGGTCGTGGCGGTCCACCAAGACTGCGGTCCGACCGGGTTCACCGCCAAGCGCGCGAAGATCGCGAAGACCGGAGGACGTCCGCGCTTCGTGGGCTTCGTGCCCTTCGTGGCAAAAGAACGGCTACCCCCGGAAACCGTGGGTGCGGCCGAGACCGAGGCATTCGTCGACCGGGGCGACCGAGTCCGAGGTGGTGGGATGGCGCAGCGAGGCGGCCGCGGTGCAGACGCCGAGCTCGAGGCAGCGCGCCATCGGCCAGTCCTCGTGGAAACCGTAGAGCACGCCGGCCGCGAACGCGTCGCCGGCGCCGGCGGTGCCGGCGATGGCGGACGTGGGCAGGCGCACGCTGCCCTGCCACCGGACTTCCCCGCGCTTGGAGGAGGCGCAGGCGCCCTCGGGAAAATGGATCAGCGCCCACTCATGGACGCCGAGCGCGAGCAGGGCGCGGGCGGCGCGCTCGACCGCCGCGCGGTCCAAGTGCTCGCCGCGGCCCAGGGCGATGCCGGTCACGGCCTCGGCCTCGTAGTCGTTGATGAAAAGCAGGTCCACCTCCGGCAGCACCGGCGCCACGATGGCGCGCTGACGCGGCGCATCCGTGCTCACGCAGTCGAGGGTGGTGCGCAGGCCGGCGGCGCGCGCCCGGCGCAGCACCTCGGCGGCGCGCGGCCGGCCGTCGGCGCCGGCGGCGTCCAGCGTGTCCAGGAGCAGGAGGTAGGCGAAATGGAACACCTTCGCGTTCGTCCGCTGGAAATCGAAGTGCTCCGGCGCGAGCAGCGCGTTGGTGCCGCGGTCGTGGAAATAGGTGCGGTGGCCGGTGTCGCGCACGCTCATCACGTCCGTGTAGCTCGTCGGCCGCTCGGCGGTCACATGCAGCTGCGCGGGGTCGATGCCGTGCGCCCGGCAGTCGTCGAGGATGCGCCGGCCGTCGGCGTCGTCGCCCAGCAGCCCGATGCCGGCCAGCGGGAAGGACGCCCCGAGGCGGGCGAGGTCCTTCAGGACATTGTAGGGGCCGCCCCCGTTGCCGAGCGAGCGGCTGAGGATGTTGGCGAGGCTGTCCTGGGCGGGCCAGGTATCGATCACCTTGACGTGGTCGATGAGCCAGTTGCCGCCTGCGATGATTCCGGAGCGCATGTGGAAAACGGGAAGGTCCGACTGAAAGCCAGCGGACGGTCGCGGGCAAGCCTGCGCGCCGGGCCGGGCGAAGGGGATTGCCTCGCCCGGCCGCCTTCGCAACGGTCGGGCCGACCATGCTCAGCGTTCCGCTTGAACTCGTCATCCTCCTGGTCCTGGTGCTGGGGAACGGCCTGCTGGCGATGACCGAGACCGCGGTGGTGTCCGCCCGCAAGGCGCGCCTCCGCGAGCTGGCGGCCAAGAACGACGTGGGCGCCTCGCGGGCGCTGGAGCTGGCCGACCACCCGACCCGGTTCCTGGCGCTGGTGCAGTTCTGGATGACCCTGTCCGGCATGATCGCCGGCGTGCTCGGCGGCGCCCAGGTGGCCGGCCAGGCGGCGGTCGCGATCGCCCGGATCCCGGCGCTGCAGCCGGTGGCGGTGCCCTTGGGCTTCGTGGTGGTGACGCTCGGGCTGACCGGCTTCATGCTGCTCTTCGGCGAGCTTGTGCCGAAGCGCATCGGCCGCGCGCACCCGGAAAAAGTCGCGTCCATCCTCGGCGGCTCGATGCGGCTGCTCGCGTGGCTGGCGGCGCCGTTCCTGCGCGTGCTCGAGCTCGCGACCGACGGGGTGACCCGCCTGATCCGCCTGCGGACGCGACCGGTCGCGGAGGCGGTGGGCGAGGACGAGGTGCGGGCGCTGGTCGAGCAGGGCCTGCATGCCGGCGTGTTCCAGCGGGCGGAAAAGGAGATGGTCGAGGGCGTGCTCGCGCTCGACCAGCTGCCGGTGACGGCGATCATGACGCCCCGGCCCAAGATCATTTTCCTCAACCTCGACGACCCCGAGGAGGTCAACTGGCGGAAGATCGTCACGAGCGGCCACTCGTACTTCCCGGTCTACCAGACCAGCCGCGACCAGATTGTCGGCATGGTGGCGGTGAAGGCGCTGTGGGCGCACTCGGCGATCGGGCTGCCGACGACGCTGAAGAACCTGCTGGTGCCGCCTTTGCTGGTGCCGGCGACGCAGACGTCGATCCAGCTGCTCGAGCAGTTCAAGAAGACGGGCAAGCACATCGCGGTCGTGACGGACGAGTTTGGCGCGGTGCAGGGCCTGGTGACGCTGATCGACGTGCTGGAGGCGATCGTGGGCGACCTGCCGAGCCAGGGCCACCGGAACCAGCCGGAGGTGAGGCGGCGCGAGGACGGCTCGCTGCTGGTGGACGCGACGCTGGCGACCGGCGAGCTCAAGCACCTGCTGGAGATCCAGACCGACCTTCCGCAGGAGCATGACGCCGAGTACCAGACGGTCGGCGGCTTCGTGATGACGCAATTCGGCCGGATCCCGACGGCCGGGGACTACTTCATCTGGAACGGCTGGAAGTTCGAGGTGATGGACATGGATCGCCGGCGGGTGGACAAGGTGCTGATCGCGCGGGTGCCGCCCCCGTCGGTGGTGGCCGAGGACTGAGCAAAAAACGCCCGTTGCCTTTCGGGGATTGACCCCCGAGGTTCGGCCGTGGCGGATTCATGCACGATGCCTTCACCGGAAAAGACACCCGCATCCAAGGCCGCGCCCTCCCGGGCCAAGCCGACCGAGCCGCTCTTCAACACGATCACGAGCGACGACTGGAAGCGCTCGCTCGCCTCGGCGCGGCGGCAGCAGAATGCGGTGTCCGCGCAGATTCGGACCGCGATCTCGTCCTCCTCGCGGAAGACGAAGTAAGCCTGCTCGAGTCCGCCGGCGGCGAGTGGGCGGCGCTGGGCGACGCAATCCGCGCCTGGCGCGCGCTGCTGCCGCTGCACCCGCTGGACACCTTCGGGTTTCCCTCCGCGGCCGAGAATCCTCTCGAGGAAGCCAACCCGCGCCTGCGCCGGATCGGCGGCGGCGTGGAGGCGTGGGCGTTCGCGGCCGAGGGCGACGGCTCGGTGTACAAGTTTTACCTCCCGCGCGAGGAGAAGCGCATCGGCAGCGTGTTCGGCTTCCGGCCCGGCGAGGAGGCCGCGCTCCAGGCCGAGGCCCAGCTCGGCGACTACCGCGCGCTGCTGGAAAAACTCATGCTGATCGAGGCGCTGGGCGGGATGGCGACGGAGGTGATGGCGGTGACGCCGGAGGGCATCGTGGTGGCAAAGCAGGCGCTGGGCGACCCGCTGCCACAGGGCGACGACGTCTCCGGCGTGCTGCCCGCGGGCCTGATTGCGATCCCGTCCCGCTTCCTGCGCGCCAACCGCGACCATCCCCGGCTGTTCTTCGCGCAGGACCGGCCGTGGCTCGTGGCGGACCTGCACGCGCGCAATTTCGTGCGCGGCACCGACGGCGCGTTGCGCGTGATCGATCTGGTCGCGGCCCCCTGGCCCGCGGCGGCCACCGCCGCCTCGCCCCTGATCGCGGAGTGGCTCGGGCGCGTGCGCGAGGATCCCGCGGCGTCCCTGCTGCCGTCGTCACCAGACGACGAACTCTAGGGCCCTGTGGTGTCAGGCCAAAATCGCCACGAAGCTCGCGAAGGCCACCGAGACGTGCGCTGGCGGGCGCGCTGCCGGGGTGGCTTCGGCGGTTGGGGGCAGGCGAACTCCGGGGGTTTCGCCCCGGCCGGTTCGGATCGGATCAGTGCTGGGCCGCCAGGACCTGCAGGATCGTATCGGCCTGCTTGTCGGTCGTGCCGTTGTAGTCGGTGTAGATGATCTTGCCGTCCTTGATCAGGTAGGCCTGCCGGTGGGCCAGACCAACCACCGCGTAGGTCGGGACGCCGAAGGCGCGGACCACGGTGCCATCCGTGTCCGCGATCAGCGTGAACGGCAGATGGTATTTTTCCTTGAACGCCTTTTGCGCGGCCACGTCGTCGCGGCTCACGCCGATCACCGCGACGCCCCGCTTCGTGAGCGCCTCGTAGCCGTCGCGCAGCGAGCAACCCTGCTTGGTGCAGCCGGGCGTGTCGGCCTTCGGGTAAAAATAGACCAGCGTATACGGCTGTTTCGCGTACACGTCCGCGAACGCGAGCGTGGCGCCCGAATCGGTCACGCCGGAGATGGCGGGAGCGGCGTCGCCGACTTTGAGCGGCTCGCCGCGGGCAAAAGCAGTGAGGAGGGAGGAGAGGGCCATGACAGCAAGGAAGGGGCGGAGTTTCATCGCCGACACAGATAGACTGGTGCCGGAGAATCGCAAGCGGCGCGCGTCAACATTCGTGCGAAAAAGTTCCGCGGTGTGAGAAAACTTTGATGAAATTATTCCTGCGGAACTCTTCGGCCCGATGCGGTCAAACGGGCTCTGCGCCCTGGTCCAGCAAACCGGCGCAGCGAAAGCAAAAGACCAAACCAATGAACGATACATTCAGAACCAAGTACCTTATTCTGGCTGCGGCGGCTTCGCTCGGCCTCGCCCTGTCGGCGTCGGCCCAGACGGCCGCGGCCGCGACCAGCGCCCCGGCGCCGGTGGTGGACCATGGCGCGGGCCTGCTCGGCTCCGGCTACACCGCGGTGACTTTCCGCTACACGGATCTCGACGACGGTCCGCCGAGCGCGCTGCGCGGCGTGGCCGTCGAGTTCAACCAGCCGCTGCAGGCCGGTTATGACTTCAAGCTCGGCTACAGCTGGGCGCGGGCGAGCGCGGATCCGATCCGCCTCACGGACCAGGACCTCAACGCCGGCGTGGTGGCGTACACCAACCTGGACTGGGGCCGTCCGTTCGTGCAGGCGCTGGCCGGCTGGGAGTGGCAGCGCGGGCGGGGCGCGTCGGACAGCTCGTTCGCGTACACGCTGGGCACCGGCGTTGAGTTTGCCGTCGCCCCGGCGTTGGCGCTCACGCCGTACCTCAACTTCGTCCGCGCCACCGGCTTCAACCGGAGCGAGGCCGATTACGGCGTGAAGGCCACCTACCGCGTGAACCGCCAGTGGAGCGCGTCGGTGGGCTGGGAGTACAACGACGTCATGCACCACAAGGATCGGCAGACCTACACGATCGGCGTGAACTATCACTTCTGAGCGGGCCGGGTGGTCCGTTCCTGTACAGTCAAGCCGCGGCGCCGGTCAGCGCCGCGGCTTTTTCTTTCCGTTCCTCACTCGAGGCCGGTCACGTTCACGTCATTCGGGTAATCGACGGTGAACTTCACCGTGAGCTCCTTCTTTTCGCCCGGCTTCAGGTCGAGCGTCCACTTGAGGTAGCCCTCGGGCGTCGGCTTGACGTCGCTCGGGTCGGGCAGGATCTGCTTCACCACGATCTTCTCGTTGCGCGAGACCGGGAGCTGGTCTGCGACATTCACCCGCTCGGCGGTGCGCTTGTTGTTCTGGATTGTGAGCAGGTACTCGTAGGTGATCCGCTTGCCGGAGTTCGTCAGGCCGGTGTCCTCGGTGAATTTGTTGAGGCGCTTGTGCTTCACGCTGATGCCCTCGTCGGCGCCGAGCGCGAGGTCGAACTTCTCGCCTGACATCACCGTGCGGAGGTTGCTGGTGGCGACGAATGTGCCGTCGAGGAACACGTTCATGGTGCCGGCCAGCAGCGGATATTCGGACGTGTTGACCACCTTGGTCGTGAGGAACGCGGCGGCGAGCTGGCGCGGCACCGTCAGGTACTCGGGGTTGGCCTTGAGCTTGAATGACGCGACCGGGACCTTCTGCGGCGCGTTGTCGCTCGCGATGCTGGAGGGCGAGGCGATCTTGAACGACGCGCTGGTGGTGCCGGCCTCGATCGCGGCCTGGGCGAGTTCGGCCTCCTGTTCGGGCGGCGCTTGGACGGCGCCTGCGACATTGGTGGTGAATCGCTGCATGTCAGCGGCATTGGCGGCGGGAGCATTGGCCCCTCCGCGCATGGCCTTCATTTGGAAGGAAGAAAGGGCCACCTCTTTTTCGCGCAGTGCAATCGCATTGAAGACATCCAGGTTCCACGGATTCATGGTGGGTGCCGCACCGCCGAGGTTGGGGCGCGCGGTCGAGAGCGTGAGGGCGACGTCCTTCCAGTCCTCGCCGGTGCTCTGGCGAACGAGGCCGAAGTAGGTGAGGGCGACGGCGCGCTCGCCGCTGAGGACGCGGGCGTCATAGTTGGGCGCCCAGCTGGCGCCGGGCACGGTGTAAGAGACCGCAACGTCGAGCGAACCGGCCTGGGTGGCGGCAACCCGCACCGTGACGGTCTTGTAGGCCTTGCCCCCGGCGCCTTGGAGCTCATTGAGCTGGCTTTGGGTGGTGTTGATCTTGTTTTGCAGGTCCTCGCGCTGCTCGGCGAGGGCGGTGCGTTCGCCGATGATCTTGGTCTTCTGGTCGGACAGGAAGGTGAGCGAACTGGTGAACTGGTTGAGATCCGGGCGGGGCACATCCTTGGTGGGCGGGGCAAACAGCGCGGCCTCCATGCGGTCGAGCATGGTAGTCTGCGCCTGGAGCACGGCGGCGCGGTCGTCGAGGACCCGCACTTCCTTGTTCAACCCGCGCAGGACGTCCTCGAGTTCCTTCACCCGGGCGTTTGGGGTGAAGTCGACAAACGTCTGCTTGGCGCTGACATCGAGGATCTGTGCCTGGGCGGTGCCACGTCCGCTGACCTGGAGGGAACGCTCGTTGAGCGACTGGGGCAGGTTGGCGAAGACGAGCTCGGTGGTGCCGGCCGGCAGGTCGATGGTGCCGGTGCGGGTGACCACGGCGCGGTCGGTGTAGACCGTCACGGCGCTGATGGTCGAGTTGACCGGGACTGGCGCCGCGGCGGCGAGGGAAGTGACGGCAAGGATGCCGAGGACGGAGAGGGCGGATTTCATGGATGGACGGTGGAGTGTGTGCCCAGAGAAACGGGGATCTGCGGCGAATATTAGGCCGTTTCCGCCGGCCTGTCTCCGGAAAATGGGTGCCATACGCGTGCAATTTTGGTCAAAAACCGGGTGCGGATTCGCGGGAAAAACGGGCCGTTTCAGCCTGGAAAATCCGGCGAATCGTCGCGGGTTTTGCCTTGCGCAGGTCAGCGTGGGCCGGAGGGTTGTGAGCAATTACCCGGAACCTCCCCCTGCGGGTCGAGACTAACGGCCAGCGCCCCTCGAGTTTCGGGCCGACCAGACCGCTCTTGCCCGATAGATTTTCTTTCTACAACTTGCTTCCTCTCATGTTCATAGTCTCGTCTTTCCGCGCCCTCCGGGGTCTTCTGGGCTTGGTGGCCGGTCTCGCTTTTCTGGCGATTTCCCAACCCACGCTGAACGCCCAGACCGGCACCCCCTCGGCGGCGGACGGCTTCGATCCCAACGTCAACGGCACCACTTTTGCCCTGGCGACCCAGGCTGACGGGAAAATCATTGTCGGCGGCACTTTCGACAACGTCGGCGGCTATTCGCGCAGCAACCTCGCCCGCGTGAACATCGACGCGTCGGTGGACCCGACGTTCGATCCGAGCGTCAATGGCAAGATCACCACCATCGTGGTCCAGCCGGACGGAAAAATCCTGGTCGGCGGTTATTTCTCCACCTTCAAGCCCAATGGCGCCGCCACCGCGGTCGCGCGGAACAATCTCGCCCGGCTGAATCCGGACGGCACGGTCGACCCGACGTTTAACCCCAACTTCGGCGGCGCGCTCGCCCCCGGCGTTGAGGCCATTGCGATCCAGGCCGACGGCAAGATTCTCGTTGGCGGCACGTTCACGACGGTGCAGCCCAACGGCGCGGCCACGGCCACCACCCGCAACCGCCTCGCGCGGCTGAACGCCGATGGCTCGCTCGACACGAGCTTCAATCCGAACCCCGACCGCGTGGTGCTTTCGATCGCCATGCAGGCCGACGGAAAGATCATCATCGGCGGCGGCTTCACCAAGGTGCAGCCGAACGGTGACGCGAACGCCACCACGCGCAACGGCCTGGCCCGGCTCAATGCGGATGGCTCGGTGGATGCCACCTACGACCCGAACCTGAACAACGGCGTCACCAAGGTGGCCGTCACGCCCGACGGCAAGGTGATCGCCGTTGGCTATTTTACCTCGGCTGCGCCCAACAACGCCGGCGCGGCGTCAACCGCGAGCCACATCGCCCGGTTCAACACCGACGGCTCGCTCGACACCGCCTACGCCGCGAGCGTCAACGGCAACGTCATGGCGCTGGAGCTGCAGGACAATGGCGGCGTCCTGGTCGGTGGCACGTTCACCTCGGTGTCCGGCCTCCGGCGCAATTACGTGGCGCGCCTGACGGTCAACGGCTACATCGACGGCGCCTTTGACCCGAGTGCAAACTACACGGTTTTTGCGCTCGCGGAACAGTCCGACGGATCCGTGTTGATCGGCGGCAACTTCACGCAGCTGCAGCCCAACGGCGCCGCGGCGCCGACCACGCGCAACGGTCTGGCCCGGGTCAACGCCAACGGCACGCTCGACTCGGAGTTCAATCCCGACACCAACGGCCGCGTCCTGGTCGTCCGTCTTCAGTCCGACGGCAAGGCGCTCGTCGGCGGCTCGTTCACCAGCATCGCTGGCGTGACCCGCTATTTCATGGCGCGGCTGAACACCGACGGCTCGCTCGATACGTCGTTTGATCCGGGTCTCAATGGTACGGTCACGGCCATCGCCATGCAGAATGACGGCAAGATTCTCGTCGGTGGCTATTTCACGACCGTCAAGGGCACGGTTAAGCTGCACATGGCGCGGCTGAACGCCGACGGCTCGCTGGATCCCTCGTTCGAGCCCAACCCGGACAACTCGGTCAATGCGATCGCCGTCCAGTCCGACGGAAAGATCGTTATCGGCGGATATTTCCAGACGGTGCGACCCAATGGATCCGCCGTGCAGATTGCCCGCAGCCGCATCGCCCGCATCAATTCGGACGGTTCACTCGACAGCACGTGGGACCCGGTCTGCGCGGGTCCGGTGCTGGCACTCGTGATCCAGACCGACGGCAAGATTCTCGCGGGCGGCAATTTCCTCGGCTTCGCCACCGGCAATCGCGCAAACATCGCGCGCATCAATCCGGATGGCACGCTGGACGCCACCTACAACCCAAGCGCCAACGGGCCGGTCAACGCGATCGCGCTGCAGACCGACGGCAAGATTGTCGTGGGTGGATCGTTCACCTACCTCCAGCCGGTGAACGCGCCGGTCGTGACGACGACCACGAAGAACCCGGACGGCACAACGACGACGTCCAAGACCACCATCAGCTTCCGTCTTGGCGTCGCGCGCATCAACACCGACGGCACAGTCGACCCGGATTTTAATCCCACCACCAGCAACGTGGTTCGTGCGGTGGCGATCCAGTCTGACAACAAGATTCTGATCGGCGGCCTGTTCACGTCCCTGACGCCAAATACCGATGCCAGCGTCTCGCGCATCTATCTCGCGCGGGTCGATTCGACCGGCAAGCTGGACCCGACCTTCGATCTCGGCATTGCCGAGAACTTCGGCAACCAGGTCATCGCGCTCGCGGTGCAGGGTGACGGCAAGATTCTGGTCGGCGGCGCGTTCAAGACGATGAACCCGGGAGGCAAGGGCACGGTCGTTCGCAACCAGCTCGCGCGCGTGAACGCCGACAGCACGATCGACGCCGGGTACAATCCGGGCGCCGGCGGGCCGTCGGGCGCCGTGATCAACTCGATCACGATCCAGGCCGACACGCGCATCCTCGTCGGCGGCCAGTTCACGACCTATGGCGGCACCTCCAGCAACAACCTCGCGCGCTTCGAGGCGGAGAGCGTGCCGGACGCCTATTTCAATCCCAACCCGACCGGCCCCGTCTACTCGGTCTCTTCCCGCATCAGCGGCGGCTCCCAGGGCACGCAGCTCCCGGGCTTCGTCTGGCTCAACAACAACGGCACGCTGCGCAACGCCCTGCCGGCGGCTGCGCCGATTGGCGGGCAGATCAGCGTGATTGTGCGGCAGCCGGACGGTAAGTTCCTGGTCGCCGGTTCCGTGACCGACACGACGAACCGGGTGGGGGCGAACCTGATCCGGCTCAATGCCGACGGTTCGCTCGACACCTCCTTCAAACCGACCGTCGACAACACCGTCAACGCGGTCGCACTCCAGTCCGACGGCAAGATCGTCATCGGCGGCACCTTCCTGAACGTCGGCGGCGTGGCCCGCCAGTACGTCGCCCGGGTCAATGCTGACGGCACGTTGGATACCGGGTTCAACCCGACGGCGAATGCCCAGGTCAATGCCATCCTGGTCCAGCCCGATGGCGCCATTATTCTGGGCGGTGCCTTCAACACCCTCCAGCCAAACGGCGCGACGTCGTCGTCCTCGATCAACTATCTCGCCCGGGTGAAATCGGATGGCTCGTTCGACAACACCTTCGGCGTCAGCCCGAATAGCACCGTCAGCGCATTGGCCCTGCAGCCCGACGGCAGCGTTATCGTCGGTGGCGCGTTCACGACGGTTCTAGAGTCTCCGACCTCCACGAAGGCTCTGACGCGAAACCATCTGGCGCGCGTCAACCCGGACAACACCTCGGACAAGACCTTCGACCCGTCCCCGAGCGGCACGGTCAGTTCGATCGTCGTCCAAAGTGACGGCAAGATCGTGTTTGGCGGCAATTTCGCCTTCGTGCAGCCGAACGGCGCGGGTTACATCACGACGCGCAACAACCTGGCGCGGGTCAATGCCGACGGCACGCTCGACAGTGGCTTCAATCCGAATCCCAACAATCCGGTCACCGCGATCGCCCTGCAGTCCGACGGCAAGCTCCTGCTCGCCGGCCCGTTCTCGGCCTTTCAGCCGCCGGGGGTTGTCACGCCGATCACCCGCGCGTTCCTCGCCCGCGTGAACGCCGACGGCTCGCTGGACAACAGCTTCGATCCCGAGCCCAATTCGAGTGTGTCCGCCATCCTGGCGCTGGCGGACGGCTCGGTCGTCGCGGTCGGCACGCTCACCTCGGTCGAGCCGGTCGGCTCCCTCCTGGTCGGCGGCAGCTTCGACCAGATCGGCGGCGTGCCGCTGAACAATGTCGCGCTGCTCAACTCCGGCGGCTCGGCCTCGGCCTCGTTTGCGCCAAACCCGAACGGCCCGGTCTACTCGATCATCTCGCGCCCGGACAACCGCGTGCTGATCGCTGGCTCTTTTTCGACGATTGCCGGGGCGGCGCGCTCCGGCATCGCGCAGGTCAACCTCGACGGCACCATTGATGCCTCCTTCAGCGCCAGCCCGTCCGTCACCGGACCGGCCGCGCTGGTGCTCCAGCCCGACGGCAAGATCCTGCTCGGCGGTGCAGCGGTCGGTTACGGCGGTGCGGCCCGCGGCACGCTGGAGCGGCTCAATGCCGACGGCACGATCGATGCCACCTTCAACCCTTCCGGCCTCGGCGCCGTCAATGCCGTCGCCCTCCAGCCCGATGGCAAGATTCTCGTCGGCGGCGCGGCGCCTTCCGCGCTCGTGCGGCTCAATGCCGACGGTTCCCTCGACAGTTCCTTCAACCCGGCCCCGAACGGCAACGTCAATGCGATCGTCGTCCAGTCGGACGGCAAGATCCTGGTCGGCGGCGCCTTCACCTCGATCGGCGGCTCCGCCATCAGCTATCTCGCGCGCCTCAGCAGCGCGGGCGCGGTGGAGACGGGCTACAACCCGGCTCCGAACGGCGTCGTCACCGCGCTCACCGTGCAGGCCGGCGGCAAGGTCATCCTGGGCGGCAGCTTCACCGCCGTGGGCGGACGCACGCGCTACGGTCTGGCCCGCATCGCGATGACTTCGCCGGCCAGCCAGTCGATTGATGTCAGCGGCAACTTCTCGACCATCACCTGGACCCGCGGCGGCTCCGGTCCCGCCCTGATCGGGGTTACCTTCGAGCAGTCCACGGACGGCCGCTCCTGGACCGTCCTCGGCTCGGCCGCGCGCGTCGGCAACACCGACACCTGGCAGCTTGCCGGCCAGTCGCTCTATACGGGCACCAACCTGTTCATCCGGGCCCACGGCCTGACGCTCACCTCCCAGTACGCGTCCTACGGCCTCGTGGAGGCGGTCCGGCAGTTCTACTCGTCGGCGCTCCCGCAGATTGTGAGCGCCTCGTCCGCCACCGCCTTCAACGGCAGCAGCTTCTTCTTCGGCGTCACGACCAATGTCACCGGCGCCACCTTCAGCGCCTCGGGCCTCCCGGCCGGGCTGACGATCGACCCAAGCTCCGGCATCATCTCCGGCACCCCGACGCAGACCGGCGTCTTCAGCGTCGTGCTGACCGCCGCCAACGCCGCGGGCACCGCGAACCAGACGCTCACGCTCTACGTGAACGCGTCGGGCGGCGGGGGCAGCGTGGTCCGGTTCGTCAACATCTCGGCGCGCGCGCCGGTCACGGCGTCGGATCCGCTCATCGCGGGCCTCGTGATCAGCGGCACCGCGCCGCAGACCGTGCTGCTCCGCGCCATCGGTCCGGCGCTCACGAATTACGGCATCAGCTCCGCGATCCCGCATCCGCGCATGCGGCTCTACAACGCCGCGGGCGCCCTCCTGAGCGAAAACGCGGGCTGGGGTGGCGCGTCCGCCCTCATGCAGGTGTTCAACCAGGTCGGCGCCTTCCCGCTCCCGGCGGGCAGCCCGGACTCCGCCATGCTCGTCACGCTCGCCCCGGGCCAATACACGGTCGCGGTCAGCGACGTGAACAGCCAGGCCGGCATCGCCCTCGCCGAGGTCTACGACACGTCTTCGAGTGCGTCGTCGACCGCCCCGCGTCTCGTCAATCTCTCGGCGCGTTCGACCGCCAATTCCGGCCTGAATGTCATGGTCGGCGGCTTCGTGGTGAACGGCTCCGCCTCAAAGCGGGTCCTGATCCGCGGCGTTGGCCCGACGCTGGCGAACTACGGTGTGTCGAGCTACATGACCGACCCGGTCCTCAAGATCTTCGACAAGAACGGCGCCCTGATTGCGATCAACGACAACTGGGGCACGCCCTACACGGCGAATCCCAGCTATCCGGCCGTCAGTGCCGCGGAGATTTCCCTGGCGAACGGCCAGGCCGGTGCCTTCGCCTACGCTTCAGGCAGCCTCGACGCCGCTGTCGTCGTGGTGCTCCCGCCGGGCTCCTACACCGCCCAGGTCGAGAGCGCCACCACCACCGACGGCACCGCGCTGGTCGAGATCTACGAGCTGCCGTGAGCGCTAGCCCCCGCGGGGGCGATTCCGGATTCCGAAATCCGGATTCCACTTCGCCACTTCGATTCCGAAGTGGCGAAGTCGGGATCTTGATCCGCCGCTTCGGGTTCCGAATTCCGGCATGCTAGCTACTATCTACTAGCTGCTAGCTACTGCTCAGAAGCCATCGCTCCGGAACGGCAGGCAGGGCAGACCGGCGCCGTTGTAGAGGTTGGCGACCGGGGCGTTGCTCCAGGCGTAACGCACCGCGACCGGCTCCTTTACCGCGGGTGAGGTCACGAGCAGCGTGCCGCGGTCGATCTTGCCGGCGGCGGGATGGAAGACTTTGTCGGCACCGGCAAGCTCGAGCGATTGTACGGGCTTGTCGTAGGAGATGAGCCCGCCGCCCGCGTGACGAAACCGGACGCGCAGGGCGTGACCTTCGCGCGTCGCGCTGTCGAACACCGGACCCTCGTAGTCGCTCGGGATGCCGTAGATCCGGTCTTTCGCCATCAGGGCGAGCCGGCGGGCCACCTCCTGCTTGTTGCGTGGGTGGATGTCGGCGGGATCCCCGATGTCGATCGCCGTCACCATGCCGATGGCCGGCAGGTCCAGCGCCTTGGTCTGTGCCTCGCGCAGCCACGCCCAGGCCCGATGGGTCGGCTCGTCGATCTCGAATGCGGCCAGCTGCACAAAATAGAACGGCGTGTCGCCCTGGCCCCAGCCGGCGCGCCAGGAGCGGATCATTTCCGGGAACAGCACGGCGTATTCGGCCGGGCGCTCCCAGTTCGACTCGCCCTGGTACCAGAGGAAGCCGCGCAGCGCATAGGGCTGCAGGGGTGCGATCATGCCGTTGAAGAGGACGCTGATCGCATAGGGCGAGCCGGGTCCGAGATTCGGCTGCGGGTATGGCACCGGGTTCTTCTTTTTCGCCGCCTTGGCCGCCGCGTCGGCCTTGCGCCACGCCTCATACTCGGCAGGCCAGTGGGCCTTGCGTTCCTCGGACTCCGCCAGGTTCTTCTGCCACCGGGCATTGACCGCCGGCCACGTGGCCGAGCGCTGCAACGCCGCGCTGCTCATCCACGCCTCGATCGGCGTGCCGCCCCAGGTGCTGTTCACGATCCCCACCGGGATCCCGAGCTTTTTCACCAGGTCGCGGCCAAAGAAATAGCCGATCGCCGAAAAGGCCCCGGCATTCGCGGGAGTGGCGGTCAGCCAACCGGTGGTCTTCGTGGTCTCCAGGGGACCGTGGTCCGCGATGGTGTGGTCTACCTTGATGTGCCGCAGCAGCGGGTAGTCCGCGGTCGCGATCTCCCGCTTGGCGTCCTTGGAGTTCTCGACGACCCATTCCATATTCGACTGGCCGCCCACCAGCCAGACTTCGCCAACCAGCACGTCGGATACCTTCACGGTGTTCTTCCCGGCCACGACCAGATCCGCCGGTTCGGCCGACGCCGGCAGCGGATCGAGATAGACGATCCAGCGGCCGTCCGCGCCGGCGGTCGTGCCGACCGACTGTTCCTTGAACGCCACCACGACATGCTCCCCGGGTTCGGCGCCTCCCCAGACAGGCAGGGCGCGGTCGCGCTGCAGGATCGCATGGTCCACGAACAGCGGCGCGAGCGTGACGTCGGCGCGAGCCAGGGTCGCAAGGACCAGGCCGAGCAGGATCAGGCGGGAGATCTTCATGGGACGACGAGTACTGAACCCAACAACCCCGCCTCCCGCGTGGCAAGCGGCGACCGCCATGCCAAGGAATGCACAGCGAAACCAGACAGCTGCACAGGAGACAACGGAGGGAACGGAGGTATGGGCGGAGTATTGGGTGCTGCCGGGTCAGCTGGTTTGACCGAGGTGGTTTGGACCACGGATTACTTGGATTTTGGCGGATGAGACGGAGGATTCCTCGCGGACCGTCGCCTTGCGCTGCGCGCAACGCTCGGTCCGTTCGGCCATCGGATTCGATCCGGCACCGGGTCCCTCGAGCCCGCCCCGCGGACGGCGCAGCGACGCCAGTCGGTGTGCCGTCCGCGGGGCCTCGTCCGTCTCATCGCCCGAAATCCATGAAACCCGTGGTAAAACCCAACTCGAGTTCACGATCCGGCCCGGCTGTACCCTCGACTTCGCTCAAACCTCCGTTCCCTCCGTTCTCTCCTGTGAAAAGATCGGCCGCCGGCCCGGAAATGGGCTAGCCCTCGGGCGAAGCCGACTCCTCCTCGCTGTGCAGGAACGCGTGCAGGTCGGCCGCGAATTTCGGGCCTAAGCCGGGGGCCGCCGCGATCTCCCGCTCCGTCGCTGCGCGCAGGCGGTCGATCGAGCCGAAATGCCCGAGCAGCGCCGCGCGCCGCACCGGGCCAAGCCCCGGAAAGTCATCGAGCACGCTCTCCCGGATCTTCTTCGACCGCAGGTCGGCGTTGTAGGTGTTCGCGAAGCGGTGCGCCTCGTCGCGCAGCCGTTGCAGGAGATTCAGCGCAGGGTGGTTGAGCGGGAGGTTCAGCGGCGGCCGTTCGTCGGGGAAAATCACCGTCTCATGTTTTTTGGCCAGGCCGATGATCGCCGGAGGCATCACGTCGAGACCGAGAAACGCCTTGAGCGCCGCGCCGATCTGGCCGCGCCCGCCGTCGATCACGACGAGGTCGGGGAAGGGTTTGCCCTCCTCGGCGAGCCGGCGATACCGGCGGCCCACGACCTCCTCCATGGCGCGGAAGTCGTCGTTGCCGATGAAGCTCTTGATCTGGAAGCGCCGGTACTGGTCCTTGTCCGGCCGCCCATCCGCGAAGTGCACCATCGAGGCCACGACAAAAGTCCCGGAAATGTGTGAGATGTCGAAGCACTCCATCGTGCGCGGCGGGCTCGCCAGGTGCAGGGCTTCGCCCAGCGCCTGCAGGGCCTCGGTGTCGCCGGCGGGCCGCGTCGGGTCGAGCCGCTCGAAGGTGCGGGTCTTGGCCAGCGTCTGCTCGAGCGCGAACACCACGTCGCGCAGCTCCGCGGCCTTCTCGAACGCCTGGTTCGCCGCCGCCGCGGCCATCTCCTCGCGCAGCGTGGCGAGCCACTCGCGCGACTTGCCCTCGAGAAACGCGCAGGCCTCCTCAACCCGCCGCCGGTAGTCCTCGGCCGAGACCACCGTGGCGGCGCCGTAGAGTTCCTGCCGCACATCGTCGTAGAGCCGCCAGCGCCCGTCCTCCAGCCGCTGCGGCGTGCCGTCGCCGAGCAGGATGCCGAACTGCCGGCGCATCTGCGCGAGCGTTTTCCGGAGCAGGCCGCTGTGCGCGAACGGCCCGAAGTAGCGCGAGCGGTCCTCCTTCTTGAGGCGCGTCAGCCGGAAGCGGGGCAGTTCCTCGTTGAGGTCCACCCGCACGAGCAGGAAGCGCTTGTCGTCGGTGAAGTCGGTGTTGTACCGCGGCCGCCACTGCTTGATGAGCTTGCCCTCCAGCAGCAGCGCCTCCGGCTCGGATTTCACCTCGATCGTGTCGAAGTCGGTGATCATCTCGATCAGCGCCCGGATCTTCGGCTGCGCAATCGTCCGGACCCGCCCCCGCTGGAAATAGGACGAGACGCGTTTCTTCAGGCTCTTCGCCTTGCCGACATAGATGATCCGCCCCAGCCGGTCCTTCATCAGGTACACCCCCGGCCGGTCCGGCAGGCGTCGGACCTTTTCTTTCAAGGTTGGCGGGGGGGCGTCGGACATGAGGCTGTAAGCGGAAGGCTGTAGGCGGTATGCGGTAGGCAGCTTTCAGCGTTCAGGCCACCGGGGCAAGCTGACGCGATTGGCTGGCGCGGGGCGGGTCTTTCCACCGCCAAGACCGCTAATTCCACAACGTAAGGCACTGCCTATGGCCTACAGCTTACCGCCTACAGCTTACCGCCTACTGCCCACCGCCCACCGTCATCCGTCCACCGTCCACCGGCGACCGGCTGCGGTCGCCTTTTCCCCAGCTGGCATTTTCCCTAATTCTACCTAAGGTCTTCTGCCTAACCTATGGTTTCGTCTTCTGGTACACCCTCCGCCTCGCCGGCGTCTGTCGGCGCCAAACGTTACGAACTCGTGACGCTCGGCGACGAGCTGCTGCTCGGTCTCACGGCCAACGGCCACCTGACCTTCCTCGGCGCGCAACTCGGTCGACGAGGGGTGCTGCTGGATCGCAACGTGACGATCACGGACGATGCCGACGCCATCGCCCGCCAGTTCCGCGAGAGCTGGGCGCGGGCCGACGTCGTGATCACGACCGGCGGGCTGGGGCCGACGTGCGACGACCGCACGCGCGAGGTCATTGCCAACGTGCTCGGCCAGAAGCTCGTGTTCGACCCGGCGATCGAGAAGGCAATGGAGGAGCGGTTCGCGGCATTTGGCCGGAAGATGACGCCCAACAATCTGAAACAGGCCTACCGTTTCGAGCGCGGCGAGGTGATCCCGAACCCGAACGGCACCGCGCCCGGGCTCTGGGTGCAGCAGGACGGCAAGGTGCTGTGCATGCTCCCCGGGCCGCCGAACGAGCTGCAGCCGATGTTCGTGGACCAGGTGCTGCCGCGGCTCGCGAAGCTCGGGCTGCTGCTTGAGCGCGAGGCCTACGTCCAGTTCCGCACTGCCGGCATCGGCGAGTCGGCCCTGGAGACCCGCCTCCAGCCGATCTTCGACCGTCACGGCGAGGCGTTGAGTGTCGCGTTCTGCGCCCACCAGGGCCAGGTCGACTGCCGCGTCAGCTCGCCGGGCGGCCAGCTGTCGTACGCCCAGCTCGAGGGCATCGCCGCCGAGTGTGCGGTGGTGCTGGGGGAGGACTTCATGGGATACGGCCATGATTCGCTCGCGAAGATCTGCGCCGATCTTCTCCGGGGTCAGGAGAAGAAAATCGCCGTGGTCGAGACCGCCACCGGCGGCCTGCTCGCGGGCGCGTTCACCGAGGTCTGTGGCGCGTGCAAGTTTTTCGCCGGCGGCGTGGTGTGCTGCTCGAACGACGCGAAGATGCAGCTCCTCGATGTCCCGGAGTGCCTGCTCCTCCAGCACGGCGCGGTCAGCGCCGAGGCCGCGGTCGCGATGGCGACCGGCGCGGCGGAGACCCTCGGCGCCGACTACGCCCTGGCCGTCACCGGCTTCGCTGGCGCCAGCGAGGGCGCCGGCAACGCCAATCGCGTCGGCTCGATCTTCATCGCGCTGCACGCCCCTCACGGGGTGTGGTCGAAGAAACTCAGCTATCCCGGCCCGCGCTCGACCGTGAAGGTCCGCGCCGTGAACGCCGCGCTCGACTGGCTGCGCCGCGAGCTCCGCCGCGCCGAGGCCGGCATCTCGCTGTCCGACCGCCGCACGGGAGTCATGCAATAGCGCGCTGGGCGCGCGATTGCAGGTAACAGGGTTCAGGATCCAAGTGCCAGGGTGGCTTGCCGGGGCCTGCCATTGAGCGTCGAGCGTTGATCGTTCCCCGCATGCTGGAAGCTTACCTCCTACAGCCTAAAGCTTACCGCCTAGCGCCCACCGCCAAATAACATGGAGCCCGCGGCTGGCTCCGCCATGCTGGTCAGCCGATGAAAGCCCGCGCGCTGCTCTGGTGGCTTGGAATCTCGGGGACGTTGAGCCTCGCCGCTGGCACGGATCCCAGGATCGTCCACGAGTCGCTGCCGGGATTTCACGGGATCACCTTCCCGACGGATCCGCGCATGCCCGCGGCCTCGCCCGCGGCGCTGCGGAAGTTCGCGGCATTGCGCTACGGGCTCTTTCTGCACTGGGGCCCCGTGTCTCTGACGGGCTACGAACTCGGCTGGGCCCGCGGCGACAAGGTGCCGGCGGCGGAATACGACCGGCTCTACGGGCGGTTCAACCCGGTCAAGTTCGACGCCGACGCGTGGGTCCGCCTCGCGAAGGCCGCGGGCATGAAGTACATCGTCCTCACGGCAAAACACATGGACGGCTTCTGCCTCTGGGACACGCATCAGACGGACTACAACATCATGCGCTCGCCGTTTCACCGCGATATCGTGCGCGAGCTGGCCGACGCCTGCCGGCGGGGTGGCCTCCCGTTCGGCGTGTACTACTGCATCGCCGACTGGCACCACCCGATGTTCCCGTACAGCGCGCCCTACCTCGGCGTGAAGGACACGCCGGTCAAGCCCACCACCGACCTCGAGGGCTACACGCAATACATGCTGGCCCAACTGTCCGAGCTCATGACGGGCTACGGCCCGATGCTCTGCGTGTGGTTTGACTCGATGGCCGGCGCGCACTGGCCCGAGCAGGGCCAGCGGCTCGTGCCGTTCCTACGGGCGCTGCAGCCCGACGTGCTGGTCAACAACCGCGCCGCGGTGCCGGGGGATTATCTCACGCCCGAGGAGCGCATCGGCCGCTTTCGCAACGACGCCGTCTGGGAGAGCTGCATGATGATCGGCACGCAGTGGTCGTGGAAGCCGGACGACCACCTCAAGTCCCGCGCCAAGCTCATCAAGGCGCTCGTCTACTGCGCCGGCGGCGACGGTAATCTCCTGCTCGACGTTGGCCCGCGGGCCGACGGCACCTTCGAGCCCCGCCAGGTGGATCGGCTGCGTGAGATTGGCGCGTGGTTGGAGACCAATGGCGAGAGCATCTACGACACCCGCGGTGGCCCGTACAAACCCAGCACCTATCTCGCGAGCACCCGCCGCGGCTCGTCCGTGTATCTCCACGTGCTGCGCTGGGACGCTGACCGGCTCGTGCTGCCCGCGCTCGGCCGCCGCGTGCGGTCCGCCCGCGTGCTGGGCTGGGGAAAGGCAACCGTCGAGCAGACTTCGGGCTCGCTGGCCGTAATGGTGCCGCCCGGTGACCGCCAGACGCCGGACACGGTGGTCTGCCTCGATCTCGATGGTTCCGCCGAGGACCTCCCGGTGGTGAGCCTGCCGCCGGAGGTTTCGGTGACCGCGTCAGTCACCCGGGAGCCGGCGGCGAAGTACTCGGCGGCGTTCGTGCAGGACAGCGACCCGGAGACCGAGTGGTCGGCGCCCGAGGGGCAGGGCCGGGCGAGCCTCGAGCTCACCTTCAACCGCCTGCGCACGATCAAGGGTATCAAGTTCGAGGAGTCGACCCGCCCGATCCGCATCCGCGCCTATTCGGTGGACTGGTGGGACGGCCACGCTTGGCAGCATCTGCTCACGCACGACCACATTGAAATGTGGCTCGCCGGCGACGAATTTCCTCCGGTGAAAACCCAGAAGCTCCGGGTGAACATCCTTCAGATGGAGCCCACCGCGACGTGCTCCGAGATCATCGTGGAAGATGTCGAGTAGCTTTAGGCCGTAGGCGGTAGGCGGTAAGCTTTGATTCGAGCCTCTCGGCCGCAAAGAGGCGCCGGAGGCGCATAATCGGACCGGAGCTAGGTCTTGGCCCAGACCGCAGGAGAATTTCCGGACATCCTCCTATGTGCCTTATGCGCCTCATTGCGGCCACACCTCTGAAGAAAAGCCTACCGCTTAAAGCCTACCACCTATCGCGTAGTAGCGCCTACAGCTTCCCCGCATCCGTCCTAAAGACCAGCTTCAGCGCCTCGGCGGCGGGTTTGAACCGGCCCTCGAAGTCGAGCACCGCGGTGTTCGCGGGACAGGGAAAGGTGTCGTGGCCCATCCAGACGATGAAGCCGCCGCAGCGCGGGAAGCGGCGCTTGCTGTAACGCGCGGCGCACGCGAGCGCGCCCGCCTGCAGCTGCTGGCTCCAAGTCACGTACTCGGCCAAATCGCGCGGGCCGCGGCCATGCGCCCGTTGAAACGCCTCGGCCTGGATCCAGAAGCCGAATCGCCGCCAGCGGGGATTGCTCTCGTCGAGCGGCAGTAGCGTCCGCGGCCCGTAGTAGGTCTCGAGGATGTCGACCGGGCTCGCGCCCGGCACACCCACCTCGCTGCGGAACAGCGCGTCGTCCTTCGCCCAGTAGCTCTCCGGCGCCGCCTGCCACGGGCCGTGGATCTCCCAGTGCAGCCCCAGGCCGAATTCCTTCGCGTCCGCGTTGAAGCGCGGCCCGGCCGGCGAGGTGTGCAGGAAGCGCCGGCCCGCGTCGAGCGCCGCGATCTCGGCGGCCATCATGCTGAGCAGCGGATGCGACGCCGGGGTCGGCACGCCGGTGCCTTCCTTGCCGCCGTCGAAGCCGCCCTGGAGCTCGTTGCCGCCGCACCAGAGCAGCACGCAGGCGTGATGCTGGCGGCGCGTGAGGTACGAGCGCACGATCGGCCGCGCGGCCGCGATCACGGCGGGATCCTCCGGCGGCCAGTTGTCGATGCCCGACGAGGAGAAGGGGAACTCCTGCCAGACGAGCAGGCCGTGACGGTCACAAAGCTCGTAGAACACCTCTTTTTCAAGGAAGCCGCCGCCCCATACGCGCAGTACATTGCAGCCCATCTCAACGTAGGCCTTGATCCGCTTCTCGTAGTCGGTGCGGGAAACGTCCGCGTAGTTGGGGCGAATCGGCGTCCAGTTCACGCCCTGCAGGAAAACCGGCCGGCCGTTGATCGTGCAGATCCAGGGATCCGCGCCGGGCGGCGCGCCTTCACAGGGCTTCCAGGTGATTTCCTTGAATCCGATCATCCGCGTCCACTCGTCCGCGACGGTCTTCCCGTCGGCCGCGAACAGCCGGCAGCTGAGCCGGTACATCTTCTGCGCGCCTTCACCCTGCGGCCACCAACGGTCGACGCGGACCGGGCCAAACGCGGCTCCCTGTGCCAGCGCGGCTGGCTCGACCGTCTCGTTCACCAGCAGGCGATCGCCGTCCTCCAGACGCACTTCTACGCGGCCCGGCGCCGTGCCGAAGACCTTGAACGTGTCGGCACCGACGGCGCAGCGGAAGTCGGCAAGCTCGTATCCGTCCGTTACCTCGACCGTCACGCGGTCCCAGATGCCAATCTGCACCAGCCGCGGCTGCCAATCCCACGTGTAGTTAAACCGGGCCCGCCAGTCCTTGATCCGCGACGTGTAGCCGAACTGGCCGATCCACCGCGGCGGCAGGTCGAAAACGATCGAGAGGAGATTCTCGTCCTTCACCGGAACCGACGAAAGGTCGAAGACATGCTCGACGAAACCGTTTTCGAAGCGGCCGACGAGCTGGCCGTTGCAGCAGACCCAGCCGGCGTGATCAAGGCCGGCACAGCGCAGCCGGCGGACCGGGCCACCGCTCAGCCAGGCGCGCGGCAGCTTGATCGAGAAAACCCAGTTGCGGTTCTCCACCCACTCGGAACTCCGGCTGTCGAGTTGGTGGTTCCAATCCGGGATCAAGTGATGCTCGAGCAGGATCTGCTGCACCGACGCCGGCACCCGCGCCTTCATCGGAGCGACTTCCGCGACGCTCGGCGCGCCGAGCTCCACGCCCGCCAGCCCGCGCCAAGTCTCCGGCGCATATCCGGTCAGGGTCCAGGGCACAGGAGTAAGATCACGGATGGTTCTCATGCTGGGCGAAGAAAGTAACAGGTATCAGGGATCAGGTAACAGGGTGGAGTGAGGGGTTGAAGCTGATCGACCTGAGACGTTCGACCTGTCGACCTCGGACCCGCAATCTGCTGGGCTAGCGCAACGCTAGCCCAGCAGATTGCGCAGCGCCGCCAGATACTTCTCGCGCGTGCGCTCGATCACGTCGGCCGGGAGGCGCGGGCCGGGCGGGGTCTGGTTCCACTTGATCGCGAGGAGGTGGTCGCGGACGAACTGCTTGTCGTAGCTCGGGGGCGACTGGTTCGGCGCGTACTGGTCGGCGGGCCAGTAGCGCGAGGAGTCCGGCGTGAGCACCTCGTCGATGAGGTAGAGACCGCCGGACGCGTCGGTGCCAAACTCGAACTTGGTGTCGGCGAGGATCATGCCGGCCTGCTTCGCCCGTTCGTGGCCGAACTTGTACAGCGCGAGGCTCGTGGCCTTCACCTGCGCATAGAGCGCGGCGCCGATCGCGGCGGCGCCCTGCGCGTCGTCAATCGGCTCGTCGTGCTGGCCCTTCGGAGCCTTGGTCGTCGGCGTGAAGATCGGCTCCGGCAGCCGGTCGGCCTGGCGCAGTCCCGGCGGCAGCTTGATGCCGCAGACCGAACCCGACTTCTGGTACGAGCTCCAGCCGCTGCCGATGAGGTAACCGCGCGCGACGCATTCGATCGCGAGCGGCTTCAGCTTCGTCACGATCATGCTGCGCAGCTGGAGATCCTGGCTCGTGATGCCCCGTCGCACGAATTCGCCGGCCTGGTCGGGCAGCAGGTGGTTGCGGATGATCCCGCTGGTCTGCGCGAACCACCAGTGGCTCATCTGGGTGAGGATCGTGCCCTTGCCCGGGATGCCGTCGGGCAGGATCACGTCGAAGGCTGACAGCCGGTCGGTCGCGACCAGCAGCAGGGCGTCACCGAGGTCGAAAATCTCGCGGACCTTGCCCGACGCGATCTTCGGGAAGGGCAGGCCCTCGATGGTGGTGACGGCGTTCTTGGGCAGCGCGGCGGCAATCTCGGCGAAAGTCATTGCCTTGGTTTTGAGCCGAAAGCCCGAACGGAGCGAAGCCAAATTCACGGCATGAAAACCGGACCGCACAGGAGACAACGGAGGGAACGGAGAGGAACCGCTAGTCTTCGCTAATCCACGCTAATGCTCCGATCCGGATTAGCGCCGATTAGCGAAGATTAGTGGTTACCTCCTCCGCGTCCTCCGTTGCCTCCTGTGAAAAGATTTAGGTATCAAACTTGGCGGGGTGAGGGCGCCCCACCCACACGAATTTCCGGTCTTCCACCGCTGAGCTCCCATCTCCTATCTTAAGGCCGAAAACATGGGAACGACATTGGGCCTGGATATTGGTTCTTCCTCAGTCATCGCGGGCATCCTTCGCGGAACGAAGGTCGAGACGGAGGCGCCGCGGGCGTTCTTCCGTTCGCGGCACAGCGGGCCGAGCGTCGAGGTCGACCCTGACGAACTGCTCCGCGCCGTGCGCACCGCCATCGCCGGGCTCGGCGGGAAGGCGAAGCAGGTCGACGCCATTCACCTGGCCGTGATGTGCCCGGCGTGGATCGCGCTCGATCGCGCGGGCCGGCCGCTGACTCCGATCGTGACGCACCAGGACCGGCGCAGCGTCGCCGAGGCCAAGGCCCTCGAGGCGCGCCTCGGCAAGCAGCGCCATCTCAATCTCTGCGGCTGCCGGCCGTTCCCCGGCGGCATCAGCTCGACCACGTGGGCGTGGTTCCGGGCGCACCAGCCGGCGCGACTGAAACGCGCCGACCTGGTCGGTCACCTGAATACCTTTCTACACCGTCGCCTGACCGGCGCGCGCGTCACCGACCCGTCGAACGCCTCGTTCACGGGCCTCTATCGCACGCTGAAACTCGACGGCTGGAGCGAGGAACTCTGCGCCAACCTCGGCGTGAGCCCGTCGCTGCTGCCCGAGGTGCTCGACGCGGATCGCATCGGCGGCTTGATCCTGCCGGAGGCAGCGCGGGAATTCGGGCTCCGGGCCGGCACACCGATGATTGTGGGCCTGATGGACGGCAGTGCGGGCATGCTGCTGGCAGGAGCGAAAGTGGGCCAGCTCTTCAACGTCTGTGGCTCGACCGATGTGCTCGCGCTCTGCACCGACCGGCCGAAGCCGCACGAGCGGGTGTTGACTCGTGCCTTGGGGGTCGGCGGAAAGTGGCTGCAGGTCAGCACCCTGGCCGCAGCGGCCTCGGCGATCTACTGGGTGCGCGACCAGTTCTTCAACGGCATGCCACTCGAGGAATTCCGCTCGGAGTTCCGTCGGCTCGCGCGGATCGGGCCGACGGCGTCGGGCACGGTGAAGTTCGAACCCTACATGGCCGGCGAGCGCACGAGCATCGACCAGCGCCAGGGGGCGTTCACGGGCCTCACGCTCGCGAGCAACCGCACGCAGATGCTCTCGGCGGTGGTCGAGGGCCTGATCCGCGCCAGCGCCGAGCGCCTCCCGCTGCTCGCCGCGTCGGGCACTCCCCTGCGGCGCACGGTGGCGGTCTCCGGCGGCTCGGACCGTCTTGACCAACTCATGCACCGCGACTGGCCCGGACGGTGGAAGTACCGCGCCGTGACGGACGCGACGATGCGCGGATTGGGGACGCTGACACCGCGGTAGCGGTCAGCTGTCAGCTTTAGGCTGTAAGCTGTAGGCGTTGAGCTCTTTTTAGCCGCGAAAAGGCGCAGACCTGAAGGGAAAGCGGGAAATTGAGAAACTGGAATGCCATGAAGGCGGAAATGACGATGTCGCGCACCGCGGTGCATTGGGTTTAGTTCCGAGTACTAGCTACTAACTTCCAGCTACCATCTACTAGGATTGATGCTTGCTACGCGCTATCGGCGCTCAGCCGCAAGAAAGCACAGGAGGCGCAAATGGACCATCCTAGCTTCCATCTACCAACTACGAGCTACCTTCTGCTCTCCGCATCGCTCCAGATTCCGGCTTGGGCTGAAGGCAGATGGCTGATAACTGAAGACCACACGTGAAAGCCAAGAGCTCCGCCGACCTCCGCGCTCGTGCCGTCAAGGTTGAGCATCCGTTGCAATGGCTGGCAGAGCCGTTGGTTGACGAACCGACATTTGTTCTGAAGTCGTGGTTCGGCGGGCGGACCATCATGCTGCACGGGAAGCCCCACCTGTTCCTCACCACTCAGGGCGAGCCATGGCAGGGCGTGCTGGTCTGCACGTATCACGAGCACCACCCGAGTCTGTTGGCGGAGTTCCCTTCGCTGCAGCAGCATCCGGTGCTCGGAAAGTGGCTCTATCTCCCCGAGGCCTCGGAAACCTTCGAACGCGACGCGAAGCGCCTGGTGCAGCTGGTCCGGGACAACGATCCAAGGCTGGGAATCCTGCCGTCACCGCGGAAGAAGAAAGCCGCGAAGAAAATCCGCTTCGGCGACAAACTGTAGGGTGGGGCCTTGGCGGACGGGATGTAGCGGTAGGCAGTGGACGGTGGACGGTGGACGGTGGACGGTGGACGGTGGACGGTCGGCCTCCCATATCCTAACTACCAACTACTAGCTACCATCGACCGGGTACCGTGTTAACTACCCGTCCCGTCTTCCTCCCAAAGTCCGAGCGGAC
>JAFEGX010000099.1 GCA_018239675.1 Verrucomicrobiota bacterium
TGGACCCTTCCGCTCGTCACCGCCGCCGTCCTGCACGGCGTCGCTTTCTTCGGCCTTAATGCTCCCGCGAAGCTTCCGCCGCCAGATCCCGGCAGGGTGAGGGTTGAGCCGTCCCCGGTCGCGCTGGTCGAAGAGGTTATTGAGATCCCAGAGAATGAAGCTGCCGGTCAGGGACCTTCGCGCCCGACGGTGGGTCCGCCGCAGGCCGAGGACGTGGTGCGGGAGTTCAAGTCCGACGTTTGGATGGCGACGATCACACCCGACGTCATCACGCCGAACGCCGCGGTGGTCTTTGACCACTTGCCGCCGATGCGGATGGCACCTGGCATCGGTCCGGGGGCCGGCCCGGGCGGCGGTGTGGAGTCGGTGGATGGGCTGGATCGCGTCCCCCGGACGCGCCTCCAGGCGTCGCCGGTCTATCCGTACGAGGCGCGCAAGGACGGCCGTGGCGGCGAGGTGATCGTGGCCTTCACGGTCGACGAGCAGGGGCGCGTGGTGAACCCCGTGGTCGTGCGCTCCACTGACCCGGCCTTCGAGGGGCCGACGCTGCGGGCCGTGGCCCGGTGGCGGTTCGAGCCCGGACGCAAGAATGGGCGCGTCGTGCGGTTTCGTCTCGCGGTGCCCGTGCAGTTTGCGCTGAACGAGAATCAATAGACGGCGGAAATCCGGGCGGAGCCATTCGCGCGGCGACCAGGCGGCTGGACCGGGTCGCCCACATGGCGGCCGATCAGTTGACTGCCCATCGGCGATGCCGGCGTGATCACGAGATAGCCCTGGCCGTCCAGCACTACCTCGACGCCGCCGCCCTTCGGACAAACGTAATAACGGGTCGCGGTTCCGCGGCTGTCGCGCACCTCGACCACGGCGCCCAGCGTGACCGGGGAGCCATCCGCCGCGACGCCCACCGGGAGCGAGGAAATCGCCGCCATGCTCGCCTCAAGTTCGGCCGCCTGGCGCGCCTGCCCTTCGGCGAGGTAGCCCGCCTCGATGCTGTGCGTGTCGTACTTGTTCTCCGGCCGGCTCTCCTCGCTGATCGCCTCGTCCCGCGCCAGGTTGGCGGCGCCGACCTGGGCGGAGTGGGCCGCGCGCAATTCGGCGAGCACGCGCTCGCGCAGCTGGTGCTTGTCGGGGACGGCGGACATCACCAGCGATGGTAGGCGGGATGGCCCGGCTTCACGGCGACGAAAGTGCCGGAACACGTGGCGCAGAGCTGACCCCCGGAAGTGAGGGTGCCCTCCACGCGGGCGCGGTCGGTGCCCGCCTCCACGACCCGCGCTTCCAGCCGCAGCGGAGCGTCGGTCGGGGTGGGGCGCTGGAGCTTGATCGCGTAACTGGCGGTCACCGTGCAGGGCGGCTTCTCGAGGCCGTCGCGCTGCATCAGGTGCCAGGTGGCGGCCCAGTTGCAGTGGCAGTCCAGGAGGGCCCCGACGATGCCGCCATTCAGGACGCCGGGAAAGGCGGCGTGATGGGCGCCGGGCGACCAGTCCGCGACCACGCTGCCATCGGGCCGGGCGAAGCTGCGGATCCTTAGGCCGCTGGCGTTGGCGGGCCCGCAGCCAAAACAGATGCTGGCCGGTGAATAGCGTTCTTGCAGGCTCGGCGCGGAATCGCTCATTCTTCTGGGGCGGGAAGTGGTGCTAAGATTTCGTCAAAGACTCCCAAGTGTTTTTGGCTGGCAGAGTGTAAAACTAGGCGCATCTTGACGATCTACCGTCAATCTTTGTCAACGAAGCATCCTGAATGGCGCGCAAAATTTCATTCCTGAACTACAAGGGCGGCGTGGGTAAGACCTCGCTGATCGTCAACACCGCCGCCTGCCTTGCGAAGCTCGGCAAGCGCGTGCTTTTGTTCGACTTCGACACCCAGTCCAACAGCAGCATCTGGCTGCTGCGGCTCGAGCGCTGGAACAAGATCAATGCGAGCGGCGAGGGCGCGTTCTTCTCCATCTTCGACCCGGGCCGCGCCCGCGTGAAGGATCTCGTGATCAAGGATGTCGTCGAGGACAAGAACGGCCAGAAGGCGCTGCCCGGCCTCGACCTCGTGCCGACCACGTTCAACCTCGTCGACCTCGAGAGCGAGTTCGAGGGCGACCCGAAGCGTCCGCCCTACGTGGTCTTCCAGGAGCAGCTCGCGGAGATCGAGAATAACTACGACTTCATCCTCTTCGACTGCCCGCCGAACATCCTGCGCGCGTCGCAGTGCGGCGTGTTCGTGTCGAACGAGATCTACGTGCCGTCGAACCCGGACGCGCTCAGCCTCATCGGTTTCACGCTGCTCGTGGAGAAGCTCGGCAAGTTCCACCAGCTCTCGGCCTCGTTCCGCACGGCCTCGATGGGCGTGCCGGCCCAGGTGCAGGGCGTGATCTTCAACTCGATCAAGACCGGCGTCGACATCGAGGTCCCGAAGATGCGGATGCAGCTTCGAATGAATCAATTCCGGACCGCCAAGCGCGTCGCCGCGAACGCCAAGATTTTCGATACCCAGATTCGCGACGCCATGATCGTGCGCCGGGCCGTCACGCTCGGCCTCCCGGTGCTGCTGGTCAGCCAGGAGGGCCCCGATGCCGCCGCGGCCGGCACGTCCGACAACGTCGTGAGCGACTATCGCAAGCTGGCGCAGGAGATCGTGCGCCACACCCCCTGAGCTTTCCACCCGCCATGTCCGACTCCCCCACCAAGTACACCGCCAAAGACTGGGATGAAGTCCGCGCCGCGTTCGCGTCCTCCATCATGGTCAAGACCCCGCTCAGCAGCCTGGCCCAGAATCTCGACGGCCCGGACTGGCCGGTGAAGGGCAAGGACGAGACCCCCGCGGCCTACATTGACCTCGGGTATGACGAGATGGTGACGATGCTCACGATGAAGGGCATGGCGGCCGGCAAGGCCGACTTCCTCATCTCGCTCCTGAAGGAGACGCTCGCGTTCGACAATCCGTTCGGCGACATGGTCGAGCAGGCGCAGGCCTCGTCGGCCAAGGACAACCAGCTCCTCAAGAACCTGGCCAAGCTCGGGATCGCGGAACCGTTCCCGATCGAACTCACCGCGCTCAGCGACGACACGAAGGAGTTCTGCAAGCTCGAGAAGCTGTCGACGCTCGGCGAATTCTGCGTCTTCGCGCAGGACATGTCGCAGAACGTGATCGTGGGCGGCGACTTTCGCCGGCTCCTCAACGCGCTCTCGCACATCGACGAGGACACGCTCACCGAGCTGCTGCCGTTCCGGAAGGGCACCCGCGGCCTGCAGCTCCTCGAGGCCCTGGTGCAGCTGTCGCGGAGCGCCTCGCCCGCCGCCCGCGCGCCGAAGGTGGCCGAGTGGTTCAAGGCGGACCTCGCGGCCCTCCAGAAGGACCTCAGCTCGGGCGGCTCGCTGACCCGCCACCTGGTGGTCCTTGGCAACCCGGACGCGGAGAAGCGCGCGACCGAGATGTATTACCTCGTCACCACCGGCAAGACTGCGAAGAAGGGCGGACTTTTTGGTTCGCTTGGCCGCCTTTTCGGGAAATAGTCAGGGCCAGCCATGCCTGACGCACCTGCTCCCGGCGCCGTACCCGCACCCGTTCCGAAGCCTTTCCAGACCCCGGCCCCCGGGGGAGTGAAGGCTCCGGTGCCGCCGCCCGGAGCGATCAAGTTTCCGGTCCACACCAGCAGCGGACCGAAGCCCCTGGTGCTCCGCCGCCGCCGGGGCCTGACCCATTCGCCGTTCGAGATCTCCGAGGCGTCCACCGCCGCGCGGGAGACCATCCGCGCCGTCGTCGAGGCCACGCGCTCGCCGTTTCCCGGCGGCGGCGGCCAGCCGCTCGACGGCGCCCGGGCGGCCGAGCTCGAGCGCTCGCTCCGCCTGCTCGAGGCTTCGCTGGCGGACCGCGAGCGCACCATTGCCGAGATGGAGATCCGCCTGGCGGACCGCGAACGCGACCTGGCGGAGACCGAGGCGCTGCTGGTGGCCCGCGAGCAGCTCCTCGCCGCCTCCCGTCGCGCGGTTCCCGCCAAGGAGGTCAGTCCGGAGGAGCAGGCGGCCCTCGAGAAGCTGCGGGCCGAGCTGGAGCGCCAGGAACAGGCGCTGAAGGAGGGCCAGCAGGGCCTCCGCGAGCGCGAGCAGTTCCTCGACGAGGCCGAGACCAAGCTGTTTGAGAAGGTCCAGGCCCAGCAGGAGAAGGAGACCGAGCTCGAGCAGCGCGAGGAGGATCTCCGCACCCGGAGCCGCGAGCTGCGAGAGCGGCTCGCCCAGATCGACCCGGCGGCCGCGGCCGCCCTCAAGGAAGAGAAGGAACGCGCCGCCCGGGTGGCCGCCGACGAGTTCAATACGTGACGCCCCCGGCCGGTCGCCGGGCGGAATCTCAGGGGTTGACCTCGCCCGGGCCGCCCCCAGATGCTTTTTTGAAACCTTTCCCGACTTTGGCCGTCCCAGTCTCCTTGCCCATACCCACTTACATGAGAATCATCCGCCTGGCGTCCGCCGCAATCGCCGTCTTTTCCGGTCTGGTGGCGCTGCACGCTCAGGAAGAGGGTGGCGATCCCCGGGACGAGATCATCACGGACTTCGGCCTCGACGAGTACATCTACACCCCGAAGATGACGCTCCGCCTCGGCATGCGGCAGCTCTCGGGCGACAAGACCTCCTTCAGCGGCAAGGGGACGGTGTCCTCCGGTGACCTGCTCTCGGATTACACTTCGGCCGGCCTGATCCGCTACTATCACGACGGCGCCGTCTTCAAGGACACCCGCAAGATCACGGACTCCGACGGCAACACCGCCCCGGTCAATCCCGACGGCTACACCAATTCGTGGAGCTACAACTTCCTCGGACAGATCCAGGACGACGGCACGATGGCTTTCCACGGCTATTCCGCCGCGATCGCCGATCCCGGCACTCTCGGTCAAAACGGCGACTCCAGCTACGGGGTCGAGGTGGTGGTCTCGCGGGACATGAAGCAGCTGACCAAGAAGCTCTCCTGGACCCTGTTCATGGGCATGAGCCTGAACCAGGTCAAAGCCACCAAGAAGGCCGACCTGGCCGCCACGCTCACGACCACGACCGATTACTATTCGCTGAACGGTCAGACGCCGCCGGCGCCCCCGTACCTGGCCCCGTCGTCCGGCGTGACCGCCGTGCAGAATCCCGACGGCAGCTACACGACCGTGTCGACCGACACGACGACGCTGCTGGGCGCCACGCCGCTCGGCCGGATCGTCACGACCAGCCCGGGCATCGTCACCAACAGCTGGCGGGTGCGCGCCGGCTACTTCACGTTCCGCGTCGGCCCGTCGCTCACGTACAATTTCACGGAAAAGTTCAAGGCCACGGCCAGCGTGGGCGGCGCCCTCGTGTTCGTGGGCTCGAACTACACGGTGATCGAGGATTTTAAGCCCGAGGTCGGCGACGACGTCGTGAAGACCGAGTCGGATTCCACCGAGCGCGTGCTGCCCGGCTTCTACGCCGATGCCACGCTCGAGTATGACCTGACCGAGCGGGCCGGCGCCTATGCCGGCGCGTTCTTCCAGGACACCGGCAGCTACGACCAGACGATCAGCTCGACCGATTCGAACTACGCGACGCGGGTGGACCTGTCGCGCCTGCAGGGTCTCCGGCTCGGCATGAACATCCGGTTCTGAGCGGGGCGCGCCCGTTCGTGCTTTCCAAGCAGGCGCCCCGCGGATTTGCTCGGCGGCCGTGACCAACGGCGAGAAACCACTCTGGCCCGTCGCCACGCTGGCGGTCCTGACCGGGCTGAACCTGCTCGACTATCTCGACCGGCAACTCCTGGCCGCCGTCCTGCCCGCGCTGCAGGGAGAGCTGCATTTGGGCGACGAGCAGGCCGGGAATATCGCCACGGCGTTCATGCTGGGGTATTTCCTCACCGCCCCGGTCTTCGGCTGGCTGGGCGACCGGCTGTCACGCACGTGGCTGATCGGCGGCGGCGTGTTTGTCTGGAGTCTCGGCACGCTTCTCTCCGGCCACACCAGCGTCTATTGGGCGCTGCTGCTATTTCGGATACTGGTCGGCTTCGGCGAGGCCAGCTTCGGCACGATCAGCCCGGGCTGGATCGCCGACCTGTTCCCGTCTTGGCGCCGCAATAACGCCATCACGATCTTCTATCTCGCGATCCCGGTGGGTTCGGCGCTGGGCTACCTGATGGGTGGATTCATGGCCGTGCACTTCGGCTGGCGATCCGCCTTCCTCTGGGCGGGCTACCCTGGGCTGCTGCTGGCGTTCTCGCTCTTCTTCCTCCGGGAACCGGAGCGGGGCGCGAGCGATCGCCAGGAGGGTTATCCCGCGCCCGTCCCGGCCGTCGTCGCCGAGCCGGTGGGCTGGCGGGTGTACCTCGATCTGTTCAAATACCGGGGCTACGTGCTCGTCGTGGCCGGCTACGTCGCGCAGACATTTGCCATGGGCGGGTTTTCGCTCTGGGCACCCTCGTTTCTGCACCGCATCCATCATCTGCCCCTTGACCGGGCCGGGTTCTTCTTCAGCGCCGCGCTGGCCGCGACCGGACTGTTTGCGACGCTCATCGGCGGTTTCTGGGCGACGCGCTGGCAGCGGCGCACCGGCTCAGGCTACGCTTGGCTGCTCGCGCTCAGTGCCTCGCTGGCCGCGCCCGCGGCCTTCCTGGCCTTCACCCTCGACGATCTGGCGTGGGCCAAGGTCGCGCTGGTCGGGACCATGTTCCTGCTCTTTTTCTCCACGGGTCCGGTCAACACCCTGATCCTGGAAACCGTGCCGGTGACCATGCGCGCCAGCGCGATGGCGGCGTCGATCTTCTCCATCCATCTGCTGGGCGACCTCTGGTCGCCGAAGTTCGTCGGCTACCTCTCCGATCGCTGGGGCGACCTGCGCCAGGCGGTGCTGTGTGCGCTGCCCGGCGCCCTCGTGGTATCCGCCGTGTGCTGGGGGCTGCTGGTCGTGCATGTGCGCCGCACTCGCGCGCCGGCCGGATAACGCATTCCAGTCTGGGTGGGCGCCACCGAGACCACCGAACCGATGCCGAAGGCACGGCGTCAGAGCGATCGAATCCCTCGGGCTTTCGCCTTAGCAGGTCGCAACGCGCTGACGACGGGTTCTTGCGCCTCTTGCGCCTCCCTGCGGCGACAATTCGTGCTTGATTGCTCTAGCCGCCGAGGTCGTGCAGCACGTCCTCCATCCGCCTTAGCTTGTCGGCCGGGAAGAACCCGTTGATGCGCGTGATCACCTGCTGGATGATGCCGTCGGGACAACTGGCGCCGCCGGTGATGAGGACGCGCTTCGGGCCGGTGGCGTCCGACCAGAGCGGCCGGGTTTCCAGGCGGCCGGCGCCGCTGCCGACATAGACGTAGTGGGCCACCTCGGCGGGCGAACGGATGCTCGACTCCGACTGGATAAAAAACGCCTTGGGTCCGAGCTTCAGCTCGCAGAGGCGGAACAACTGGTAGGTGTTGGACGAGTTGCGGCCGCCAATCACGAACGCGGCGTCCAGCGGCTCCGCCAGGGCCCGGCTCAGCGCATCCTGGTTGACCTGCGTGGCGTAGCACAGCGTGTCGCGCTTCGCGCTGCCGCCCACCCGGGTCTCGTCGCCAAACCGATTGCGGTAGACGGCCCGCAGGTGGTCGAGGATGCCCAGGGTTTCGTTCATCAGGAGCGTGGTCTGGTTCACGACTGCCACGCGGCCGAGATGGTGCGCGACGCTGAATCCCGGGGTGTGCCGGCCGGCAAACAGCTCGTCAAAGCGCGCCTGGGTGGCGGCGTCCGTGTGCCCAACCAGTTCGCCCAGCTGGCGGGCCTCGTCCAGGTTCCGGACAATTACCGCGGGCGCCCAGCGGCGGGTGTTCGAGAAGGTTGCCTTCGTCTCCTCGTGCTCGCGCTTGCCGTGGATGATGACGGTGTAGCCCTCGCGGCCGTAGGCGCGGGCCGCCTTCCAGACTTTTTCCACCAGCATGCACGTCGCGTCGTAGTGGTAGACCGCGATGCCTTTCCGCACCAGCCGCCGCTTGTCCTCGTCGGTGGCGCCGAAGGCCGGGATGATCACGATGTCGTCGGGCGTCAGCGTGTCCCAAAGCGTCGGCTCGCCCGGGGCCTCGCGCGCCAGCCGGCCGTCGCTGGCGTACGGCTCGCCCTTGTCGGTCTGCAGGTACCGGAGCCCGCGCCGCAGGAGGTCCTCGTTGACGAACGGATTGTGGATCAGCTCCGAAAGCATGAACACCCGGCGGCCGGGATTCTCGGCGAGCGTCTCATAGGCCCGCTCGATGGCGTTCTTCACGCCTAGGCAGAAGCCGAAGTGGCTCGGGATCACATACTGGACCGCCCCGAAGTCCAGCACGACGGGCGCGGCTGCCGATCGCTCGTGCTGGCGGGCCAGCGCCTTGATGGCCGAGCAGAGCTGCGACTGGTAGAGCGCGCCGGCCAGCGCATCCTGTCCGTAAATGGCCACGTTCCGCTCCTGCGCCGGCCGGAACTTGTAGATAAAGTCGTTCTCGCCGAGGTGAAGGTAGGGAATTTCCACCAAGTAGGGATCCAACTCCCGCAACAGTCCGGCCAGGGTCTGGGTCAGCTCCGCGGTTCTGGCCGCCAAGGCATCCAGGGAAAGAAAAACAAGGTCGGCCGTCGCCGGCGGGTCGGAGACCTGTGTGAACGAGGTGGTGTACGGGGTCCCGTCGAGGGCCGCCGTGAAAAACTCGGCTGGCGGCAGGTGCCGGGCGAAGCCGGCGGCGAGCGCGGCGGTCGCCTCGGCCGGCGTCGCGCCCTGGAAGGCCACGTCCAGCCGGCGGCCGTCGCTCCGCACGGCGAGCTGGTTGCCCGCATTGAAGGCGAGGATCGCAAAACGGGTGGGGGGCTCCACGGCCAGGGACATGCCGCCAAGGTGGTGGGGTCCGCGGTCCGCGGCAAGGGCAAGGCGCTGGTTTACCTCCGCCGCGCGGCGAGCCGGGGATCGAGGCTGAAGGGCTCGGGCGGGCTGATCCGGACCTTGGCGAACTGGGGGTGGGCCGGATTGAGCAGGTAGTTGAACTCGCCCGGGACCAGCGCGCTAGGCACCCGGAGGGCCACCGTGCGCGCCGACCGCAGCCAGGCCGTGCCGAACGCCTGCGTCTCCTGGGTCTGCGGATAGCGGCGCCAGGAATCCGGCACCCGCGCCGGTTTCTCGACCAGCTCCGCCGGCAGGGTGGCCTCGAGGCAGACCCAGGCCCGGTCAGCCAGCCGGCGCCGGTCATCCACGTGCGCGAGCACCTCCAGCGTGGCCAGCGCGCGCGACTCCGACGCGTACACCGCCGGCAGGCCCGGCGTCGTCCAGCGGCCGCCGTACCGCCGGGCGCCCTCGCCCGAAAAGGCGGCGCCGGCATGCTCCACCGCGCAGATCCGCCAGACGCGGAGCAGGCTCATGAATAGACGCCGTGCTCGATGCGCCCGAGGACGTTCTCAACCTCGCGCGCCCCGGGCTCCGTCTGGGCAAACTCCAGCGGCGTCCGGCCGCCGAGCACCAGCAGGGGGCTGTGCAGCCAGCCGCGGGTGTTCTCGTGCGTGCGGAAAAGCCGCTTGGCGTGGTCGTAAAGGCGCATCAGCCGGACCGCGCGCTCGCCCTCCGGCACCTTCAGCCGCGCCGACGAGGCGACGCGGCGGGCATAGGTCCGCGGCGGGATGTGGATCAGCCGCGCAAGCTCCTCGGTCGTGAATCCGACCTCCCGGCCGAACGTGACGACGTCCGTGATGGGCAGGCCTTCCTCAACCCGCCCGGCCATGGCGGCGTTGTCGTGCACCTGCTCATAAGTCGCCGGCTTGGCGGTCCGCTTCTTCATGCCACCACGTTGGCGGCCCGCGGCCCGATCTCAAGTCCAATCTGCCATATGGCATTAACGATGGTGCCATATGGCAAGACCTTATCGGCGGAGATCGAAGTGGCCGGCGGCAAGAATCTCGCCGTTGACCTGGATTTCGACGCGGTGGCGGCCCGGGTAGTGGCGCCGGGTGGTGAAGTCGCGGATCACCTGCCGCTTCCGCACCGCCACGCGGGCCCCGGGCCCGAGGGTCAGCTCGCGGAGCTTGAACACCTTCGCCGAAGTGCCGCCGGAGGCCTTGACGTAATGGACGCGGTAGTCGATCGCGAGCGACTGCGGGCGGTGGGCGGAGGAGACGAGGTCAAAGGCGAGCTCGACCGTCTGCCCGAGGCGAAGCTGGGCGGGCCGCACGGCGAAGCCCTGGACCTTGGCCTTTGGTCGCTGGCCGAAGCTGAACAGGGCCAGCGCCTTTCGGTGGCCGGCCTTGATTAGGGTTCGTGCCGCCCGTTTCGCGATCCAGCCGGTGGCCGGGTGGGCGAGATCCCAGGCGCGAAGGCGCGCCAGCATCCAGTCGGGGTGGTCCTTCGAGATGTCGTTGAGATGGTTCGCGACCGACTTCCGGACGTACAGGCTCGGGTCGGCCTTGAGGTTCTCTAGGATCGGCGCAGTGAGGTTCGGCTCGGCCACGATCAGCTCGAGGCGAAACGACCACGGCAGGCGCGGCCGCGAACCCTCGGATGCGAGCCGGCGCACCTGGTCGTCCGGGCTGCGGGACCAGCGCTCCATGATGGCGAGGGCGCGCGAGGGATCGTCGCGAATGAACTCGCGGGCGGCAAATTCGCCGGAAGAGAAGCGGGTGAGGTATTCCAGCGTGTCCATCGCGGCGTCGAACTGCCCGCGGCCGTAGACGCCGACGAAGTCCGGCAGCAGCATTCCGACGAAGGAATGGCCGATGAGCGGCGCGGCCTGCCGCAGGACCGGGATCGCCGTGGGAAAGTCGCCGGCCAGCGTCTCGCGCAGTGCATGCGTGCCGGCGCGCATCCGCTGCAGCAGGCTGAGATCGTCAAGCTGCCGCGTGGCCAGCCGGACGAAGCGGGCCTCGTCGAATCCCGGCTGGCATTCGGCGAAGATGCGCCCGAGCGCCCGGAAGCGCGCCGGGCTGAAGAGGTGCCGCAACTCGGCGTGGGCACCGTCGCCCATGGCTCAGAGCCGGAGCGCGTCGGCGAGCTTGCTGGCATCGCCGCCGCCGCCCTGGGCATAGTCGGGCTTGCCGCCACCCTTGCCGCCGAGCTTGCCGGCGAGGGCGGCGATGAGCTTGCCGGCCGCCAGGCCCGCCTTGATCGCCTCGGGCGAGCAGTAGGCGACGAGGGCGACCTTGCCGTCGAGGAGGGTGCCGAGCTGGACGACCGCCCCGGGGCCGACCTTGTTCACGACCTGGCTCCCCAGCGACCGGAGGGCGTCCTGGTTGTCGGCGCTCACGACCGCGGAAACCCACTTAAGGCCGTCGCGGACCTTTGCGCCGGCGGCGAGCTCGTCGGCGAGCCCGGCCGCGGCCTTTGACTCGAAGGCCTTGAGCTTCTTCTCGAGCTCCTTCTGGTACGTGATAAGGGCGTCGAGCTTCTGGGCGACATCCTGCGGCCCGGCGTTGAGCCGGGTATTGACTGCCTTGAGCGCGGCCTCCTCGTGCGCGACAAAGTCGTAGGCCGCCTGGCCGGCGACGGCCTCAATGCGGCGGGTGCCGGCGGCGATGGCCATCTCCGCGGTGATCTTGACCAGGCCGATCTCGCCGGTCGTCGCGACGTGCGTGCCGCCGCAGAGCTCGCGGCTGAAGCCGCCGATATCGACCACGCGCACGATCTTGCCGTACTTGTCGCCAAAGAACGCCAGCGTGTCCGCCGGCTTCTTGTCGAACTCGGTCTCGTAGGCCTGCACCGGCGAGTTATCGATGACTTTTTCGTTCACGAGCCGCTCGACCTCGGCCAGCTGCGCCGGGGTCACGGCCTCGAAATGGGAGAAGTCGAAGCGCATGCGATCCGGCGTCTTGGACGTGCCGGCTTGCCGCACATGCGTGCCGAGGGTCTTGCGCAGCGCCCAGTGGATCAAGTGCGCGGCGGAGTGGTGCCGCGAGATCGCGCGGCGGCGGGCGAAGTCCACGGCGAGCGTCGCTTCGCTGCCCGGAGTGAGCGCCGGGAGCTTGGCGTCGGCGGCGACCTTGTGCAGGTGCCGGCCGGCCTTGTCCTTGACGCAGTCCACGATCGCGATCGAGTGCCCGCCGACCAGCGCGTGCCCCGCGTCCCCGGCCTGGCCGCCCAGCTCGGCGTAGAACGGCGTTTGGTCGAAGACGAGGAAGGTGGCCTTCTCGGTTTTCACGACGTCCGTGAGCGTGGCATGGACCGCGGTCGTGGGGGTCAACATGTAGCCGACGAAGACGGTCGGCGAGAGCTTGGCGTCAGCGCTGTCCTCGGTGGCCGCGACGATGACTTCCTTTTTCTGCGCAGCCCGCGCGCGATCGCGCTGTTGCTGCATGAGTGCGTCGAATCCGGTCGTGTCGACCGTCAGCCCGCGCTCGGCGGCAAGCAACTGGGTCATGTCGAGCGGAAAGCCGTAGGTGTCGTAGAGCAGGAACGCCTGGGCGCCCGGGAAAATTTTCTGACCCTTGAGTTGGTCCAAGGCGGACTCGAACTGGGCAAGGCCCTTGTCCAAGGTGCGGCCGAACGATTCCTCCTCCGAACGGATGACGCGGCGGATGGTCTCCTGCCGGTCCTTGAGCTCCGGGAACACCTCGCCGAGTGACTCGACGACCGGGGTGACCAGCTGTTCGAAGAAGCCGACCGGCAGGCCGAGCTTGCGGCCGTACAGGATGCCGCGGCGCAGGATGCGGCGGATGACGTAATTGCGGCCCTCGTTGCCGGGGAGAATGTTGTCGGCGATCGCGCAGGAAATGGTGCGGGCGTGGTCGGCCAACACGCGGAAGGCGACGTCAATGCGCTCCTGCTCGCTCAGGCCCTCGCGCTTCGTCGGCACGGTGCCATGATACGTCTGGCCGGAAAGGGCGGCGACCTTCGCGAACAGCGGGGCAAAGACGTCGGCGGCGTAGTTTGACGGCTCGGCAGTGAAGTCGGTGAAGCCCTTGCTCGAGGCGTGGATGCCGGCGACGCGCTCGAAGCCCATGCCGGTGTCGACGTGCTTGGCGGCCAGCGGCGAGAACGTGCCGTCGGCGTTCGCGTTGTACTGGATGAAGACGTGGTTCCAGATCTCGATGCAGCGTGGCGAGGAGGAGTTGACCAGCCGGCGGCCGGCCTGCTCGTCATCGGACGGCATCAGGTTGAAGTGGATCTCGGAGCACGGGCCGCACGGGCCGGTGTCGCCCATCATCCAGAAGTTGTCCTTCCGGTTGCCGTTCACGATGTGGACCTGCGGATCAAGGCCCGCGGCCCGGAACAGCCCGGCCCAGATGTCGTAGGCCTCCTGGTCAAATTCCGACGGGTCACCCTTGGCCTTGTCGGGCGCGTACACCGTGGCGAACAGGCGCTTCGGCGGGATGCCCCAGACCTTCGTGATCAGCTCCCAGCCCCAGGTCAGCGACTCGCGCTTGAAGTAGTCGCCGAACGACCAGTTGCCGAGCATCTCGAACATCGTGTGGTGGTAGGTGTCGTAGCCCACGTCCTCGAGGTCGTTGTGCTTGCCGCCCGCCCGGATGCACTTCTGGGTGTCGGCCACGCGCTTCCACGGGGCGGCCTGCTCGCCGAGGAAGTACGGCACGAACTGGTTCATGCCGGCGTTGGTGAACAGCAGATTGGGCGCCGTCGGCATCAGCGAGGCCGAGGGCACGATGGAGTGGCCGTGCCGGGCGAAGAAATCGAGGAAGGACTGGCGGATCTGGGCGGACGTCATGCGAAAGGCGGAGGAGACAGGATTACGAGCGGACAGGCAAGCGCTCCGGCGGGCGCGGCGCCGCCCCGGCCGCGCGGCTCAGGCCAGCTGGGCCAAGATGGCGTCGGTCATCTGGCGCGTGCCGACCGAGGCGCCGCCGAAGGCGATGTCGGCCGTGCGGGTGCCGGCGACGACCGCCCGCCGGACCGCCGCCTCGATGCGCGCGGCGGACCGCTCCTGGCCGAAGCTGTAGCGGAGCATCAGCGCGGCGGAGAGGATCTGGGCGCAGGGATTGGCGAGATTCTTGCCCGCGATGTCGGGCGCCGTGCCGCCCGCCGGCTCGTAGAGGCCGAAGGGCAGGGCGTGCGAGTTCCGGCCGGCGCCCAATGATGCGGACGACAGCATCCCGAGCGAGCCGCAGATCACGGCCATCTCGTCGGAGAGAATGTCGCCGAACATGTTTTCCGTGACGAACACGTCGAACTGGTTCGGGTCGCGCGCGAGCTGCATGGCCGCGTTGTCCACGTACATGTGCGAGAGCGCGAGGTCCGGCGCGTGCTTGGCGCAGTAGTCGGTCACCGTCCGGCGCCAGAGCACCGAGGTTTCAAGGACGTTCGCCTTGTCGACTGAACACAGCTTCTGGCGGCGGGCGCGGGCCGCGATGATCGCGGTCGCGACGATCCGCTCGATCTCGCTCTTCCGGTAAACCATCGTGTCGACCGCCTGGATGTCGCCGTCCGGCAGGGTCGTGGTGGTCTTCGGCTGGCCGAAATAGAGTCCGCCGGTGAGCTCGCGGATGCAGACGATATCGATGCCGTTGGGAATGCGGCTGGACTTCAGCGGCGAGGCGTCGGCCAGCTCCGGATAGAGCAGCCCGGGTCGGATGTTGGCGAAGAGCGTGAAGTGTTTCCTCAGCGGCAGGAGCGCGGCGCGCTCGGGCTGCTGGTTCGGCGGGAGCTTCTCCCACTTCGGGCCGCCGACCGAGCCGAACAGGATGGCGTCGGCGGCGGCGCAGGTCTTGATCGTCGAGTCCGGCAGGGCGACGCCATGGCGGTCGATCGCCGCGCCACCCACCTCCGCCGCCGTGTACTCGAGGCGGAGCTGGTCGAGCCGGGCCACGGCCTCGAGCACGCGCAGGGCCTCGGTCATGACTTCCGGACCGATGTAGTCTCCGGCGAGGACGGCGAACTTGAGCGTGGGCATAGGGGGTATGAGCTAGCCGCCGGGCCGGGAAAGGGAAGGGGATTTTTCGCGATTGCGCGTCAGTGCCCGGCCTTGGGAAACTTCCCCGGAATGAACCTCCACGTCCTGCCGGCCGGACCGATCCAGACGAATGCCTACCTGCTCGCCGACCCGGCCCGGGGCGAGGCCGTCCTGGTCGATGCGCCGGGCGACGTGTGGGCGGAGGTCGCGCCCCTGCTGGCGCGGGAACGCTGCCGGTTGACGGAACTTTGGCTGACTCACGGGCACTGGGATCATACCCAGGGCGCCGCCGAGGTGGTGCGCCAGGCCAGGCCGCGGGTGCGGGCGCATGCCGATGACCGCGTGCTCTACGAGACCCCCGAGGTCATGAGCGCCTTCCTCATGCCCGGCCTGAAGCTTGAACCGGTGCATCCCGACACCTGGGTCCGGCCGGGCGAGACCTTTCAGGCCCTGGGCGTCACGGTCGAAGTGCGCCACGTGCCGGGCCACTGCCCCGGCAATGTGCTGTTCTACCTCCCGGCCGCCCGGGCGGCGTTTGTCGGCGACGCGCTCTTTGCCGGCTCGGTCGGCCGCACGGATTTCCCGGGCGGCAGCCTGCCGGTCCTGGAGGACTCGATCCGCCGCCAGATCTACACGCTGCCCGACGAAACTATCGTTTACCCGGGCCACGGGCCTGATACGACGGTGGGAATCGAAAAGGAGTCGAATCCCTATGTCAGTGGCTGAACACGAGATCTTCATGCGGCGGGCGCTCGAGGTGGCGCGCCAGGCCTGGGGCGGGACCCACCCGAATCCCATGGTCGGCGCGCTGATCGTCGAGAACGGCCGCATCATGGCCGAAGGGGCGCATGCCCAAGATGGCGGGCCCCATGCGGAGCGCCTGGCGCTGCTGGCGCTGGGCCACCGGCCGCGGGAGGGCGCGACGATGTACGTGACGCTGGAGCCGTGTTCCACGGCGGGGCGCACGGGTGCGTGCACCGAGGCGATCATCGCCTCGGGACTCAAGCGGGTGGTGGTCGGGGCCCGCGACCCGAATCCGGCGCACGCCGGCCGCGGCTTCGAGGTGCTGCGCGCCGCCGGCATCGAGGTGATCGAGGGCGTGCTGGCCGACGAGTGCACCGACCTGAACCTGATCTTCAACCACTGGATCGAGCACGAGACGCCCCTCGTCGCGGCCAAGTCGGCGGTGACCCTCGACGGCCGGATCGCGTGCCGGTCGGGCGACTCGCGCTGGATCACCGGCGAGGCGGCCCGGGCCGACGTCATGCGCTGGCGGCGGCTGTTTCCGTCGATCGCCGTCGGCGCCGGCACCGTGATGACCGACAATCCCCGCCTCACGGCCCGGCGGGCCGGCGAGGCGGAGTGGTGCCCGTGGCGCTTCGTCTTCGACGGCCTGCTCCGCTCGGTGGCCGACCGCGCGATGCCGTCGGTCTACACGGACGAGTTCCGGGAGCGCACGATCGTGGTGACCACGCCCCACGGCGGCATGGGGTATGTGCGCAAGCTCCGGGAGCTCGGCGTGCAGGTGTGGATCCTGCCGTCCGCGACCCAGCGGGTGCCCATGGGGGAGTTTCGGAAGCGCTGCGCGCAGGAGAAGATCACCGGCGTCTATTTCGAGGGCGGCTCGCAGCTGGTGAGCCAGATCCTCCAGGACAAGCAGCTCGACTACCTCTTCGTCTATCGCGCGCCGGTGCTGCTTGCGGACGACCGGTCCAAGGCGATGCTGAGCGGCCTGCGGACCGAGAAGCTCCTGAACGCGATCCGCCTGAGCGACGTGCGCCACGAGGCCTTCGGCGGTGACACCCTGACGCGCGGCCGGGTGACCTATCCGGCGCAGATGTTCATCGATGAGACTACATTTAGCCTCGGCTAACGCGCACAAGGTCGCGGAATTCTCCGCGCTGGCGGAGGAGGCGGGACTGCCGGTCGAGATCGTCTCGGCACGGGCGGTGGGCGGCATGCCTCCGGTCGTGGAAGATACCGGCACCTTTGCGGGCAACGCCGCCAAGAAGGCCCGGGCCCTGCACGCCCGTCTGCCGGAGGGCTCGTGGGTTCTGGCGGATGACAGCGGCCTGAGCGTGGCGGCGCTTGGCGGGCAGCCCGGGGTCGAGTCGGCGTACTATGCCGGTCCCCAGGGCGACGGCGCGGCGAACCTGCGCAAGCTGGTCCGGGCGATGCACGGGGTGCCTGCCGGGAAGCGCTCAGCCCATTTCACCTGCGTCCTGGTCCTGATCGACGGGCGCGGGCACGAACTGGTGTTCGAGGGCCGCTGCGACGGACACCTGCGGGACGACCCGGTGGGCGGAGGCGGCTTCGGCTACGATCCGCTGTTCGTACCCAACGGCTACACCCAGACCTTCGCGGAGCTGTCGGAGGCGGAGAAGAACGGGATCAGCCACCGTGGCCGGGCCTGGGCGCGGCTCGTCGAGTGGTGGCGGCGCCATGGGCCCTCGGCGTAATGACGGCCGCAAGGCATTTTACAGGAGGAAACGGAGGGAACGGAGGGTTGGGGAACCACTAATCTTCGCTAATCCGCACTGATCCGGGCACCTGGAACTATTAGTGCGGATTAGCGAATATTAGTGGTTTCTTCCTCTCGGTTCTCTCCGTTTGCTCCTGTGCAATCCGGACCTCGAACCTACAGCGCCAGCTGGGTCGAATAGGAATCGCGCTCAGTCTTGGACTGGAGCTCGCGCCACTTCGAGATGCCGTACGGGTTGCCCGTGGTCAGCCGGCCGAGTGAGTCGTCGTAGTGGAAGGTCGTCTGGCCGTTCATCGTGATGCTCTTCGCGACGACCGCGCCCATCATCAGGCCGTTCGTGCCGCCGCCGTTGAGACTGACATCGCCGTTGGGCGCGTAGACGATGCCGATGAGCTGGCCGTTGCCGCTGATGTCGAAACTCTGGCTGGTCGTGTTGGTGCCCCAGAACTTGGCCGAGGCGGCGTAGTTGTTGGCGTTGGCCATGCCATTGCCGGCGATCCGGACGTTGCCGTCGGTGTAGACGTCAAAGGTCGAGTTGAGCCCAACGCTGAATTGCGAATTGCCGGTGCAGCTGATGGCCGTCGTGCCGCTGCGGTTGTTCATGATAAAGACGACATGGGCGCCCGCCGAGACCGCGATGTTGTCGCTGCCGTTGATGTTGATGTTGGCCGAGGTCGAGAACGTATAATAGTAGGTCTGCACGCCGGCCACCATCGTGCTGACGTCGCCGCCGCGCGGGAAGGTCGTGGAGCTGGTGATGTTCGACGTGATGCTGTTGGTCGCCGCGGGCACGGGCGTCGTCGGGTTCGGGAACGTGGCATTGAAGTCGTTGGTCCGCCGGGTCGGATCGTCGGTCGAGGTCCCGAGCGGATGAACGGAACCGCCGGTGATGCTCCCGAACTCGCCGGTCTTCGCGTAGCCCCAGACTTCGCCGCCCGCCAGGCCGATGTTGCCCGAGATGCTGCCCACCACGACATTCGCCGTGCGGACGGCCGAGCTGTAGGCGACGGCCGGTGTCTGCGTGTCACCATGGGAGTCCCAGCTGTCGGCCATGGGCTGGCCCATCCATGTGACATTCTGCCGCGCGACGAGGCCGTTGGCGAAGAGCGCGCGCTTCCGCAGCGTGACCTCGATGTACTTCTCGATCACCGGGGCGTTCGGCTGGGAGATGGTCGACTTGGCGACAATGACGGGCGAGACCCCGGAGCCGCCCTGATAGTAGTGCACATAGATTTTCACCTTGCCGGTGGTATTCGGACCGACGTCGTAGCCGGTGTATTCTTTCACCGCATAAGGCGTGTACGGGCTCGAGCTCGAGTTGTAGGCGGTGCTGTTGAGCGTCCAGGACGGCCACGCGTCATTGACGTTCGCCACGTTGTCGATGGTGTTGAAGCAGTAGATCGCCTGCTCAAGGCCGACTTCGGCGAGGTTCATGCCGGAGTTGGCATAGAACGTCCGCTGCGCCTGCTTCAGCGAGTTGTTGGAGAGATTGAGGTAGCTCACCAGCGACACGCCGATGATGGCAGCCAGGAGCATGGCCACGAGGAGGATGGAGCCACGACGGTCGGAAAAGCGGGTGCGGTGCGGGTTCATGGGGCGGTCAGTTGGCGTACTTGTTGCGGAGAATGAAGGACGCGGAGACGATGATGTTGCTCGCGCCCGGGACGGTGCGGGTGACGTTTGCCGTGCTCGCCGTCATGTTCAGCTGGATGCGCTTGGTCGTGGTATCGAGCGTCGCGGCATTGTTGATGCGATCGTAGCGGGAGTAGGCAAAGCTCGTGACGTTGCTGATGAAGGTCGTCGTGCCTGTAGCCGTGGAACTGTCCTTGGGGCGCCGGTTGAACGTCTTCGCCGTCGAGTCATAGTAGTAGGTCACGACTCCGGAGGTTGGCGTGTAGTTGTTCGGCACGGTCAGCGTGATCGAGCTGGCGCTGTTCCAGGTGATGCCGCTCGACATGCGGAGGTCCTGCGAGAACTCCTCCAGGGCCCGGCGGGCCTGGGATTCCATCACGCTGTAGTTGGCCACGTTCGCGCCGGACCGCCCCAGCATGAGGAAAGTGGAAAGCACGCCCGCCAGCACGAACGTGCCGAGGGTGGCGGCGATCATCACCTCGACGAGGGTGAAGCCGCGGGCGCGGCGCTCAGAGCGAATTGTAGAAGTAGTCATAAAGCCCGTTCTGTCCGTAATAGGTGAAGTAGCTGCGGGAGATCCGGCGGCCGTCATAACTGGTCCAGGAGCAGGTAAGCTTGACCTGTTTCAGGCCGGTCTGAACGAGCGTCACGTCCCGCTGGAGCGTGAAGCGGTTGCCGATGTAGGTGTTTGAGGTGAACGCCCGGTCGATGTTGAAGTACTCGGGATGAGCCGCATCGTACGGCACCGCTGTCGCGGTGGCGGGATAGGCGTCGATCGTCGTCCAGGGCTGCAGCCGCATCTTCTCGAATTCGCTCTGCATGATCTGGCCGGCGATGGTCATGTTGCGCGCGGTGTCGAGCGAGAGAAAGCCGCGCTGCATGGTGGTGATCGACGTCGTGATCGCGAAGGCCATCACGATGACAGCCATCATGACCTCGGCGATGGTGAAGCCGGCGCGGGTCCGCGGGCGGCTCCGTCCGGGCGAAGGCGCCGCGGTCAGGCGGCGCTGGGGCGGAAGGACAGCATTCATGGCGTGCGCGGAGTTTAGCCGACAGCCGACCGGCCGGGTAGAGCCGAATCGGGAAAAAAAGGTCCCGACGGAATGGGGCCAAACGGCCCTAGCCGGGCCGTTTCACGCTCATGGAGAGTCTGGTCGCCCGAATATATGTGCGCCACCCAAGCGGAGCGGATTAGTCGCGGTTAGCCCCGAAAGCGTCGGCCCGACAGGGCGAACATTTTTTCCGGTGAAGCGTGAAGAGTTCAGCGAAAATATTATGCCCAGCTTCGTAGCCGCAATGAGGCACAAAAAGCGCAAAAAAACTCGCCACCACCCACAGTACCCCAATCGGGCACGGCTGAAAGCATCAGGTCCTGTGTCGCGCAAGCTGGCAGTGGATGGATCGGCGCCTCTTGTGCCTCGTTGCGGCTACACCATCAACTTCTTGATGTACCTTGGCCCCGAAGCCGAAGGCTGAACACAGCGACTTGAATGACCTCCCACCGGGTCTGCTCCAAGTCGTCCGACCCGCTGCCACTCAACCTTCAACCGGTGTCCTTCAGCTTTTTGTCCCGGGCTCAGAACTGCCTGGCCGGGATTCCCGGGCATACATGGCCGCGGCCTGCGACCGGCGGGAAACATGGAGTTTCTCGAAGACGTTGCTCAGGTAATTCTTCACCGTCTTCTCTGCCAGGCCGAGTTCGTTGCCGACCTCCTTATTGGTGCGGCCCTCGGCGATCAGCGCGAGGACACGGCGCTCCTGGGGCGACAGCACGGCGAGCGCGCTCTGGGCGGCGCCGGAGCCGTCCTTGACCAACTGCATCACCCGGGCCGTCACCGCCGGGTCGAGGATGGAGCGCCCGGCCGCCACATCCGCGATGGCCTGAATCAGGCCGCGCGGGTCGATCTCCTTGAGCAGGTAGCCGTGGGCGCCGGCGCGGATGGCCTCGTCCACCAGGGTCTCGTCCACGACCGACGTCAGGATCAGCACGCGGGTCTCGGGCAGCAGCCGCAGGATCTGCCGGCACGCGTCGAACCCGGTGCCGTCCGGCAGGCGGATGTCGAGCAGCACGACGTGCGGCTGGTGCCGGCGGCAGGTCTCGACCGCGGCGGCGACGCTCCCGGCCTCCCCGACCAGCTGCAGCGCCGGCTCGGCGCCAAGCAGGGCGCGCAGCCCCATCCGGACGACCTCGCTGTCGTCGACGAGGACCAGGCGGGTGCGGGACTTGGACGGCGTGCTCATGCGGGAAGATGCAGGGTGAGGATCACGCGCGTCCCGGCGCCGGGCGAGCTTTCCACGCGCAGGTCGGCGGCCAGCCGCGACGCCCGGGCGCGGAGGTTGCCGAGGCCGTGGCCGCCGGCGCCCACCTTCGCCGGGTCGAAGCCGGTGCCATTGTCCTGGACGAGCAGACAGAGGTCGCGGTCCTGCCGGTGCACGCGCACCGTGACAAACGACGCGCCGCCGTGGCGGAGGCTGTTGCTGATGGCCTCCCGGACCACCTGCAGGAGTTCCGTGGCCTGGTCGGGCAGGAGGGCGGCAATGGCGCCGTCGTCGAGCCGCAGGTCGAAATTGACGGGCCGCCCGCCGCGGAGTTCCTGGACGATCGACTCGACCGCCTGCGCGAAGCCGCTCTGTCGCAGCTGCTCCGGCGCGAGTCCGGTGATGTAGGCGCGCACATCGCGGATCGTGGCGTTCAAGTTGGCTACGCACTGGGCGAGTTGCCGGTCGGCCTCGGCCGGTTCGCCGGGAATGAGGCGGCGCGCCGACTCGATCGTCAGGCCGGCGGCGTAGAGAGACTGGATCAGGCCGTCGTGCAGGTCATGCCCGAGACGCGCGTGACCCTCGAGCGCCTGGTTGAGCAGCCGCTGCTTGAGCAGCGCGTCCTCCTCCGCCAGCCGGCGGACGTCGCGCTCGCGGGCGAGGGCCTCGGTCTGCGCCACGGATCGCGCCGCCAGCCGGGTGAAACCGCTGAGGTCGCGGGCCGCGGATTCGGGCGTGCCGTCCGCCGCCGGCGCGGGATTTCGGCTCCGCCAGGCGATCACCCCGAGAAATCCGCCGGCGCCGAGCAGCACGAAGCCGAGGATCAGGAGCCCGATCGTGACCCGCTGGTAGAGGGCGAGCAGGCGCGTGACGGGCGCGGGGGTGAACGTGACCCGGGCCGTGACCGGGACCAGGGCCGAGTCCGGCAGGACTTGGTCAAAACTCAGCAGGTTCGGGTCGGCAGGCGGGGCGGGCGGCGGGCCGGTGAACACCGTGACCCGCCCGCCGCACATCGCGCCGAGGCGCGGCGCGTCACCGGTGGTCCAATGGCCGCCGGCGGGCGTGACCAGGGGCAGCAGCGCGTTGAACTGGGCCCGCTTGGCCTCGACCCCCTCGGCCTGCAGCCGCCGCGTCTGCTGGTGCAGCCAGGCCTGCGCCCCGAGGGCGGCCGCCAGGAACAGGAAAAGGAGCAGCACCGAATAGCCGATGAGACGAGTGAGGAGGTTCATGGACTCGGTTGCCCGGGACCCCGCAGCATTGCCGGAGGCGGGCGGCCGCGTCAAAACTTTCGACATTTCCACCCGGAGGGCTTTCCTTGTCCGACTCCCGCATGAAGCGATTCTACATCACCACCGCCATCGATTACGTGAACGGCTCGCCGCACCTGGGTCATGCCTATGAGAAGGTGCTGACGGACGTCATTGCCCGGTTCCGGCGGCAGATGGGTGACCAGGTCCACTTCCTCACGGGCGTCGACGAGCACGGGCAGAAGGTGCAGCAGAGCGCCCGCGCGCGCGGGATTCCGCCGCAGCAGTTCGCCGACGAGGTCAGCGCCGAGTTCCGGGCACTGCTGCCGCGCCTGAACATCGCGAACGACGACTTCATCCGCACCACGGAGGAGCGGCACAAGCGGGTCGTGCGGCAGGTGCTCCAGCAGCTCTTCGACAAGGGCGAGATCTACCAGGCCGAGTACCGCGGCTTCTACAGCGCGCGGCAGGAGCAGTTCCTCCAGGACAAGGACCGCAACCCGGACGGGTCCTGGCCCGAAATCTACGGCGAGGTGACCGAGATCACCGAGTCGAACTACTTCTTCAAGCTGCGCCAGTACCAGGACTGGCTGGTCGACTTCCTCGCGCGGCACGAGGATTTCATTTTTCCGCGCTTCCGCCAGAAGCAGGTGCTGGAGTTCCTCAAGGAGCCGCTCAACGACCTCTGCATCTCGCGCCCGCGCGAGCGCCTCGAATGGGGCATCCCGCTGCCGTTCGACGAGCAGTACGTGACTTATGTCTGGTTCGACGCGCTGCTGAATTATTATTCGGCCGTCGCCGACCGTCCCGGCACCTGGCCCGCCACCTGGCACGTCATCGGCAAGGACATCCTGGTGCCCCCGCACGCGGTCTACTGGCCGATCATGCTGCATGCGGCCGGTCTCCCGCTGCCGGGCGGCATCATCGCCCACGGATGGTGGCTGCAGTCCGGCGCGAAGATGTCCAAGAGCCTGGGCAACGCCCTCAACCCGCTCGACCTCGTCACCGAGTTCGGCCCGGATGCCTTCCGCTATTTCGTCATCCGCGAGATGAATGTCGGCCAGGACAGCGACTTCACCCGCGAGCAGTTCCTCGTGCGCTACAACAGCGAGCTCGCGAACAACCTGGGCAACCTCGTCAACCGCACGCTGAACATGACCACCCGCTTCGCCGGCGGCGTCATCCCCACGGCCGGTGCGCCCGAGGAGGCCGAGCAGGAGCTGCAGGCGCTGTGGGCGCGCACCCGCGACGAGTTCCTCCCGCTGTGCGAGGGCTTCCAATTCCACACGGCGCTGGAGCGCGCCATGACGTTCATCACGGCCACCAACGCCTACATCGAGCGGCGCGCGCCATGGAAGCTCGGCAAGTCCGCGGATCCCGCGGACCAGGCGCGCCTGCGGACGGCCCTCGCCACGATGGCCGAGGCCCTCCGGCTCGGCACCGCGCTCGTCGCGGCCGTCATGCCCGGAGCTGCCGCCAAGATCAACGGGGTCCTGGGCTACCCGCCCGGGGCGACGTGGACGGACGAGCTGGTGTGGGGCCCGCGCCTCGCTGGGCGCAAGGTGGCGGAGGCGCTTGTGCTGTTCCCGCGGCCACAGCCGGCCGGCCCGGCCCCGGCGAAGCCGTGACGATCCTGCCGCTGCATCCCGCGGACAACGCGTCGCCGGAGGCGCTGCGCGCCTTCCTCGCGCAGTGCCACGCCGCCGCCGTGCGCGACGGCCGGCCGAAGCTTGTGAGCATATCGCTCGCGGTGGATGCGCTCGACCCGCTGGCCGTGCTTGAGTCCATCTTCGAGCCCGGCGAGCCGCACTTCTATGCGGAACGGCCCAACCTGGAGACCGCCATCTCCGGGGCCGAGGTGGCGGTGGCGCACGCCGCGCGCGGCGCGGACCGGTTTGCCGTGATCGAGCGCTTCATCGCGGAGACGCTGGAGCACACCATCGCGGTGGGTGACGTCGAGGCGCCCTTCGGCGGGCCGCATTTTTTCACGGCGTTCGCCTTCGGGGCGGAGGTCGGGGATGGCGAGCCGTTTCCGGCCGCGCAGGTGTTCGTGCCGCGCTGGCAGGTGGCGCGGGCCGGGGCGACCACGACAGCCGTGGCGAACCTGCTGGTCCGGCCCGACTCGCCGATCGACGCGCTGGCGGAACGGGTGTGGCGGGCCCACGCGAAGTTCACCGGCTTCCGCTACCGCGACGCGACGCCGGCCGACGAGCCGGCGGCGCCGCGGTTCACGACCCAGGAAACCGGGGACTACCGGGCGGCGGTGGCGCGGGCGCTGGGACGGATCGGCGCCGGCGAGTTCGAGAAAATTGTGCTCGCCCGGGCGATTGATCTCCGGACCGACCAGCCGCTGCATCCGCTCCGCGTCCTGAACGGCCTGCGGGAGCGTTTCCCGGAGTGCTATGCATTCTCCCTGGCCAACGGACGCGGCCAGAGCTTCATCGGGGCGAGCCCCGAGCGTCTGGTGCGCGTGAGCCGCGGCGTCCTCGAGACCGAGGCCCTGGCGGGTTCGATCCGGCGCGGTGCCACCGCCAGCGAGGATGCCGCCCTCGGCTCGGCGCTGCAGCACAGCGAGAAGGACCTGCGCGAGCAGCGGCTGGTGCTGGAGACCATTGCGGGCAGACTGGGCCAGCTCGGCGTGACCGTGGAGCACCCGGCGCAGCCCGGCCTGCGCCGCCTGGCGAACGTGCAGCACCTCCATACGCCGGTTCGCGCCGTGCTCGGCGAGCAGGTCAGCCTGCTCCGGGCGCTCGCTTGGCTGCACCCGACGCCGGCGGTCGGTGGCACACCGGTGGCGGCCGCGGTCGCCCGCATCCCGGAACTCGAGGCTTTCCCGCGCGGACTGTACGCCGGGGCCATCGGCTGGGTGAACGCGCGTGGCGGCGGCGAGTTTTTCGTAGGCATCCGGTCCGCCCTGGTGGACGGCACGAGCGCCCGAGTTTACGCCGGGGCCGGCATCGTGGCCGGATCGAATCCCGACCGCGAATTCGCGGAGACCGACCTGAAGTTCCGTGCGATGCTCGATGCGCTCCGGGCCTGAGCGTCAGGCGGCGCAGCGCGTCCGGAGGATCGCGAGATAGTGGGCGAGCAGGACCGAGTCCTCCGACCGCAGCCAGACCGCGCAGAGCTCGACCTCCGGGCAGTCCGTGCGGACCGCGCAAACCAACGGGTGGCTCGGCGGGCAGACAAAGTCGGGGAGGAGGGTCAGCCCGAAGCCCGAGCCGACCACGGCGAACAGGGCCTCGAGCGACGAGGCCTGCTGGGCACCGAAGCTGGGACTGAAACCCGCGTGGCGGCAGAGTTTGAGCAGGTGCGCTTGGTGCTCGCGCGCCCCGGCGCCGGTGATGCGGATAAAGGTCTCGTCCCGCAGCTCCGACAGGCGCACGGTGCGGCGGCGGGCCAGGGGGTGGGTCCGCGCCACGACCAGGCTGATGCCCGTGCGCAGGATGGGGAGGGTGGCCAGGTCGCCCCGGGGCGGGATCGAAGCGCGGGGCTGGAAACAAAGGTGGGCGCGGCCCGACCGCACGGTGGCCAGCTGCTGCGAGAGCGGACCGTCGACGAGCTCGACGTCGACGCCGGGATAGAGCCGGCGGAATTCCGCGACGGTTTCCGGGATGAGATGGATCGAGAGCCGCCAGTCGTTGCTGAGGCGGAGCCGCCCGCCAATGCCCCGGCTCGTGTCGCGCACCGACGCCACCGCGACGTCCACCTGGGCGAGCACCTTGCAGGTGTGGGCGTAGAACGTGCGGCCGGGATCCGTGAGCTGGACGTGGACCCGGTTGCGGTCGAACAGTCGCACGCCGAGCTCGCCCTCGAGATTGCGCACCTGCCGGCTAAGCGCGGGCTGGGCGACGCGCAGCGACTCCGCCGCCCGGCTGAAATTCAGGAGTTCGGCGACGGCCTTGAAATAGCGCAGATGGCGCAACTCCATGCTGCTTTGTTATCCCATTCAGCCGGAGGGAACAAGGCACGAACCTCCCGATCCGTTGCCAAACGCTGGGCGTTTCTTGCCTTCCCCCCGGGGACGTTTCCGGACTGGCCGGCGCCGCGGCGCCTCAGGAGCTGGTCGGTTCCTTTGGCCGCGGCCCCTCCGCGATGAAGGTGTAGAACACCGGGAGCACGAAAAGCGTGAACAGCGTCCCGATGGCCATGCCGGAGGCGATCACCAGGCCCATGCTGAATCGCGCCTCCGCGCCGGCGCCGTGGGCAATAAGCAGCGGCAGCACGCCGAACACCATGGCGGCCGTGGTCATGAGGATCGGGCGCAGCCGGACTCCGGCCGCGTGCTCGATCGCCTCGCGCACCGTGCAGCCACGCTCGTCCCGGGTCTTGTTCGCGAACTCCACCATGAGGATGCCGTGCTTGGTGATGAGGCCGACGAGCGTGATCAGGCCGACCTGGGTGTAGATGTTCAGCGTCGCATAGCCGAGGAACAGGAAGAGCATTGCGCCTGCGATCGAGAGCGGGACGGCGAGCATGATGATGATCGGGTCGCGCCAGCTCTCGTACTGCGCGGCGAGCACCAGGAAGATCACGATCACCGCCAGGGCAAACGTGGCCAGGAGGGAGCTGCCTTCCTGGACATATTGCCGCAGTTCGCCCTTGTAGTCGGCGCTGAAGCCCTCCGGGAAGGTTTGGGCGGACTCGTTCTGCAGCCAGTCGAGCGCGTCGCCGAGGGAGACGCCCGGCCGGGGCACGAGGCCCAGCGTGGCGGAATTGAGCTGCTGGAAGCGCCCGAGGACCCGCGGCTGCGTCGTCGGCTCCACGGTGGCGATGCTCGAGAGCGGCACCAGGGCGCCGCGGCCGGTGGCGACATAGTAGCTGCCGAGCTGGTCCACCGTGAGGCGGGCCGTGCGCGTGACCTGTGGCGTGACCTTGTAGGCGCGGCCCTCGGTGGAAAAGCGGCTGACGTAGCCGCCGCCGAGCAGGGACCCGAGGTCGCCGCTGAGCTGCTGCATGTCGATGCCAAGCAGCGAGGCCTTGTCGCGGTCGATCACGAGGTCGGCCTGCGGCTGGTCAAACTTCAGGTCGTTGTCGCCGTAGACAAACCGGCCGCTGGCCATGGCGCGCTGCAGGAGGTCATTGGCCACCTCCACGACGCGGGCGTGGTCGGCGGTCGAACTCACGACGAACTGCACCGGCAGGCCACCGCCGGCGCCGGGCAGCGGCGGGGGCAGGATGGCCGCGGCATCCAGGCCCGAGATGCTGCTCGCCACGCCGGTCACCTGCTGGGCGACCTCGGCGGCGCCGCGGTGCCGGGCGCTCCAGGGCTTGAGGACCACGAGGGCGGCGCCGGAACTCGGGCTCGGCAGCCCGCTCGACATGTCGAAGCCCATCACCGTCATGATCAGGTCCACCTCCGGCACCGTGGCCCGCAGCAGCGGCTGCAGGGCGTCCGTGTAGCGCAGGCCCTGGTCAAGGGTCGCGTTCGGTGCGCCCTTCAGGAAGCCGATCACGAACCCGCGGTCCTCCGCCGGCGCGAGCTCCTTCCGGGTCATCAGGAAGAACGGGACGATGCTCGTGAAGATCAGCAGGGCGATGATCACGACGGCCGGGCGGGCGCCCAGCACGTGCTCGAGCGTCCGCTCGTAGCGGTCCCGCAGCCGCTGGAAGGATTGCTCGAGGAACTGCTCGAAGCCCCGTGGGTTCGGGTTGTGCCGCAGCATGCGCGAGCTGAGCATCGGGGACAGCGTCAGGGCCACGAAGCCCGAGACGAGCACGGAGCCGGCGAGGGTGAAGGCGAACTCGCGGAAGAGCGCGCCGGTGACGCCGGTCTGCAGCCCGATCGGCGCGTAGACCGCCGCCAGCGTGATCGTCATGGCAATGATCGGGCCGACGAGCTCGTGGGCCCCGCGCAGCGCGGCGGCGACCGGTGTCAGGCCCTCCTCGATGTGCCGGTGGATGTTCTCCACCACCACGATGGCGTCGTCCACCACCAGGCCGATCGCGAGGACCATCGCGAGCAGCGTCAGCAGGTTGATCGAGAAGTTCAGGGCGATCATCAGCATGCCGCAGCCGACCAGCGAGAGCGGAATGGCCACGATCGGGATCAGCACCGAGCGGAAGGAGCCGAGGAACAGGTAGATCACGATCACCACGATCACCATCGACTCCAGCAGCGTCTTCATGACCTCGTTGATGGATTCGTTGATGAATTCCGTGGAGTCGTAGACGATGCCGCCGGTCAGCGTCGTGGGCATCTGCGCCGCGATTTCGGGCCAGACGGCGCGCACGCGCCGGATCACGTCGATGGAGTTGGCGGTCGGGAGCACCGCGATGCTGAGACCCACGCAGGGCTGGCCGTTGAACTTCACGTCGCTGTTGTAGTCCTCCGCGCCGAGCTCGACCCGGGCGATGTCGCCGAGCCGGACAATTCGGCCGTCGCGTTCGCGGATCACGATTTGCCGGAATTCCTCGGCCGTGTGCAGGTCGGTCTTGGCGGTGAGATTGACGAAGATCATCGAGCCCTTGGTCTGGCCGACCGCCGAGAGATAGCTCTGGGTCGCGAGCTTGCCGCGGACCTCGGCGGGGCTGAGGCCGAGCGCCGCCATCCGGTCGGCGTCGAGCCAGATGCGCATGGCGAAGGTGCGGCCGCCGAGGATGTCCACCTTCTGGACGCCCTCGACCGTGGACAGCTTGGGCTGCACGACGCGCACCAGGTAGTCGGTGATCTGGTTCGCATCGAGCTGCTCGCTGGCGAACCGCATGTACATCGCGGCGGTCGACTGCCCGATGGACACGTCGAACACCGGGTCCTCGGCGCCGGCCGGCAGCTCGCGCCGGACGCGGTTCACCTTGGACGTGATCTGCGTCAGGGCATCGTTCGGGTCGTAGTTCAGGCGCAGCTTCGCCGTGATCACCGAGATGCCCGGCGTGCTGACCGATTCGACGTAGTCGAGGCCGTCCGACGAAGCGATTTCGCGCTCGAGGGGCGTGGTCACGAAGCCGCGCATCAGGTCGGCGCTGGCGCCGGGATAGACGGTCGTGACCTTGACGACGGCGTTGTTGGTCTCGGGAAACTGCCGGACCACCATGGCGCGGTACGAGAGCCAGCCGCCCAGCAGGAGGAAGAGGTTGAGGACCGTGGCCAGAATCGGCCGCCGGATGAAGAGGTCGGTGAAGCGCATGGCGGCGGCCTCAGCTTTCCTTCGGCTTCGGGGCGGGATCGGCGAGGGGGGCGAGGGAATTGTCGAGCCGGACCGCGCTGCCGTGGTGGAGCTTGATCTGGCCCGAGGTCACGACCATTTCGCCCGGCTTCAGCCCCTGCCGGACAAGCACGAGGTCGCCGCGCTGCGGACCGGTGCGGATGAAGCGCTGGTGCGCGACGCCGTCCTCGACGACGTACACGGTCTCGCCGTAGGGGTTGTGCACGACCGCGGTCGCGGGCAGGACCAGTGCGTGCGGCGTGGGGGGCAGGAGCACCTCCACCCGGGCAAACATGCCGGGCCGCAGGCGCTCACCGGGATTGGCGAGCTCGGCCCGGAGGTCGACCGTGCGGGTGTTGTCGTTCACGCGCGGGGCGATCGCGACCACGCGGGCCCGGTAGGCTTGGTCGGGGTAGGCATCGACGGCGACCGCGACCTCCTGCCCAAGGGCGACGCGCGCCAGCTCCTGCTGCGGCACCGAGAAGTCGGCGTAGATGGGGTCGAGGGTCTCCAGCCGAACGATTGCCTCGCCCTTGGCCAGAAACTGTCCCGGGTAGACGAGCGCGATGCCCAGGCGGCCGGCAAACGGCGCGGCAATGTGCTTCTTGGCCAGCGCGGCCTTCAGCTCGTCGACCGCGGCTTTGGCCAGCGCGGCGGCGGTCTCGGCGGCATCGAGGTCAACCGGCGAATTGGTGTTCTGTGCCCGGAGCTCGCGCGCCCGGAGCAGGTTGGTGCTCGCGAGGCGCGCCTGGGCCTCGAGGCCCGGCAGGGTGGCCGCCTCGACCGAGTCATCGAGCGCGACCAGCGCCTGGCCCTCGGCCACCGTGGCGCCGGACTCGAAGGCAATGCGGCGCACGGCGCCCTCGACCTCGGTCTTGATCGTGACGCCGCGATAACTGGCGAGCGCACCGACCGCGGCGATGGTGTTCGGCCAGGTTTCCTCGCGGACCGCCGCCGCGCTCACGGTGGTGGGCGGGCGCACCATGGCGGCTTGGGCGGCCCGGGCGACCGAGGCGGCGTGAAACTTGATGGCGAAGATGGCGGCAAGGACCGCTAGCGCGGCCACCACCGGCACGATCAGGCGGGTTTTCATGGCGAGGAATCAGGTGAGGCCGCGTTTGCGGTGGCGGCCCGGATGAGCCCGCACGCTTCGCGGAGGGCGGGATGCGCCACATCGGTCAGCGGCTGGGCGATCTGGCTCAGGGACCGTAGGCACCGCATGGCGGCGCGATCCACCAGGTCGCGGCCGGCGACGGTCAGGCTGACATAACGGAGCCGCCGGTCGGCCGCGCCGCCGGTCCGGTTCACGAGGCGCCGGTGCGCCAGTCCCTCCAGCGCCGTCGAGACCGCCGGGCGCGAGATGCCGGTGTGCAGCGCCAAGTCCGACGGCGAAACGGCCACCGGGTCGAGGGCGAAGAGCACCAGCAGGAGCGCGAACTTGATCCGGGTGAGGTCCTCGGCGGCGAGATCGGCGCGGAGGCGGGCGCCGAGCACGCCGCTGGTCTCCATGAAGTCGAGGAGCGTGCGGCAGCCGGCCTCGTTGAGTCCGTCGCGTTGCCGCGCGAAAGTGAGCAGGGTCTGGATGGCCAGGGTGAACTCCGTCGCGGGGGACGGGTTCGAGGCTGGCGGACTGGGAGGCACGGGGGCCATGGCCGAGCATAACCGATCCGCCTGATAAGCCGAAATACTTGCTGGCGCTCTCTGTCATGCCTTCCCGGCATCAGGGAAATCTCCCGTCGCTCGCTGGTGTTCACCGAACGCGGGCTAGCCACCGGGACCGAATCCTGTTCACTGTGGTTCCATGCCAGAATCACCCCTCGACTTCCGCACCGCCAACACCCTCTGGGGGAGCGTGCTGGCCGCCACGCTGGCGCGCTGCGGCCTGCGCCAGGCAGTGATCTCGCCGGGCTCGCGTTCGACGCCCCTGACACTGGCGCTGGCCGCGAACCGCGCCGTCGAGTCGATTCCCGTCCTCGACGAACGCTCCGCGGCTTTCTTCGCCCTCGGCCTGGCGCGACAGCACGGCCGACCCACGGCGCTCGTCTGCACGAGCGGCACGGCCGGCGCGAACTACTTCCCGGCGGTGATCGAGGCGCAGGAAAGCGGCGTGCCCCTGCTCATTCTCACGGCCGACCGTCCGCCGGAGATGCGGGAGTGCGCCTCCGGCCAGACCATCGACCAGCAGAAGCTGTTCGGCGCCCATGTCGGATTCTACCACGAGCTCGCGTTGCCCGAGGCGAGCCTCCCGTTGCTGCGGTACCTGCGCCAGACGCTGGTTCACGCCTTCGGCCGCACCCTCGCGCCCGCCGCCGGGCCCGTCCATCTCAACGTGCCGTTCCGGGATCCGCTCGTGCCGGAGGCGGGCGCCAACGGGACCGGGCTCGAGTCCGCGACGGACTGGGGTGCCTTCCTCGCCGAAGTCATCCCGCCGCCGCCCACGGGCCTCGGGACCCAATTTCCTGCGGTGGGTCCCGCCGAGCGTGGGATCATCGTTGTCGGTCCGAACCAGCCGGCCGATCCCGCGGGTTTCGCGGCCCAGGTTGGGATGATCGCACGCAAGCTCGGGTGGCCGGTGCTCGCGGAGGGCCTCTCGCCGCTGCGGAACCAGCCGAGCGGGGAAGCCACCGTGGTCACGACCTACGACACGGTGCTGCGCAATGCGACGCTGGCGGCGGAGCTGCGGCCCGAGCGGGTCCTGGCCATCGGCGGCTGGCCGACGAGCAAGGTCCTCCGCGCGTGGCTGACGGCGGTGGATGCGCCGACGGTGCTGGTGACGGATGGCGGGCGGAACCGCGACGCCCTGCACGGCCGGACCCAGATGGTGCATGGCAGCCTGGTCGATCTGGCCGAAGGCCTGACGCCACAGGCGGGAAGCGGCAGCTATGCACGCCGCTGGGCCGGGCTTGAGGCCGCGGCCCGCGCGGCGCTGGATCACGCCCTTGAGCACGAGACGGCCCTGTTCGAGGGCCGGGCGGCGTGGCTGCTGGCGCGGCACCTGCCCACCCGCACCCCGTTGCTGGTGGCAAATTCCATGCCGGTGCGGGACGTCGAGTATTTCTGGCCGCGCAGCGAGCGCGGCATCGAGCCGCGATTCAATCGCGGCGCCAACGGCATCGACGGCACGCTGTCGACCGCGCTCGGGCTCGCCCACGGCAATCGGCCGACGGTCCTGCTGACCGGCGACCTGGCGCTGCTGCACGACGCAAACGGCTTCCTGCTCCATTCCCGGCTGCGCGGCTCGCTCACCATCGTCCTGGTCAACAACCAGGGCGGAGGCATCTTCGAGCACCTCCCGGTGGCGCAGGTCGGCCTGGCGTTTGAGGAATTCTTCGCGACGCCTCAGCGGATCGACTTCGCCCGGCTCTGCGCCGCCCACGGCGTCGAGCACGTGACGGTCCGGGACTGGACCCATTTCAATGCGCTGGTCGCGACGCTGCCCCTGCAGGGCGTGCGGGTGCTGGAATTGAGGACCGACCGCAAGCGCGACGCCGCGACCCGGAAGACGCTCTTCGCGAGCATTGCCGCCGCCCTCAACCAAGACACGATTCCTGGGGCCTGAAACCTGGGCCCTGTTACCTGGCTCTTCCGCGGCCCTAGAGCTGGAGCGGCAAGCCGATCTCGATGATCTGCGACGGCGTGATCTGGTAATAGTCCTTCACCGGCCGGGCATTGCGGCTCAGGAAACCGTAGAGGGCCTTCTGCCACTCCCACATGCGGGCATTGCCGCCCGTGACGATCATCTCGCGATTGAAGAAATAGGTCGTGGCCTGGGGATTGATCGGCACGCCCTGGGCCTTGATGCGTTCCATGAGCTGGGCGACGTCCGGGGACTCCATGTAGCCGTACCGACCGACGGCGCGCCAGATGCCCTCGCCGACCTCGCGGAGGGTGAGCTGGCCGGCGGGCGGAACCGTGGGCACCTCCTCGGTCATGATGCTCAGCAGCACGATCGTCTGGTGCAGGCACCGGTTGGACTTCACGTGGTGGAGGAGGGCGATCGGCGTGCCCTCGGGCGAGCCCACCATGAACACCGCGCTGCCGCTCACGCGCGTCACGTGCTTGCTGCGGGCGATGGTCGTCAGCTCCGACTCCGTCACGTTGTTGCCGTACACGCGCTGAAAGATCTCGTTCCGGCCCACCTTCCACGTGTGCATGATGGCGAGGACCGCCGCGGCGAGCGCGAGCGGGAACCAGCCGCCGTCGCTGAGCTTCCGGGCGTTGGCGAGGAAGAAGGCGACGTCGACCAGGAGGAACAGGCCGCACAGGGCGACGGCGGGCGCGAGCGGCCACCGCCGGAGCCGCCGCAGGACCAGGAAGTAGGCGATGGTCGTGATGGCCATGGTGCCGGTGACCGCGATGCCGTAGGCGGAGGCGAGCCGGTCCGAGGAGCCGAAGCCGGCGACGGTGAGGATGCACCCGATTGCGAGAAGCGCATTGACGAACGGCACGTAGATCTGCCCGGCGTGCTCGGCGTTGGTGTAGTTGACCTTGAGGCGCGGGAAATACCCGAGCTGCATCGCCTGGCGGGTGAGGGAGTAGGCCCCGGTGATGAGCGCCTGGCTGGCGATGATGGCGGCGACGATGGACAAGCCGATCAGCAGAAGCCGCGGCACGCCGTGCGGCACGAGGTTGAAGAACGGGTTTTCCGTCACCTCCGGGTGGGTGAGCACATAGGCGCCCTGCCCGAAATAGTTCAGGAACAGGCCGGGAAACGCGACCAGGTACCACGCCAGGGAAATGTAGCGGCGCCCGAAGTGGCCCATGTCGGCGTACAGGGCCTCGGCACCGGTGATGGCGAGGACCACCGCGCCGAGCAGCCCGGCAATCTCGAGCGGATGCCGCGCCAGCAGGCGCAGGCCGTAGACCGGATTGATGGCCTGCAGCACGGCGGGATAGTGGATGATGTGCCAGAGCCCGAGCACACCGAGGACGGCAAACCAGACCAGCATGACGGGGCCAAAGACCCCGCCGATGCGCTTGGTGCCCTTGTGCTGGGCCCAGAAGAGCAGCGCGAGGATGCCGCAGGCGATGGTGACCACGTGGGGCCGGAACGCATCGCTGAGATTGAGGAAGCCCTCCGCCGCGCTCAGGACCGTGATCGCGGGGGTGATGACCCCGTCGCCGTAGAGCAGGGCGGCGCCGACGAGAATCATGATGACCGCCGCGCCCAGCCCGGCGCGCGCGCCGGCGGGGCGCCGGGTGTGGATGAGCGCCATCAGGGCGAAGATGCCGCCCTCACCCTGGTTGTCGGCCCGCGTGACGAAAAACAGGTACTTGATGCTCACGACGAGCATCAGCGACCAGAAGATCAGCGACAGGACGCCCAGGATCCCATCGGTGCGATCCCCCGCGGGCAGATGGGCCAGGCACTCCTTGATGGCATAGAGCGGGCTGGTGCCAATGTCGCCGAACACGACGCCAAGGGCGCCGATGCTCAGGGCGGCCTGGGCGCCGGCTGGCAGTTTTTGCGGAGGGCGGGTGGACATGAGGCGCCGACAGCGAAACCCTACGGCGGGCTGGTTTCGAGAAAAATGCCGAGGTGGTGGCGCGGCGCATCGACAAGCCGCCGGTTTTGCCTACGGTCCTGCGCATGAGTCAGATCACCTGGAAACCGGTCAAGGCGTACTCGGACATCCTCTACCACAAGGCCGACGGCATCGCGCGGATCACGATCAACCGTCCCGCCAAGCGCAATGCCTTCCGGCCCGAGACCGTGGCCCAGATGCACGAGGCGTTCAGCGACGCCCGCGACGACGCGACGATCGGCGTGGTGCTGCTCACCGGGGCCGGCCCGCACACCGACGGGAAATTCGCCTTCTGCGCCGGCGGTGACCAGAGCGTGCGCGGATCCGCGGGCTACGTCGGCGGCGACGGGGTGCCGCGGCTCAATGTCCTCGATCTCCAGAAGCTGATCCGCTCCATGCCGAAGGTCGTGATCGCGCTCGTGGCCGGCTACGCGATCGGCGGCGGGCACGTGCTTCATCTCGTCTGCGACCTGACGATCGCCGCGGACAACGGCGTCTTCGGCCAGGTGGGGCCGAAAATGGGAAGCTTTGACGGCGGCTTTGGCGCGAGCTACCTGGCCCGCATCGTCGGGCAGAAAAAAGCCCGCGAGATCTGGTTCCTCTGCCGGCAATACGACGCCGCGCAGGCGCTGGAGATGGGGCTGGTGAACAAGGTGGTCCCGGTCGCCGAGCTGGAGGTCGAGGGCGTGCGGTGGGCCCGGGAGATCCTCGGGCACAGCCCGCTGGCGATCCGGCTGCTCAAGAGCGGCTTCAACGCCGAACTCGACGGCCAGGCCGGCATCCAGGAACTCGCGGGCAACGCGACGCTCCTCTACTACATGAGCGACGAGGCCAAGGAATTCCATTCCGCCCAGCGCGCGAAGCGCAAACCCGACGCCCGGAAATTTCCGTGGCTGCCGTAGGCCCGCCGCCGCGGCGGGCAAGGAACAGGGAGCAGGGGTCAGGTATCAGGAAGAGTGCGTGCTGAAGGTTGGAAATGTGAGAGGGGACAGGTGGCCCTCCTCCAGGGTGAGCCGGTCTGATTGCACGGAGCGACGCCGTGGGCACACCAGCCTTCACCCCTGCCGACGTGCTGTTTTCCTGGTACTTGGCACCTGCCACCTGTTCCCTGCGCATTGCGCGCTATGCGCGCAATGCGCCGCTCGTCAGCCCGCGGATGAAGGGCTTCGTGGCGTAGACGAAGAGGACGAGGAGCGGGATGCTGCTGATCGTCCAGGCCGCGTACAGGGTGCTGGGGTTGCTGGACATGGTGGACGAGGCCATCGTGTAGAGGCCGGAGGCGACGACGTGATGGCGGTCGTCGGTGTTCACGATGTAGGGCCAGAGGAAGTTGTTCCAGGTGCCCAGGACGTTCATGATCGTGACGACCGAGAACACCGGCCGCGACAGCGGAAGGATGATGTGCCAGTAGAGGCTCCAGTGACCGGCGCCGTCCAGCCGGGCCGATTCAAACAGCTCCTCGGACAGCCCCTCGAAGAAACTCTTGAAGACAAAGATCGCGAAGACCTGGCCGCCCGCGATGTACGGCAGGATCATCGAGCCATAGGTGTTCAACAGTCCGAGTTGCTTCACCAGCAGGAAGCTCGGCACGAGCGTGAGCACCCCGGGGAAGATCATTGTCGCCAGGATGAACGTGAAGACGAACTTCCGGCCGATGAAGCGGTACCGCGCGAGCAGGTAGGCCGTGCCCGATCCGAGGAAACACACGCCGAGCGCGGTCAGGCCCGAGACGAGAAAGGAGTTCAGGATGTAGCGGCGAAGGAGGTCCCATGCGAGCTCCGCGCCCACGGTCAGCCGGCTCGCGTAGTAGCGCGCGGCCTCGGCCCGCGGGACCGTGCGAGGATTGTCGAACTCGTCGGTCACGACCACGGGTCCGCGCCGGCCCTCCACCGCGTCGAGTCCAAGCCGCCCGAGCTGGCGGAGGGCCCGCGGCGCGGCGAAGGTGCCGTGGTAGAACTCGCTGCTTTCGCGGAGCGCGCTGTTCACCATGAAGAAGAAGGGCACCAGCGTCAGGGCGAGCGTCGTGAGGAGGATCCCGTGGATCACGCCGCGGGCGAGTTTCGGTCTCATGACGTGTGGCCCTGGATCTCCTCGGCCGAACGAAAATACCGGAGATTGAACAGGGTGAGCGAAAAGATGATCGCGAACAGGACGACTCCAATGGCGCAGGCGTAGCCCATGCGCTGGTACGAGAACGCGTTGTAGTACATCCAGAGTCCCGGGACCATCGTCCGGAATCCGGGACCGCCCTGCGAGAGGACAAAGATGCCCTCGAAGCCCTGGAAGCCGCCGATGACGGTGAGGACGAGGATCAGCTTCAGCTGGCTCAGGACGAGCGGCACGTCGATGCGGAAGAACTTCCGGATGCCGGTGCAGCCCTCCAGCGCCGCGGCCTCATTGACGCTTTCCGGGATGGCGGAGAGGCCGGCATAATAGACGAGGATCTCGAAGCCGCCGGCGAACGGGAAGCCCATGAACATCAGCGCGGCGAGCGCCGTGTGCGGATCGGAGAGCCAGCCGCGCGTCCAGTCGCCGAGGCCGAAGAAGCGCAGCGTCTCGCTCAGCATGCCGTAGTCGGAGTAGATGAGGCGCGACCAGAGCAGCTGCACCGCGATGCCCGGCACGACGATTGGCACCAGGAAACCCACGCGGTAGAGGTAGCGCGTGCGCTCCGCGGGCAGGGAATGGATGAGCTTGGCGACCACCAGCGGGACGGTCAGCCGCGTGAGCACCGCAAAGGCCGTCAGGAGAAACATGTTCAGCATCGAGGGCCAGGTGGGCGGATCGATGGTGAGGTACTCGATGTAGTTCTGCAGCCCGATGAATTCCGCCTGGCCGCCAATCTCGAAGCGGTAGAGGGACTTCACGAACGCCCACGCGACCGGAAGGTACACGAACGTGAGCAGCAGCACCATCGAGGGCAGCAGCAGGACGTGGCAGCCGGCGGCGAACCGCAGGCGGGCGCGGGTCGGAGCGGAGATCATGGCGGCGTCGGTAGGTCGCGGTAGTGCGCGCGGACGGGCGCGCGCCTCCGCCACTCGCGCTCGAAGGGGCCGAAGTCGGGTCGTTTCCGCTCGATGAAGTTCTGCGTCGCAGCCCGCAGGTTCGAGTCCTGCCACGCGAGGAAGCCGTCGAGGTCGATGCCGTTGGTGAGGAAGAGCAGCAGCATGCGCCGCGTGATGTCGTTGAAGCGGAGGTCGAACGTGTATGCCCACTTGGTCGACGTGTAGCGGCGCTCGAGGATGCGCTCGAAGGGCGCCAGCTGCGGCAGGACGGGCACGCCAACGATGTTGGGAATCAGGATGGGGAACTCGTTGACGATCTTCTCGGTGTTCTCGGGCAGGCAGATGAACTGGAGCAGCTGGACCGTCCGCCGGAGCCGCTCGGAGCGCTTGATGCGCTCCGCGAACGGCAGGCTGGGGTCGGTGTCGCTGACCGCCGAATTCGTGATCTCGAACTGGGTGCCGGAGCCGCCGATCACGCACATGGGCACGCCGATCGCGTATGGCGATTCCTTCCGGGTCAGCGGCGGCAGGTAAAAGACATTCCATTTGAACCCGACGCCCTTGTCGGCATCGAGCCGGCCCGTCAGCCAGGTCCCGCTCCAGAACATAATGGCATCCTGGTTCACGAAATCGCGGACGACATCGGCGGTGATTAGGTCGCGTGTGATGTACGGCACCAGCTCATGCAGGTGGCGCCAGACCTCGACGTAGCGGGGGTCGCGGCGCGTGAAAAGTCCCTTGCGGTAGAGAAACGCGATCTCGTCCGGGTCGAGGTAGGCGGGCTGGTAGGCGTCGCGCTCGGGATCCTTCTTCAGGTCGATGCCGGGCAGGATCTCCTGGTAGATCTGGTCGAAGAGCAGGTCCTGGCCCCAGTCCGCCAGCGCGTCGATGTTCACCGCCAGTGGAGTCTTGCCCAGCCGGCGGATGCGTTCGGCGAGGGTCAGGAACTCGCCCCACGTCCCGGGGACCTTGAGCCCATGGGCGGCAAAGAAAGTCTGGTTGTAGAAGATGCCGGTCTCGACCATGTCGAGGCTGATGCAGTAGTTGCGGCCGTCGGGCCCCTTCTTGCCGCGGGAAATCGCCTGGTAGCGGAACATGTCCCACCACTGGCGCGCGCCCGGCGCCCGCGGGTCACGCTCGGCCACGAACGGATTGGGCGCCTCGAGATAGCGGTCGAGCGGCACGTACCAATTCTTCTGCGTATCAACCCAGACGTCCTCGACGTTGACGGTGACAATGTCCGGGGCGGAGCCGCCGGCCAGCTGGGTGACCAGGAACTCCCGGAGCACCGGCGTGTTGATGAATTCGACGCGCGTGTCAGGAAAACGCGCCTCGAAGGCCGCGACGACCTTGGTCAGCCCCTGCAGGGGCTCGCCGACGCCCTGGGGCAGGGTGCCCGGGAAATAGATGCCGCCGGGGGCGAAGCGGATGACATGCTTGACGCTCCGCGCCGCGGTGGAGGCGGACTTGCCGGCGACGCCGTTTTCCGGGCGCGCGGGCGGCCAGAGCAGCCACGCGCCGATCGCCAGCACCACCAGAAGCGACAGCGGGCGAAGACTGGAACGCATGATGGGGGACGGCGGTACTCGACCGGTGGGTTCGGCCGGACGGACAGGCGCGCTACTGTCTCAAGGATTGGTCGCGGCGGCGCAACGGCAATGATCGTGGTTATTCAAGATCACCGGACCTTACGGTGGCAGCGGCGCCACGTCCCGCAGCTCGAATACCTGGATCGTGTCGAGGGCCTCGTGATCGGCATCCGTGGGGCCGCTGTCGCTGGTCTGGATCACCTGGCTCCGCGGCGCGCCGGGCGTCGGGATGCTGTCGGCATTCGCCGTCGGGAAATAGAATTCCATGTTCAACGGCTCGCGCGACTGGTCGCCACCGAAGACATAGATTCGCTCGCCGGCCAGGACCGGGGCGACATCTCGGCCCGCCTCGTAGTCGAAACGGTAAGCCGTGGAGCGCTTGGTCATGAGGTCATAGGCCACGAGCTCGTGCTCGCCGAACAGAAACAGGTAATGCCCGAGAAAGGTCACGGACGTGGCCGGGGTCCGCGCGTGCAGCGGCGGCAGGATGCGCCACAGGTGATCGGCCGGGATGTAGACCTCGACGTTGGCGACGGCCTGGTTGCCGCCGAAGCCGCCGGGCACGACGATGAAGCCGCCGTCGACGAGTGCGGCCCCGGCCATGCGGGGCGTGACCATCGGCACACCCGCGCTCCACTGCCGGCCGACCGGATCGAGCACCCAGCTGGTATTCGTGTTGGTGATCGCGCTCCCCCGGCGGCGGGCGCCGCCAATCACGTAGATCTTCCCGCCGGCCACCACGCAGCCGAAATTCGCCCGGGCCTCCGGCATGTCGGGGCCGCGGGAGACCCGGCCGGTGGCAAGATCGACGATTTCCACCCTGGACTCAAAGGGTTCGTCACCGACCCACATGGTTTCCGCATAGCCACCGATCACATAGAGCCGGTGCTCGTACACCACCGCGCGGTGGTTGCGGCGGCCGCGCATCAGCTCGGCGAACGGTTCGCACTTCCCGGTGCGGGTGTCATAGCGCTCGATGCTGCGAAGCCGCGTGCCCTCGGAGTTGGCGCCGCCGACGATGTAGATGTAGTCGCCGTCCGCGACCGCGGCTGCGGCGAAACGCGCGGTGCGCAGGTGATGGTCGAGGTTGAGCCGGACCAGCGGCGGCACCGGCCGGGCAGGCAGCGGGGGCGCGTGGACCACCACCGGATCGAGCCGTCGCGGGGGCTCCTCGGCGACGAGCGTGACGGCCAGCGGGAACACCAGGCAGGCGGACCGGATCAGGCGCATGACCACAGTGTGCCCTGGATGGAGCAGGTGGAAAGGCGAATGAGACCAGGGCGGCGGGGTGAGGGCAGCCCACCGAGGTATTCAGGAGGCCGAAGACAAAAAAGGGCGGGGCTCGTAGCCCCGCCCCGGAAAGACCCCGAGTGCTGTTCGCTTACTTGCCGAGCGACTTGCGGACGTCGGCGAGCTGGTTGGCGCTGCCGAGGAGAACATTGCGGCTCGCAATGAACTTCGCGTACTCGTCCATGAACACCTTGCCCGGCGGGCGGAAGTCGAAGTCGCCCGGATGGTCGCGAAAGAACTCGCGGTGGACGCGCGTCCAGACCAAGCGGCCGTCGGTATCGATGTTGATCTTCGTGACGCCAAGCTTGGCGGCGGGAAGGTATTCGTTGACGTCGACCCCCATCGAGCCGGCGATCTTGCCGCCGGCAGCGTTGATGCGGGCGACCTCGTCCTGCGGGACGGACGACGAACCGTGCATCACGAGCGGGAAATTCGGGAGGCGGGCCTTGATCTTCTCCAGGACGTCGAAGTGCAGGGACTGGCGGCCCTTGAACTTGAACGCGCCGTGCGAGGTGCCGATCGCGCAGGCGAGGGAGTCGCAGCCGGTCTTCCTGACGAAGTCCTCGGCCTGGGCCGGGTCGGTGAGGCAGGCGTTGCCTTCCTCGACCTTCACGTCCTCCTCCACGCCGCCGAGCATGCCCAGCTCGGCCTCGACGGAGATGCCCTTGGCGTGGGCGCGGTCGACCACGCGCTTCGTGATCGCGATGTTCTGCTCATACGGCTCGTGCGAGGCATCGATCATCACGGAGCTGAAGAAGCCGGAATCGATGCAGTCGTAGCACGTCTGCTCATCGCCATGGTCGAGGTGCACCGCGAAGATGGCCTCCGGGAAGATTTCGCCGGCGGAGCGGATGATCGCCTCGAGCATGCGCTTGTCGGTGTATTTCCGCGCGCCCTTCGAGATCTGGATGATGAACGGCGCCTGGGAGGAGATGCAGCCCTTGAATAGGCCCATCGCCTGCTCAGCGTTGTTGATGTTGTACGCCCCAACGGCGTACTTGCCGTAGGCATGTTTGAACAGCTGCGCGGTGGTGACAATCATGGCGAAGGAAGTTTAACCACGGGCGACTATCCGAGGGGCGGCGAGGTGTCACAAGCGTTTTCCGCTGCTGCGGCGCGTCATCAGCTGCGCACCTCACCCCCGAAAGCGCGGCTGTCGCCGTTGATGCAGGAGGAGCGCCTGCTCCCACGCGCTGACGACCCCAGCAGATCCAGCCCGAAAGAAGAAGGCGATCCGCGGGTTGGGACCACGCGCCCCAGCGTCAACCGCCGGGCTTGGCGGCGGGGGTGGCGGGGGTCGACGGCACGGTGATGCGCTGTGCGCTTCCGCCGGCGTTCCGGAACTGGCTGCGCATGGCCTGGGCGAGCTGCTGCTGGGCTTGCTGCTGCTGCTGGAGCTGCTGGAGCGCCTGCACCTGCTGCGGCGCGAGGACGGACTGCGACTGGGTGATGGCCGCGTCGGTGATGGGTGAGGTCGGGCCGGCGCCGCCAAAGCCCACGCCGAAGTTCGCGCGGACCAGGTTGCGGTTGGCGGCGGCGTTCGACTGCGGGCCGCTGCTCTGGGCGAGGATCTGGATCAGCTGGTCGGACTGGGCTGACGAGAGCGGCGTGCTGGTGTAGCTCAGCGCCTGCTCCAGCTGCGTGACGGTATTCCGCTGCGGCAGCGTGCGCTGGTAGTCCTGGTACTGCGCGAAGCCGGCGTCGCCCAGCGTGCTCTTGATATTGGCGTCGATCTCGGCCTGCGTGTCGGAAATCAGCTGGCGGAACTCGTCGCGGTTGGTCCGCGGGTCGATGCCCTGGGCCCGGGCCGCCGCCATCACGTCGGCGATGGCCGTCTGCTTTTCAACCAGGAGATTCTTAAACTTCTCGAGCTGCTCGGGCGAGAGGTTGAGGCTCTTGAAGAGCGCGGCAAAGCGCGCGTCCAGCGCGCCGCGCTGCTGCTGCGCCAGGAGCTTCTGGATCTCTGGCTTTTCCATCATGGCCATGAAACCGGCGGCGAGTCCGCCCATGCCGCCCCGGCCACGCCGGGGACCGGTTTCCTCGGTGCCGGGGCCCGCGGGTGCGGGCTCGTCATCCGCCTCGTCCGCGGCTTTGGCCTTCGCGTCGGCAAGGGCGGCCTCAAGCTCATGGCGGCGCTTTTCAGAATCCCAGAGGCGCTTCTGCCAGTCGGCCCGCTCGTTGGTGGAGAGGGCCGAGGCGCGGAGCTTGATCAGCTCCTGGTATTGCTTCCAGGCCACGGCGCCGCCGGTGAGGGTGGTGAGAGCGAGGAGGAGGATGAGGTAAGTCTGGCGGGATTTCACGGTTGGGGTAACCTAGTGACGCCGGTCGGCCCGAGAGGTTTCCGGCGAACTCGGCGAACCGTCGCAGGTTGGACGGCCCGGGTCGAATGTCTTCTGGCGCGATCGCCGTGAATTTCAGCCTGGAAAAAGGGTGAGACGCGCCGATTCGGCAGCGCGCGGCACGGTCCGGTCAGCGGGGCGGGAACTCGAATTCGGCCTTGGTGCGCGTCTTCGAGAGCACCAGGTAGGCATTGAACGGCTTGCCGGCCTTGGAGGTGAAGCCCTCGATGAGGTTGGTCCGGCCGTTCTCCAGCAGGTTGTGCAGCTCGCCGGGAGGAATCTCCTTTTGGCAGATGTGCCGTTTCATCGTGAAGACGATCCGGTTGTCCTGGTCGGGCCGGCGGACGTAGTAGCTGTCACCGGCCTCGAGCACCTCGCCCTTGAACGCGGCGCTCTGGGCAATGACCTTGGCGTTGGAGAGGTCCGGTGGCGCCTTGCTCTTGCGCGGGATCGGCTTGCCGTCCTTGTCGAGCTTCGGCGCCCGCGGCGGGAACTCCCAGGTGAACCGGGCGCCCTCGCGCTTGAGGTAGGCGTCGAAGGGCCGGCCACGCTTGGAGATAAACCCGGTGATGAGGTCGGTCTTCCCGTTCGCAACGAGCTGGATCGCGTGCTCGCGGGTGATGGGCTTCTGGCACATCAGGCGGCCGATGCGGAACCCCTGCTTCCAGCCGTCGCCATCGCGCTCGCGCAGGACATGGCTTGAACCCACCTCGCAGAGCCCGGCGCCGGTGGCCGGATCCGTCCAGTAGGGCTCCACGGTGCCGAGGTCGACCTTGTCGCCGAAATCGTACTCGGTCTTCCACTTCCCGGACTCCTCGTCCTTCGCGAGCCGGAGCAAGGCGGAGAACCGCTTGTGGGTCTTGGCGGAGAGAAAGCCCTCGAGCGGGCCGATGGCGCGGTTGGCCACCAGGTCGCGAATTTCCGTTTCCTCCATTTTCCGGCCGCCAATGACCTTGTAGATCATGAACTCGCCGTCGTGCGACTTGTAGCCGCGGAGGGTTTCGCGCAGCGGCTTCCCGTCGGTCGGGGAAAGGATATCCGTCTCGCGGGCGATCGAGTCGTCCTCCTCGAAGCCCTTCACGCGCTCGACGATGCCCTTGGTCTGGTCGGTGACCTCGGTCATGAACTGCTCGCGCGAGAAATGCCCGTGCTCCATCTGGCGGAGCTTGAACTCCCATTCGCCGGTCATGGCGGGGTGGGTCAGCGCGTCGGCCTTCACCGCGGCCAGAAACTGCAGGAGCTGCTCGGCCTTCGCGGTCGGGATGAGGTCCCGGTGGGGGCGTTCAATGTATTTCTGGTTGATTAGTCCGTCGATCGTGTCGGCGCGGGTGGCTGGCGTGCCCAGGCCGCGCTCCTTCATCGCCTCGGCGTGCTCCTCGTCGTCGATGAGCTTGCCGGCGCCCTCCATCGCGGAGAGCAGCGTCGCCTCGGTGTAGCGCGGCGGCGGCTTGGTGGACTCCTCGTGGGTCTTCGCCTCGACCGTCCGGGCGCGGGCCGGCTGGCCGTCCTCGGCGGAAAGCGCCGGCAGGGCCTTTGAGTCGGGCGAATCCTCGTCGACCGTGGTCTTGCCGTAGACCGCGAGCCAGCCCGGCGCCGTCAGGACCTTGCCCTCGGTCTTGAAGTCATGGCCGCCCACGTTGCTGACGCGGGTCGTCACGTCGAACTCCGCCGCCGGGTAGAACGTCGCCACGAAGCGGCGCGCGATCATGTCGAAGATCTTGGCCTCCATCTCATCGAGGTGCTTGGGCGCGGTGGAGGTCGGGATGATGGCAAAGTGGTCCGAGATCAGCGCGTTGTTGAAGATGCGCTTGTTCGGCCGGACCCAACCCTCGGCGAGGACCTTCTGCGCGTGGCCGGCGAGGTCGCCGTGGAGGCCGGCGAGGGCCTCGCGGCACGTCGGCAGGTAGTCCTCGGGCAGCGCGCGGGAATCCGTACGGGGGTAGGTGATGGCCTTGTGCTTCTCGTACAGCGACTGGGCGATCTGGAGCGTGCGGCGCGCCGGCAGGCCGAAGCGGTTGTTCGCCTCGCGCTGCAGGGTCGTCAGATCGTAGAGGCGCGGCGACGCCTGGGTGGAGGCCTTCTTCTCCTCAGTGACACTCGCGGGCGGGTGGCCCTGGGTCGCGGCGAGCACGGCCTCGGCCTGGGCGCGGTCCCAGATGCGGTCAACGCGGTCGTGATCATCGTTCTCGGCGCGCTTGAAGTTGGGACGCTGATAGACGCCCTCGTAGCGGCCCTTCGCGACCTCGAACGTGGCGGTGACGCGCCAGAAGGTGCGCGGCACGAAATTGCGGATCTCCAACTCGCGGGCGTAGACGATCGCGAGCGTGGGGGTCTGGACGCGGCCGACGGAGGCGACGTTGCCGGCGCGGGAGCCGAACATGCGCTTGGTGATGGCGCGGGTGCCATTGATGCCGATCAGCCAGTCGCTCTCGCTGCGGCAGCGGGCGGCGTCGGCGAGGCCGGCCATCTGCTGGCCGTCGCGAAGGTGCTCGAACGCGTCGCGGATGCCGCCCGTGGTCATGGTCTGCATCCAGGCGCGCTTCACCGGCAGCTTGCACTTCGTGAGCTGGTAAAGGTACGCGAAGATCAGCTCGCCCTCGCGCCCGGCGTCGCAGGCGTTGATGACCTGGTCGATGTCCTTCCGGGCGAGGAGCTTCTTCAGCGCATTCTAGCGCTCCTTCGAGACCGCGATGGGTTAAAGGCCGACTTTCTCTGGGACGATCGGCAGGGTCTCGAGGCGCCAGAAGCCGTATTTCTTCTTGTCGATGTCCTCGGGCATCTCGAGTTCCACGAGGTGGCCCAACGCATACGAGATGACGTACTCGTCGTTTTCATAATGGTCACCCTTCTTGGGAATCTTCCCCAAGGCTTTGGCGAGATCCGCCGCCACGGACGGCTTCTCGGCGATAACGAGTGACTTCATGAGGCGGCGAGGCGTTACGCACCGCGCGCACCGATTTCAAGGCTTTGTTTTGTCGCAGCCTTCGAAAGCCGGCCGAAGAAAGCGGGGCTTGAGGCTCACCACGAAGGGCACGAAGCACACCAGGACCAGGCAAACCCGCCGCTGCAAACCACACGTTTTTCTCGGCGGACGGATGCCGAGTACCTTCCGGATTCGCCGCGAAGGCCGGACTTGGCCTTAGTGCCCTTGGTGTCCTTCGTGGCCAGACTGAATCTCAACCCGCGGCGAGCTTGGGCGTCTCCGCAAGGGCGGAGTCGAGGGCCTGGATGAGCTCGGCGATGGTGGCGTCGGTCTCGTCGCCCATGTTCGAGATGCGGAAGGCCTTGCCCTTGAGCTTGCCGTAGCCGCCATCGATCACGAGGTGGTGCTTTGACTTCAGGATCTTGTTCAGCGCCGGCAGGTCGTAGCCGAGGTTGTTGTTGAAGCAGTTCAGCGTGACCGAGCCGTAGCCTTCCTTCGGGAATAGCGTGAAGCCCTTGGCCAGCGCCCAGGTGCGGACCGTCTGGTTGAGCCGGGCATGGCGGGCGTACCGGTGCTCGACCCCCTCGGCGCGGATGTCCTCCAGCTTCGACTTCAACGCGTAGATGAGCGGAATCACCGGCGTGCTCGGGGTCATGCCGCCCTCGTGGTTCTTCTGGAACTCGAGGAAGTCGAAATAATACCCGCGGTCCGTCGCCGTCGCCGCGCGCTCGAGCGCCCGCTTCGACACCGAGAAGAGCGACAGGCCCGGCGGCAGGGCGAGGGCCTTTTGCGAGCCGGTGATCATCACGTCGATGCCGAGTTCATCCTTCCGGATGGCGATCGCGCTGAACGAGCTGATGGTGTCGATGATGCTGATGACCGCGGGAAATTCCCGCGCCACGGCCATGATGGCCGCGAGGTCGGTCATGCAGCCGCACGAGGTCTCGTTGTGGATGAGCGTGAATGCGTCGTATTGCCCGGTGGCCAGCTCGCGGCGGAGAGCGGCGGGATCGATGGGCTGGCCCCACTCGTACTTGAGCGGTGCGGCGGCCTTGCCGCAGCGCTGCGCGACGTCGAGCCACTTGTCGGAAAACGCGCCGTTCATGCAGCACAGCAGCTTCTTCTTCACGACATTTCGGATCGAACCCTCCATCACGCCCCAGGCGCTGCTGGTCGAGAGGTAGACCGGGTCCTTGGTGTAGAACAGGGCCTGGAGTTCGGGCTGGATCGACTGGTACAGCGTCACGAAGTCGGTGCTGCGATGGCCGATCATGGGCTGCGCCATGGCGCGCAGCGTCTTCTCGGAGACGGCGATCGGGCCGGGGATGAAAAGCTTGTAGCTCATGACAGGGGAGGGAGGCGGACGGAGGAAGGTCAACAAATGCGCAGGGCGGGTGGTCCCGGGTCTCGGGGACCGGTTCGAAAACAGTTTGCGCGGCGGACCGCGTCAACCTTCATTCCCGTCACGCGCATGTCCCAGTCCTGGCTGAAGAAAAAGTTCACGGCCCTCGAACTTTACACGATTGACGTGATTCTCGGCCGACGGGCGGGCACGGGGCCGGCGCTCTATGGCGCGTTCCTGCAGGCGCTTTCGTGGATCTTCAGCGTCGTGGCCCAGTCGCGGCTCTGGCTCTACCGTCACCGCATCTTCCACGACCAGCCGCTCGGCTGCCTCGTGGTGGTCGTGGGCAACCTGACCGTCGGCGGCACGGGCAAGACCCCGGTGGTGGAGAAGTTTGCGCGGGCGCTGCGCGACCGCGGCCGCAAGGTCGCGATCCTGAGCCGCGGCTACAAGAGCAAGGCGCCGCCGTTTTGGAAGAAGGGCTGGTATGCGCTGACGCACACGGAGGAGCCGCCGCCGCGGGTGGTGAGCGACGGCGACCGCGTGCTGCTCGACAGCGAGCAGGCCGGTGACGAGCCGTACATGCTCGCGCGGAACCTGCCCGGGGTGATCGTGCTGGTGGACAAGAACCGCGTGAAGGCGGGCGCCTACGCCATCAAGCGCTTTGGCTGCGACACGCTCGTCCTCGACGACGGCTTCCAGTACCTGCCGCTGAAGGGCCGGCTGAACCTGCTGCTGGTCGACAAGACCAATCCGTTTGGCAACGGCCACCTGTTGCCGCGCGGCATCCTGCGCGAGCCGATCAAGCACCTGCGGCGCGCGAGCTACGTGTTTCTGACGAAGTCGAACGGCGAGCGCGACCCGGAACTCGAGACGCTGATCGCAAAGTACAACCCGGGCGTGGACCTCATAGAGTGCGCGCACCGGCCGCAGTACCTGCAACGTTTCGGCTTCGCCCCCGGATCGCCTGGCGCGCGCGAGCCCCTGACCTACCTGAAGAACCGCCGGGTGGCGGCGTTCAGCGGCATCGCCACGCCGGAGAGTTTCGAGAAGTTCCTGCGCGACCTCGGGGCCAAGCTCGTGGCGCGGGAACGCTTCCTGGACCATTACCGCTACGCCGACGAGGACGTCGATGCGCTCTTCGACCTCGCGCGCCGCGAAGGGGCCGAGTGCCTGGTGACGACGGAAAAGGACGCGGTGCGCCTCCCGGAGAACCGCGTCTACCCGTTGCCGCTCTACTACCTGCGCCTCGAGATCGAGATCATTCGCGGCGCGGCCGACTTCGACGAGGCGGTGGGAAGGATCTGTTTCCCCACAAACAACAGCAGGGGCGCCGGCTGAGGCCATGGCGGATTGCAGATTGCGGATTTGGGGTGTGACGGGCGGAGTGACGTGGGGCTGCCAGAATCGGCCTGCGCCGAAGCCCAGGGGCGCACCCAATCCGCGATCCGCAATTCGCAATCCGCAATTGATAGTCTTGCACGCCCGCCCGCCTCTCGGGTTAGCTCTGCGGCATGATTACCGATCCTCGTCTCATGCAGCTGGCGGAAGGGCTTACGGGATTTTCCACGAGCCTCAAAAAGGGCGAACGCGTCCTGATCGACGCATTCGACGTGCCGGATGCCATTGTCATCGCCCTGATCCGCGCCGCCCGGAAGCGCGGTGCGATGCCGTACGTGCAGAACCACCGCGCGCGCATCACGCGCGAGCTGTCGCTCGGGGCCGAGGAGGCGCAGTTCGCGCCGCACGCCGAGATCGAGCTGGCGCGCATGCAGAAAATGGACGCTTACATCGCGCTCCGCGGCTCCGAGAACATTTTCGAGGGCTCCGACATCCCGGCCGAGAAGGTCCAGCTGGTCAGCCGGCTGATGAAGCCCGTCCTCGATCATCGTGTCGGCAAGACCAAGTGGGTTGTGCTGCGCTGGCCGAGTCCCGGCATGGCCCAGCAGGCCGGCATGAGCACGGAGGCGTTCGAGGAGTTCTATCTCCGCGTCTGCACGCTCGACTACAGCCGGATGACCCCGGGCATGGCGGCGCTCGGAAAACTGATGGAGGCGACCGACCGGGTCCACATCAAGGGCCCCGGCACCGACCTCCGGTTCTCGATCAAGGGCATCGGCGCCCAGCCGTGCGGCGGCCTGCGCAACATCCCGGACGGCGAGGTGTTCTCCTGCCCGGTGAAGGAAAGCGTCGAGGGCGTCGTCCAGTACAACGCGCCGACCGTCTATCTCGGCTCCTCGTTCGACAATATCCGCCTCGTCTTCAAGCAGGGCAGGATCGTCGAGGCCACGGGCAACAACACGAAGCGCCTGAACGAGATCCTGGACAGCGACGCCGGCGCCCGGTACATCGGCGAGTTCGCCCTCGGCTTCAATCCGCACATCCTCGAGCCGATGCGCGACATCCTGTTCGACGAGAAGATCGCCGGCTCGTTCCACTTCACGCCCGGCCAGGCCTACGACCGTCCGGGCAACGGCAACAAGTCCCAGGTCCACTGGGACATGGTCTGCATCCAGCGCCCGGAGTACGGCGGCGGCGAAATCTGGTTCGACGGCAAGCTCATCCGCAAGGACGGCCTCTTCGTCCCGAAGTCGCTGCACAAGCTCAACCCGGACTACCTGCTGGGCAAGTCCGCCCGCTGACCCGCGCGCCTCGCCGCTGCGACTCGCGCGCCGGGCCCACCGGGCCGGCCGCGTGGAGCCGCCGGCCGCGGCGAACTTCCCGATGGACCTCAGGACCTTCATCCACGCGCTGCCGAAGACGGAAACCCACCTCCATGTCGAGGGGGCTTTGCCGTACGAGCTGCTCACGGCCTGGGACCCGCGGCGGTACCCGCTGGACCCGCCGTTCCGCCGCGCAAGCTACCGCTATCGGACTTTCCCGGACTTCGAGCAGATTCTTCTCTCCAACGCCCTGCCGTGGTTCACCACCGCCGAGCGTTACTACGAGGCCGCAAAGGTGATGTTCACGCAGCACGTCGCCCAGAATGTCCGCTACGTCGAGACGAGCTTTCACCTGCCGGTCACGAAGTTCATCGGCGTCCCCGGGCCGGAGATCATCGCCGCCCTCCGCGCCGCCGCCCCGCGGGGCCTCGAGGTCCGGATCTTCACCGGCATGCTGCGCACCGACCTGGCCGGCGACCTCCGGCCGACGATCGACGAGCTGCACACCTGGACGGATCTCGCCGGGGTCGATCTCCACGGCTACGAGCAGATGCCCACCGACCCCTCCACCGCCGCCGTGTGGGCCCGGCTCCGCGCGGCGGGGAAGGTGACCAAGTGCCACGCCGGCGAGTTCGACGGCGCCGCCCGCGTGCGCGAGGCGGTCGAGCTGCTCGGCGTCAACCGGGTCCAGCATGGCGTCCGGGCCGTCGAGGACCCGGCGGTCATGCGGCTGGCCGCCGACCAGGGTGTGACCTTTGACGTTTGCCCGATCAGCAACGTGCGCCTGCAGGTGGTGCCGGATTTCGCCGCCCATCCGATCCGCCGGCTCATGGAGGCCGGCATCCGCTGCACCGTGAGCACCGATGACCCGCTCTGCTTCGCGAACACGGTCGTGGAGGAGTACGAGACCCTGGCCCGAGAGCTCGCGTTCACGCGCACCGAGCTCGCGCAGGTCGCCCGCAACGGTTGGGAGGTCGCAAGCGTCGCGCCGCCCGCCCGCCAGGCGGCCATCGAAGAGATCAACCGGCTGGCCGGTTCCTGACGGCGCCGCACCATCTTGAGCGAGACCTACACGCTGCCCGCGGGCATCCGCCACCTCCGTGCCGACAAGGCCCTGGCGCTGTCGCATCCCGAGCACAGCCGCACGGCGTTCCGCCGCGCCTTCGACGCCGGCCTCGTCCGGCGCGGCGGGCAGGCCATCAGCAGCGACACGAACGTCCAGTCCGGTGACGTGCTGGAGTTCGAGTTTCCCGCAACCCGCCCGACGGAGCTGAAGGCTGTGAAAATCCCGCTGGAGGTGGTTTTCGAGGACCGGCACTTGCTCGCGGTCAACAAGCCCGCCGGCATGATCGTGCATCCCGGTGCCGGCACGGGGGAGGACACCCTGGTGCATGCGCTGCTGGCCCACTGCGCCGGGAGCCTGAGCGGCATTGGCGGCGTCGAGCGGCCCGGCATCGTGCACCGGCTGGACCGTGAGACCTCCGGTCTGATCATCGTGGCGAAGACCGACGCGGCCCACCGGGGCCTGGCCGAACAATTCGCCGAGCGCTCGCTCCAGAAGGAGTACCTGGCGCTGGTCAGCGGCGTGCCGGCGCTCCTGAGCGGGTCGATCCGGAAGGCGATCGGGCGGAATCCCGCGCAGCGGCACAAGATGGCCGTGGTGGACGAGGAGAGCGGCGGCAAGGACGCGCACACCGACTGGGAGATCGTGGAACGGTTTCCGCCGCTGGCCACGCTGCTGCGCTGCACGATCCACACCGGCCGCACCCATCAGATCCGCGTGCATCTCAAGTCCATGGGTCACGTGCTCCTGGGCGACGCGGTCTACGGCTGGAAGGCCGACCCCCGCCTGCCGGTCCCGCCGGAGCGGGTGATGCTACATGCCGAGCACCTCGTGCTCCGGCATCCGATCACGGGGCGCACCCTCGATCTCCGGGCGCCCGTGCCGCCGGATTTCCGGCGCCTGGTGACCAGCCTGCGCAAGCTGAGCGCGCCGCTACCGGTGCGCCGCGCGAAAACCGCCGCGCGCAAGATCGCCCGCTGACCGCCATGAATCCTGCCACTGATCCCGCGATGGAGGCCCTGCGCCACGAGGCCGGCCTGCTGACGGCCGAGTGGGCCCGCCTGCTCGCGCCGCACTTCGGGCCCAGCGGCAGCATGGACCTCGACCTCATCGACTGGCCCAAGGCCCAGGGCCCGTCGTACTACAACCAGTTCAGTCATTTCACGTTCCTGCTGCTGGCGACGGGCGAGATCCCCGGCGCAACCGCGGGCGAGCGCGAGAAATACCTCCAGCTCGCGCTGCGCAATCTCGAGTATGTGCTCTCGATCACCGCGCCGGACTTTTACACGCCGCATTACTCCCGCGGCCGCGAATGGGGGCGGCACGTGGGCGAGTGGCTTAACTATTTTGTGCTGTGCTCGCTCGAGGTGATGGAGCGCCACCACCTCGGCACGCCGGACCTGCGGCGGCGCCTCGCGGCGGCGGTGACCGGCGCGGTCGAGGTGCTGTACCAGCGGTTCCTCGCGAAGTATGCGCAGCCGCCCGCGGAGTTTGTCGGCAACCACGACACCTGGCATGGCCTGCTGTTCTATCGCGCGGGCCGGACGCTGCAGCGCCCGGAATGGATGGCCTACGCCCGGGAATTCTTTGCGCGCTGCGTGCTGCCGTTTCAATCGGCCGACGGCTACTGGCCCGAGGGTCGCGGCATCGTGGTGAGCTACGCGCTGGTCACCGCCAGTGCGGTGTCGCTCTATGCCGAGCTGTCCGGCGACGAGGCCGCGCATGCGAGCATCGGGCGGTTCCTCGGCTTCTACGATTTCTACAGCCTGCCGGACGGATCCACCTCGGTCGTGAACGACGTGCGGGTGCGCTACAGCCGCGGCCCGTCGCTGTTCCTCGCCCCCGGCTTCCTCGGGTGCGCCGCCGGCCGCCAGCTCTGTCTCTCGCGGATGCGCGCCGCCCGGCCTTACTTTCAGGAAACCGGCGTCCACGACAACGGGGCGCAGGGCTTCGCGTTCTATGGCGCGTTTGCCGAGTACGTGTTCCGCGGCGACCAGCATCCCCGCGATCTTCTGGTCGTGGCGCCGACGACCTTGCCGGCCGCGCGCCTCGAGCAGGGGTCGTGGCAGGGTTACCTCGGCTGGCAGGTGGTCCCGGAGAATGTCAGCCGCTTCGTGCTCGACACGCAGGATTTCGTGGAGCTTTGGCACCGTCGGGCGGGTTACCTCGCCGGCACCGGTGGCAGCAAGTACATGCCGCGGTTTTCGACCGTGCGGCGGACCGATGCCGGCCGATCCTACATTCCGGACCGCGCTGAGAAGATCTCCGCCGATGACCGGACGGCGGCGGTGGGGCTGCATTTCGGTGATGACGAGGTGCGGATCGGACTGGCGGTGGACCAGGCGCGGGCCGAGTTTTCGGCCCGAATCGTCGCCGCGCCGTCGTCGGCGCACTACGAGGCGGCCCTGATCCTGCCGTTTCGGCGGGGCGAGCCGGTCCGGCTGGACGAGGAGCTCGTCACCATCGATCCCGCCGCCCTGATCCACTTCAACGGCGGCAGCCGTCCCGTGGCCAGGGTGGGGTGGCGCGACCTGACCTGGATCCTGCCAGCGGGCGCGGTGATCGACTACCCGGTGGTCCCGCACAATTCGTACACCCAGGACGGGCTGCCATTGCCGGACGACTACGTGGCGCGCATCAGCTTTCCCCTGGCGAGCGAGGTCCGGACCGTGAGCATCGCGTAGAGCGTTTTCGATTCCGCTGGAGCTTTGGGCGACACCGAGATCACGGAGGAATCACCGAGATCCCCGAGGAGGCCCACGGCTGCGCAGGCAGTTGCACCACGCCTCCGGCTGGCCCGGTGCCTCCGTCTCGGCGGTGGCTTCAGTATAGGACGAAATGGCCCTATCGCGCCGGGCCGAGCCGTTCGAGCGCCTCGGCGGCGAGGCCGTAGCGGAGGTTGAACAGCGAGTGACGGAACGTGGAGATGTGGCCGGCCTCGGCCACGGCAATCAGCGTCGCCAGCGCGGCGGGCATCACGTCGGCGCGGCCGGGCGGGAGCCCGGGCACCTCCCGGCGGGCGGCCAAGGGCATCGCGCCCAGCCACTGGAGCAGGTGGCGGAGCTGGGCAACGGTCAGCGCGGGAACGCTGCTTTCAAAGGCATGGCCCTCGCGGGCGGCGAGGATCGCGCGGGCGACGGTGACGGTCCCGCCGGTCCCGATCGCCGCCGCGGGTCCCAGCACAAACTGGAACGTGCCGTTGTGAAATACCTCGCGCACATGGGTCGCAATGGCGGTCTGGGCGGCGCTCGAGAAAGGCTGCGAGGGGTCCAGGACGTACTTTTCCGTCAGGCGCACGCAGCCCAGCTGGAGGCTTGCCGCCCGCTCGATGCGGCGCTGTCGGAAGGCGAGGCACTCAAGGCTGCCGCCGCCGAGGTCGAACACATAAAAGTCCTGCAGTTCCGCCAGCGCCGGGTCGCAGGTCAGCCCGCGGCCGATCAGGTTCGCCTCCTCGTCACCCGACAGGATCCGGATCGTCTGACCCGTGGCCGCAGTCACCCGGGAACGGAACTCCGGGCCGTTCTGGGCGTCGCGCACGGCACTGGTCGCGACCAGCACGGTCGCGGCCGGATGAAACGGAGCTGCCTCGGCCAGCAGGGACTGGATGGCGGCCAGGCCGGCAGCCATGCCGGGTTCGCTGAGCCGCGGGCTCACCTGGCTGATGCCGGCGCTGATGCGGGCATCAATCGTGCGCGTCTTGAGCACCGCGAGGCCACCGTCCGACCCGCGCGCGGCCACGAGGATCTTGATCGAGTTGCTGCCGATATCGATGACGGCGACAGGTGCCATGGCCGGGGTGTTATCTAGCGGGAAATACCCGCGCTGCGACTGGTGAGATGTTCACCCCGCCGGGCCAGCGTGATCGCGTCCGGCTGCGCCGCGGGGGCGGCGGGCGATAGGTGATTTCGAAGGCCGGGTGCTTCATAGCTGTGAATCGAGGCTAGAGCACGTAGTCCGCGGGGGCAATGAGGAGGACGAACTCGCCCTTGAGGCTCGCCTTGGCGAGCCGCGCCTGCACTTCGCCGGCCGGGCCGACCAGGAACGTCTCGTGGATCTTGGTCACCTCCTTGGCGACGCAGATCACGCGGGACGGCCCCAGCACGGCAACGATCTCTTCCACGGCCTTGTCGATGCGATGGCAGCTCTCGTAGAGCGCGAGAGTGTAGTCGAAGTCGCGGTATTTGGTGAAGAACGCGACGCGGGCCGCGCTCTTGGGCGGGAGGAAGCCGACGAACAGGAAGCCGTTGGTGGGCAGGCCGGCGGCGCTCAGCACGGCGACCAGCGCGCTCGGTCCGGGCACCGGGATCACGGGCAGTCCCCGCCGCCGGCAGGCCCGGACCAGGCGAAACCCGGGATCGCTGAGGCCGGGCGTGCCGGCATCGCTCACCACGGCGACCGACTTCCCGGCCGCCAGCTGGGCGGCCAGGGACTCGGCCATCTCGATCTCGTTGTGCTCGTGGTAGGCCACCAGTTCGCGCCGCAGGCCGAGGCGCGTCAGCAGGGTGCCGGTGGTGCGGGTGTCCTCGCAGGCGACCAGGTCGACCGCGCCAAGCAGGGCGCGCGCCCGCCCGGTCAAGTCGGCCAGGTTTCCGATCGGCGTCGCGACGACATAGAGGTGGCCGGGCTGGGCGAGCAGGGAGGGATTGGTCGCGGCGTTCTCGCTCATAAAAAAATCCGGCGGCAGGCCGGATTTTCGGGGGTGCGGGGAAAGTTGGAAGCCGAAAGCGCCAGTCGGCCGAGCGGTGACACGATCGCCGTCGGCCGAGTCGGTCCGGTCACGCGCTCAGCGGCCGCCCATGCCGGGAATCTGGCCTTCCCAGTCGGCGGGCCGGCTCCAGGGAATCGAACTGTCCTTCTCGGTCTTGTAGGTGCAGCCGCCGGCCAGCGCGCCGAGCGCGATCAGGAGGAGGGCAAATGGGAGCTTCTTGAGGGCGTTCATGCTGGTTCGGGTTAAATGGAGGTAAGGCCAGGGGGCAAGGTGGATTCTGGGCTGAGTGCGGGCCCTGCTGATGGGAACGGACCGGTCGGGGAATGTTCCCGTCCGCGGTCAGGCGGAGTCGCACCGTCGAATGTTACCGGTTGAGTGTCGAAAGACCAACCCGGCGACGGCTTCGACACGCAGGCTGGCGAGCAGCGTTGGTGGGCTGACGACGGCGAAGCTCGCCCTGCTTTCAAACTGCGGCCGCGCAGTTTCAACGGCCCGGGCCCTTCAGGCGCGGAGGTAATACTTCGAGTGGTGCCAGGGAGTGCGAACCCGTTTCCGGACGCCGCTGGGCTTGTTCGCGGCGAGATGCTCGAGAATCTTGAAGACGATCTCGGTCCGGTCGGGTTGGCCCAGCCGGGCGGCCAACTCCTCGACGGTGAACGCCGTGCCGGCGGCAGCGCGGAGCGCCTCGACAACCCGGAGCTTGAGCGCAATCACGCCGCCAGCGGCTTTCTTGCCGGCCTCGACGCCTGGCTGGTGATAGGCGTTGATCCCGACCAGCGACGCGTAGAGCCCGACCACCCGCTCGTAGAGGGCGATCAGCATCCCGACCGAGCGGGCCGAGACATCAGGCAGGGTGATCGTGACGGACTGGCGGTCCTTCTCGCTGAGTGCATCCCGGGTGCCGAGATAGAAGCCCTGCAGGTAGTCGCCCGCGGTGATGCCCGCCTCGACCTCGAGCGCGGACTTGGCCTCGCGGTCGCGGAGGACCTCGACGAAGGTGACGAAGAAATTGTTCACGCCGTCGCGGAGCTGCTGCACGTAGGCGTGCTGGTCGGTCGAGCCCTTGTTGCCGTAGACCGCGATGCCCTGGTTGACCACGCGACCCTGGAGATCGTGCTCCTTGCCGAGCGACTCCATCACGAGCTGCTGGAGATAGCGCGAGAACAGGAGGAGGCGGTCCTTGTAGGGCAGCACGACCATGTCCTTCGCGCCCCGCCCGCCCGTGGCAAAGTGCCACATCAGGGCGAGCAGCGCAGCGGGATTCTGGGCGATGACCGGCTGGCGGGTGACGGCGTCCATGGCGGCGGCGCCGTCCAGCATGCCCTGGATGTCGAGGCCCTGCAGCGCCGCTGGCAGCAGTCCGACCGCGCAAAGCTCGGAGGTCCGGCCACCCACCCAGTCCCACATCGGGAACCGGGCCAGCCAGCCCTCGCGGACGGCGACCTCGTCGAGCTTGGAAGCCACGCCGGTGACGGCGACAAACTGCTTCGCGTGGTCGAGGCCGGCGGCCTTGAACGCGGTGATGGCCTCCAGCATGCCGTTGCGGGTCTCGACGGTGCCGCCGGATTTGGAGATCACGACGACCAGTGTGCGCGCCAGCTGACCCCGCAGGGAGGCGAGGACGTAGTCGATCCCGTCGGGATCGGTGTTGTCAAAAAACGAGACGGCGAGCTTATCCTTGCGCGGCTGGCCAAGGGCGTGGCTGACGAACTGCGGTCCGAGCGCCGAGCCGCCGATGCCGATCACGAGCAGGTGACGGAACTTGCCCTTGGGCCCCTGCACGGCTCCGGAATGGACCTGAGCCGCGAATGCCTTGATCGACTCAAGGGTCGAGGTGATGTCACGCGCGAGCTCGGGCGTCGGGGCCAGGTGCGGGGCGCGGAGCCAGTAGTGCCCGACCATCCGCTTCTCGTCCGGGTTCGCGATGGCGCCTTTCTCGAGGGCCGCCATGTCGGCAAAGGCTCCGGCCATCCGCGGCGCCATGTCGGCGAGAAACTCGTCCGGAAACGCCATGCGGCTGACGTCCAGCGCGAACCCAAGCTCGGCGTGATGGTAGAAGTGGGATTTGAAGCGGGACCAGTTCATGGGAGGAAGCGTGTAGCGGGTAGGGCGGTCGCGTGGATTGGTATGTTAAGCGGAATGCTTGCTACGCGCTAGTCGCTACTCGCTACCGCGTCAAAGCTCCTTGTCCGTCACCGCGCCTTCGGAGGCGCTGGTGACGAGCTTGGCGTACTTGGCGAGCACGCCGCGGGTTTCCTTCGGGGCGCGCGGCTTCCACGCCTTGCGGCGGGCGGCGATTTCCTTGGCGGGCAGGACGAGGGTGAGCTCGTTCCGAACGGCATCGATCGTGATCGTGTCGCCGTTCTTCACCAAGGCGAGCGGGCCGCCGTTGCAGGCCTCCGGCGTGATGTGGCCGACCACGAAGCCGTGACTGCCGCCCGAGAACCGACCGTCGGTGATGAGGGCGACCTCCTTGCCGAGCCCGCGGCCCATGACCGCGCTGGTCGGCGCGAGCATTTCGCGCATGCCGGGACCGCCGCGCGGGCCTTCGTTGCGGATGACGATGACGTGTCCGGCCTTGACCTTGCCTGCGAGGATGGACTGCAGGGCGGTCTCCTCGCTCTCGAACGTGATGGCCTTGCCGGTGAACTGGAGGCCCTCCTTGCCCGTGATCTTCGCCACCGCACCCTGCGGCGCGAGATTGCCGTAGAGGATGCGCAGGTGGCTGTCGGGCTTGATGGGGTTGCTCAGCGGCCGGACCACGTCCTGGCCCACCGGGTAGGGGCCGACGTCCCGCAGGTTCTCCGCGACGGTCTTGCCCGTCACCGTCAGGCAATCGCCGTGCAGCAGGCCGGCGTCGAGCAGCATCTTCATCAGCGGCGGCAGGCCGCCGACCCGCGAGAGATGCGCCATGCCGTACTTGCCGGACGGCTTGAGGTCGGCGAGCACGGGCACCTTCTTGCCGATGCGGGTGAAATCATCGATCGAGACCTTCACCTTGGAGTCGTGGGCGATGGCGAGGAGGTGCAGCACGGCGTTGGTCGAGCCGCCGAGCGCGATGACCACCGTGATGGCGTTCTCGAAGGCCTTCTTCGTGAGGATGTCGCGCGGCCGGATGCCGGCCTTGGCCAGTGCCATGGCGGCCTCGCCGGCGCGCCGGCAGTCTTCGCGCTTCTCCGCGCTGATCGCGATCTGGGCGGAGCTGTTGGGCAGGCTGAGCCCGAGCGCCTCAATCGCGGACGCCATCGTGTTGGCCGTGTACATGCCACCGCAGGATCCGGGTCCCGGCACGGCGCAGCTCTCGACCGCTTGGAGGCCGGCGCTGTCGACCTTGCCCGCGGCGTTCTGGCCGATGGCCTCGTAGACGGAGACGATATCGCACTCCTTCTTGGTGTCGGGAAAGATGCCGGGGAGAATGGTGCCGCCGTACACGAACACGCTCGGGCGGTTCAGCCGGGCCATGGCCATGACGCATCCGGGCATGTTCTTGTCGCAGCCGCCGATGGTCACGAGCGCGTCAAAGCCCTCCGCGCCCGCGACGGTTTCGATCGAGTCCGCGATCACCTCGCGCGAGACGAGCGAATAGCGCATGCCGGGCGTGCCCATGCTGATGCCGTCGGACACCGTGATCGTGCCGAAGATGACCGCCTTGCCGCCGGCCGCGTTGGCGCCTTCCTCGGCGTGGCGCGCCAGCTGGTCGATGTGCATGTTGCAGGGCGTCACCATGCTCCAGGTCGAGGCGATGCCCACGACCGGCTTGGCAAAATCGGCCTCGGTGAAACCGACGGGCCGGAGCATGGCCCGGGCGCCGGCCCGCGACGGGCCGTCGACGACGATGGAGGAGAATTTACGGGAGGAATCGGAAGGGGAACTCATGATCGGAAACCCACCCAACCAAACCGCGCCGCCTCCCGCAAGCTGCATGTCGGGGCGATGACGCGCTTGGCCGGGTCACGCAAGGCGTGACACCGGGGCCGGGCGCGCGTTTCGGGATTGCTTCGCCGGTGGGGCGGCGCATTCACTGAACGCGACTTTACCGCATGGCCTTCAACTTGAAAAAGGTGCTCAAAGCACTGCTGCTTTCCTCGAATCAGCCCCTGGCGACCAAGGATATCCAAGACGCCTTCGCGCGTTTCCACGAGACGGACTCGCTGCCGCTGACCGACGAGGCGGCGCCGGCCGTCGGGGAGGGCGGGGCGCCCGTCCCGGCGGCCGAGCCGGCGGTGCCGGGCGAGGAGGTGACCGAGGTCATTGCCGAGACGCCGGAGGACGCCGAACTGTACCGCGACGTGCCGTCGCTCATCACGGCCACGCAGATCCGCGAGGCGATGGACGAGATCGCGAACGAGCTGAAGGCCGCGGATGACGGGCTTCTGCTGATCGAGGGGTCGAACGGCTACCGGATCGTGACGCACCCGCGCTACGCCCGCTGGGTCCGGATCCTGCGCTCCGAGCCGCCGCCGGTGAAGCTGAGCCAGTCGTCGCTCGAGACCCTGGCGATCGTGGCCTACCGGCAGCCGGTGACGCGTGGCGAGCTCGAGACGATCCGCGGCGTGTCGGCCGAGGCGGGCATCAACAAGCTCCTGGAACGCGAGCTCATCTACGTCGTGGGCCGCGCAGACCTGCCGGGCCGCCCGATCCAGTATGGCACCACCGACAAGTTCCTCGAGTTCGTCGGCATCAAGTCGCTCGACGAGCTTCCGGCGTCCGACGTCCTCTCGTCGCGGCAGATCGACGAATGGCTCTCCACCGCCATGAATCCAGCCAAGCTGGGTGACGCGGACATGGGTCTCGAGGACGAGCAACTCCCGCTGGAGCAGGGGGCCGTGGGCCCGGCCTCGGACCAGCCGACGTCCACCTGACATGGACCTCGCCGCCATTCGCGAGCAGATTGACCGCCTCGACCGGCAACTGGTCGAGGTGCTGAACGAGCGTCTCAAGCTTGCCGCCGAGATCGGCAAGCTGAAGCGCAGCCAGGGCGGCCAGATCTATGTCGCGGAGCGCGAGGAGGCGGTGCTCGCGAAGGTGACTTCCCAGAACCAGGGTCCGATCAAGCACGAGGCCCTGCGGGCGATCTACCGCGAGATCATGTCCGCGGCCATCGCGCTCGAGAAGCCGCTCCTGATCGCGTACCTTGGGCCGGAGGCGACCAACACCCACATGGCCGCGATGAAGAAATTCGGCGCCAGCGTGGACTACCATGCGATGACCAACATCGCGGACATCTTCACGGCGGTGGAAAAGGGCGAGGCCGACTACGCGGTGATCCCGATCGAGAACTCGACCGAAGGGTCAGTGCGCGATGCGCTCGACCTGTTCATCGAGTCGGACCTCAAGATCGTCGCCCAGATCTACCTGGAAATCACCCACGCGCTGATCTCGGCGTCGCCGCTCGAGAAGATCGAGCGCGTCTATTCGAAGGACCAGGCGCTGGCGCAGTGCCGGAACTGGCTGGTGCGCCACCTCCCGCACGCGCAGCTGATCGACGCCCCGAGCACGGCGCGCGCCGTGCAGATCGCGAAGGACGAGCCCGGGGCGGCCGCGGTCGCGAGCGAGCTGGCCGCCGCAACCTACGAAGTGCCGATCGTGGCAAAGAGCATCCAGGACAAGGCGGACAACACGACCCGCTTCTTCGTGCTCGGCAAGAAACCGTCGGGCCCCGTGGGCGGCGGCCGGGACATCACGAGCTTTGCCATTTCCCTCGGCGACGCGGCGGCCGCCCATTCGGGGTCGCTGCTGAAGATGCTGATGCCGCTGGCGGAGCGCGGGATCAACCTCTCGAAGATCGAGTCACGCCCGAGCAAGAAGCGGCCGTGGGACTACTATTTCTTCATCGATGTCTCGGGACACTACAACGATCCCGCGATGAAGGAGGCCCTCGCGGAGCTGCAGAAATTCTGCCCGCTGGTGAAGTGGCTGGGGAGTTACCCGGCCACAGCGGGTTAGGAGGGTCGGGCGCTGGAAGATGGGAGGCGCCCAGCCGCGCGGCGCGGCTGGCAGGACGGCACTCCATCGTCAGGCGGTCCGATATCAAGGACCGCCCTGCTCGCCTAGCGCGCATTCGAGATGGTGTAGCCGCAAAGAGGCGCAAAAAAACGCAGATCAATCCGATTTCAGCTCCAGCGGCTGAGGGATCGTTTACGTCGGGTAATTTCCAAAGTGGGGCGCAAAGCTAGGGCGCCGAGCTTTGCGCTTTTTGCGCATCCTTGCGGCTACACGTTTTGTTGAAATGCTCTAGCCGAGCAGGACCTGCCACTGATTCTCGCGCGCGGCGCGGGCGGCCTGGAGGGCGCCGAGGGCGACGTACCGCTTGTAGTCGTGTCCGGCCAGGCGGACCTTGGGCGCTTCAAAGCCGTCGTCGGCCAGCCGTTTCTGGAGCAGGGTGTCGATCCCGCGAATCTGCGAGCCGCCGCCGGTCACGATGATGTTCTGGAGCAGGGTGAGGACCGAGTCGGACGACGCCCGCTGAATGAGCGTCGTGAGCGCCGGGTAGATCCGATCGATCAGCGCGTTGCCGGCCTGGGCGAGGACGTCGCCCAGTTCCAGCGTCCGCGCCTTGCCGCCGATGATGACCTTGACCTCGAGCGGGCGGCGGCTGGGGCCCACATAACCATGGGCCTCCTTGATCTCGCGGACCTTGAGGCGCGAAAGGCCGTTGTTCGGATAGGTGCGGTTCAATTCGCCGTGCAGGATCTCGTCGACGGCATCACCGGCGAAGGGAATGCTGATCTGGTCCTCCCGCGTGGGGAAATAGCCCTGCACGAGGCAGAGGTCGCTGGTGCCGCCGCCGATGTCGACGAAGAGCGAGTTCACGACAGGGTCGATGTAGCCCGGCTGTCCGACCCGCGCGTCATCGCGATAGCCCAGGGCGGCGAGGAACGGCTCGGGAATCAGGAGAATGCGGTCGAAGATCCCGAAGGCGCACCGGCGGATGTCCTCGCGGGCCGGCTCGCCGGCGTTGGCCGGGATGCCGACCACGGCACGAATCTCGGCCTGGCCCGAGGGATCGGCGAGCGTGCGAATGTGCCGCAGGAAATCGCGGGCGGCGTCCGGATGGGCGATGACGCCCTGCTCGAGTGGGGCCACCAGCCGGACATGCAGCAAGTTCGTGAGCGCGTCCTCGCCGAACAGGATGGTACGGTTGCCCGCGACAATGCCGTCGACGATGTCATCCTTCACATAGCCGACGACGCTGGGCACGACCTTGCTGACTGTGATGTCGGCGGTGCCGGCGGTGCCTGCGAGGAGGCAGGACTTGTTGGTGCCGAGATCGAAGCCGACGAGGACGGCCTTGGATTTGGCGCTGCCCGCGCCCGCGGACCGACCGGTGGTCGGTGCCGGGACGGCGTTGCTGGGAACGTGGGCGGGGGGAACGGTGGACTTTTCGGCGAGGGCGGTGGACATGATTTAGCGAGGGGTTGCGGGTTGAGGACGCGTTGCAGCCGAAGCGGAAGAGGGGTGGGAGCGGGCGGCCTGCTCCTGGGCAATCATGCCGTCGATGAAGTCGGCGATGCTCAGGGCCGGCCCGCGGACGCCGGCCGCGACCGGCCGGGAGGGAGCCCCGGAAACGGCGACCGTCACGGAGGCGGGCCCGCCTGGGATCGCGAGCAGGGGAGCGAGGAGCTCGGCCAGCAGATGCGCCTCGTCGACGCGGGCGTCCTCGGCGGCGAACAACGCGGGAACGCGATGTTCGTCGCCAGCGGCGCGGACGGCGGCGACGGCGCGCGGCAGCTCCTCTGTTTCGAGCCGCTGGAGCTCGGCCGACTGGTGCTTAGCCCGCAGGACGCAGATGCGCCGATAGAGCTGCTGCAGTTCGCCCAGGAGCGAAGCGGCGGGGTAGACGGGTGGCGTGGTCTCGGCACTCAACGGTAGCCGCGCTAGACCCGGCCCAACGCGACCGGTTCGCCGAA
>JAFEGX010000009.1 GCA_018239675.1 Verrucomicrobiota bacterium
GTGGTCTCGCCCGCGGCAAAGACGCGGTCGGGCAGCACGCCCTCCGGGTCGCCGGTGCCCGGCATGGCGTAGGTGTCGCCGCGCGGTCCCGTCCGGCCCGTGCGGGTGAGCACGTGCACGCGCAGACCGAGCTGCTTCGCCAGCCGCGCGGTCTCGCGGCCGATCCCGCCATAGCCCCAGAAGCCCACGGTCAACCCCCGGATTTCCCGCTGGAACCGCGCGCCGCGGTCCCAGACCGTCCCGTCCTGGTTCCGGATCATCTGCCGCAGGTCGCGCGCAAGGTTCACCATCATCGCGATGTTCCACTCGGCAATCGGGATGTCGAAGCACCCGCGGCCGTTGGTTGCGGCGATGCCGCGCTCGGCCAGGCCCAGGCCGAAGAGCTGGGTGTAGCCGGTCGAGGAAATCTGGATCCAGCGGAGCCGCCGCATCGCCGCGAGGTTCGACGGCGGCAGCGAGCAGAACAGCACCTCGGCGTCGCCGATCCGCGCGGGGTCGAGCGGCCGGGATTTTTCCTCGGGCGGCGTGATGCAGTCGAAGGCGACGCCCGCGAGGCCGCGCAGGTCGGCCAGGGCGGATTCGACCACCGGAACATCTACGATGACTTTCATGGGGCGGGTCAGTCGGTGAGGATTTTGCCCGGGACGCTGTTGAACTCGCCGCTGCCCGGCTGGAACGGGTAGCGGCGCCGGGTCTCCTCGGTCAGGACGATGCCGAGACCGGGGCGGTCGGGCGGGAGCACATGGCCGTCCTTGAGGATAAGCCCGCCGTCGATGACCTCGGCGTGCAGGCCGGCATAGTCCGGCGCGATCTCCAGGATGCAGGTGTTCTCCGCGGCGAAGCCCGCGTGCACGTTCTGCATGAGCGAGCCGCCCGCGCCCCAGGCGTGGGTGGCGACCTTGCGGCCGCGGTCGGCCATCATTTTCGCCACCACGAGGAACTCCTGCAGGCCGCCCGTGAACGACGCGTCCGGCTGCCCGATGTCGAAGGAGTCCTGGTTGGCAAAGACCCGCCACTCGTACGCGGCGGTGAGGCACTCGCCGCCGGCGATCGGGAGCGAGGTCCGGCGGCAAAGCTCGGCGTAGCCCCAGGGATCCGTGTAGTGCAGCGGTTCCTCGAGGAAGAACAGGTTGAACGGCTCGAGCGCCTTCGCCACCGCCGTGGCGGTCTCGAGCGTCCACGTCGCCACCGGGTTGTTGCCCATGTGGGCGTCCATCATCAGCCAGGCGTCCGGTCCGGCGTGGCGCCGCATGAACGCCACCTTCTCGGCCTCGAAGTCCGCCGCCTCGCGCGGCTCCATCGGCATGTACCACCCCTGGCCGGCCGTGAAGCTGCCGGCGCCGACCTTCAGGCCGCGGAAGCCGAGCGAGAAATAGTGGTCCATCTTCTGCGCGAGCTTTGCCGGCGGGTAGTTGCTCGGGCCGCCGGTCGCGTACGCCGGCAGCCGCGCGTGCTTCGCCCCGCCCAGCAGCGCGTGCACCGGCAGGCCGAGCTGCTTGCCCTTGAGGTCCCACAGCGCCGCCTCGATGCCGTTCAGCACGATCGTGCCGAGCCCCACCCGGCACCAGAAGTTGCCGCAGTGGTACATCCGCCGCCAGAGCTCCGGGATGTCCTCGACGGTCTGGCCGACCAGGATCGGGCGGAAGAAGTCCACGATCGCGGGCACGGTCTCGGGACAAAAATAGCCGGCGTACGTCTCACCCAGGCCCGTGTGCGGGCCGTCGGTGAGGACCTCGATGAAGGCCGCGCTCCGGCGCTTGCGCGCCTCGCGGAGGAACGGGTCGTTGGTGCACGGGCCCGTGAGCAGAATGGTGCGGACGTCGGTGATTTTCATGGCCGGGGCAAATCAATCAGACGCGGACCTTCACGACGACCTTCAGGACCTCGGCCGGGTCGTCCCAGCTGCACGACGGGATGTGCCCGTCCTCCGGGAAGAAGATGGCGAACTGGCCGGGAATCACGCGCACCGGCACGCCGTCCGGGATGAGCGCGTACAACGCCGCGTCCTTTTCCGCATCGAACGGCATGGTCACGGTTTTCAGCAACGGCAGCGGCGCCCAGTACATCACCTCGCGGCCCCGCACCAGGTACTGGATGTCGATGTAGCGGCGGTGCGATTCGTAAACGCGCTTGGCCACGGGCGTGGTCGCGTGCTGCTGGACAAACGCGAAGAGGTCGTCGCCCGCGATCTCGTGACGGCCGACGGTGGTCCGTTCGGTCACCGTGCGGAGGAAGGCGAAGGCCGGCGCGAAGCGCGGCGATAGCGCGTGGTAGGTGGAGGATTGGTCGAGCGTGTCGAGGATCATGGGGAGAGATTCAATAGCCGAGGTCGCGGCGCGTGGTGTTGAGGAGGGGCAGACCGGCGCGGTGGCGGCGCAGGTTTTCGCCGACGAGGTCGATGAACCGGGGCCAGAAGCCCTCGTAGACGCCGGACATGTGGGGTGTCATGAGCAGATTCGGGACCTCAAAGAGCGGATCGTCCGGCGGCAGCGGTTCGCGCACGTAGCAGTCGACCGCGGCCGCCGCGAGGCGGCCGGCCCGCAGCGCGCCGGCCAGGGCCGGTTCGCTGACGATGCCGCCGCGGGAGATGATGATCAGCCGCGCGCCGGGCTTGAACCAGGCAAACTGGGCCTCGCCGATCAGGCCCTGCGTGCGGGGCGTGCTCGGGACGGTCACGATCACCCAGTCCGACTCCGCCAGCAGTTCCCGCAGCTGGCCGGGCCCGTACCACCGGCTCGGGATGCGACCCTCCGGGTCACCGGTCTCGGGCCAGGCATTGTAGCCGGTCGCGCGGCGGCTGGCCGGGTCGTGCTTGAGGCACACGACCCGCAGGCCGAGCGCCGCGAGCTGCCGAGCACACTCGCGGCCGATGCTGCCGTAGCCGATGATGCCCGCGGTCTGGCCCCGCAGCGGCCGGCCGGCCAGCGCCGGGCGGTCGGGCCAGGTGCGCGACGGCTTGAACTGCATCAGCTGGTCCATGCGGTGCGCCATCATCAGGCACGTGCAGGTCACATACTGGGCGATCGGCACGGCGTGCGTGCCGCTGGCGGTCGTCACGGTGATGTCCGTCGCCTGGATCGGGTGCCCGAGAATCTGGTTGGAACCCGCCGAGGGCAGCTGCAGCCAGCGCAGTTTTGGCCAGGCAGCGAGGTCGCGCGGCACGAGCTCGCTTACCAGCACCCCAACCTCGGCACCGTCCAGGCGCTCGGGCGCGGTGTTCTCCTGGCGGAGCTCGAGGCCCGGCCAAATCTCGCCCAAGCGCCGCTCCTCGGCGGGCGTGAGCGTGTAGGCTACGTTTAGCAGCAGTTTCATTGGTCAGGTCAGGTGCGCTCGCCGGAGGCGGGGACAAACCGGTATCGCGCCAGCAGCTCGGGCGTGAGGCGCACGCCGAGACCGGGGGCCGACGGCAGGCCGACGGTGCCGTCGCGGACCCCGAGATCGTCGAGCAGGAAGTCGCGCTGGTTCGGGGCCGCGGCCACGACCAGCTCAAGCCAGTCGACCGACCGGGTCGCCGCGGCGAGGTGCCACGAGGCCGCCAGCGAGGGCCCGAGGGAGGCGCCCGTATGGAGGGCGGTGCTCAGGTTGTAGGCCTCGGCGTGGTGCACCACGCGCACCGTTTCCGCGAGTCCGCCGACAAAGCCGAGGTCCGGCTGGATCACGTGGACGCCGCCCCCGGCAATCAGGTGATGGAACTGGTCGAGCCCGCACAGGCTCTCGCCGCCGGCGATCGGGATGCGCGAGCGGGCCCGCAGCTCCCGGTAGCCGTCGAGGTTCGTGTACGCGAGCGGCTCCTCGTAGAAGCGGAGCCGGAAGGGCGCGAGCGCCTCGGCGGTCGCGACCGCCTCGCTGACCGGGATGGGATTCGGGACGCCGCCCTGGTGGCCGTCGATCGCGAGGTCGAATTCGGGGCCAAACTCCTGCCGCAGCCGGGTGAACGCCTCCACCAGCAGCTCGATCTTCCGCGCATGGGGAAACGGCACCGGTTCGATCCGGCCCTGATGCTGCCGGGTCTCGGTGTTGTCGAAGCGGAAGAATCCCGTGGACATCTTGGCCGCGCGGTGGCCGAGCTTCCGGTAATAGTCCACCTTCCGCACGAGGTCGTCGATCGGCCAGAGCGACGGCCCGCCGGAGGCATAGACCGGGATGCGATCGCGTACGGCGCCGCCGAGCAGCTGGTAAACCGGCACGCCCAGCGCCTTGCCCGCCAGGTCCCACAGCGCGATCTCCAGGCCGCTGATCACGCTCTGGCCCGCGCCCGTCCGCGCCCACCAGACCGAGTCGTCCGCCAGCGCCCGCGTCACCGCGGCGATCTGCCGCGGGTCGCGGCCGATCAGCACCGGCCGGAAATAGTCCACCATCGCGGGCACCGCGTCGGGCGCGAAATAGCCCCACGTCGCCTCCCCCAGCCCGTCGAGTCCGGCGTCGGTCTCGATCCGGAAGATCGCCGTCGAATGGTTCGACCGGGGAAACGACGGGTCGTTCTCCCAGCGCGCCGTCAGCAGGTGCGTGGTGACTTGGGTGATTTTCATGGTGAGTCCTTCCGAAACGCGCGCGCGAGGGGCCAGGCGACCACGGCCGGGCAGCGCGTCGACACGCGCACTTCGCCGCTCACCACCACCGCGAGGTCGCGCCACACCGCCGCCGGCGCCCCCATCATGGGCGACGGCCCGGGATCGCCCGCGGCATCCCGATCCGGCACGGGCGTGACCGGCAGGTCCGGCCCGCGCCGCCAGATGGCGTCGCGCGGATCAAATGCCCAGGTGGCCGGCGGAAACCCGGGATGCTCCCGCCCGGGGACCGCGGCGATCTCGGCATAGCCGCCCACGACCAGCAGGCTGCCGTCCGGCGCCACCGGGCATGGGCTTGCGGGACCGACGCGCGGCTCGGGCAAGTCCGGCAGCCGCTCCCACCGGCCCGCGGCCGGATCCAGCCGGTAGGACCGGGCGGAAGGTCGCATGCCAGCCGCGTCGGTGGCCATTCCGCCCAGCACATACAAACATCGTCCGTCCGTCGCCGTGGCGGGCACAAACAGTCCCGCCTCCGGCAGGTCCGGCTCCCGGCGCCACCCGGCGCCGCCGGCGCCCAGGTCCAGCGACCAAACCTCGCGCGTCGCCTCCCGGCCCGCCGGGTCGGCCATCCCGCCGACGACCCAGAAGCGTCCGCCCACCACGGCGCCGGCGGCATAAACCCGCGGCGCGGGCAGGTCCGGCAGGCGCCGGGTGACGATCCGGTCGCCGGCCGCCGTCACTTCAATCACCGAGGCAAGCGCGCCGCGGCGCCCGAGCCCGCCGGCGAGGCAGATCGCCCCGGTGGTTGGCCCGCAGGCCGCATGGCCGCGCGGCTCGGGCAGCCGGTCGCGGGCGACGGCCCACCGGCCGGCCGGGCCGGACAGGACAAAAATGCGGTCGCTCACCTGCCGCGTGCCCCCGCGCCAAACCGGACGGTCCCATTGCGAGCCTCCGCCCGCCACCAGCCGTCCGGCGAGGACGCCGGCGAACATCCCGCCGAAGCCGACGGGATCCGGCACCGGCGCCAGCACGGTCCAGCCTGTCGCCCCGGCGGCCGAGGTTGCCGCCAGCGCAAGCATGACGGCCGGCCAGACGCCACGCCGCGTTTCCCGCGGGCGCGAGGCGGTTGGGCTGCGGTCGGTCACGGGTTTCATCGCCGGCTTACTCCAGTTCGATCCCGTGAACCCGGGCGTACCAATAGCCGAGCGAGTAGAACGCGAGGGCGTCGCCCTGCAGCACGTTGAGCATCCACCGCAGTTCGTCGGGCATCACGCCTTCCGGATCGGCAAACCACTTCAGCTGCTCCTTGCCGAGACCGCGGTAGACCAGCGCCAGCCGCGCCCGGGCCGCGGCGCTCCGCTCCGGTACCTGGTCCGCCACGACCGCGCTGCTGAACGCCTGCCGCTCCCGCGTGCCGAACCAGCAGACCGGCAGTGTCGCGTTCTGGAAGAGATAGGACGACCGCCACAGGGCCCGCGGCCGAATCGCCCGCGGCAGTTTCCGCCACGCCCCGGTGTCCGACTGGACCTCGATGAAATAGTAGCTGAGCAGGTCGTCGCGCTGGCCGATCTGGGAGTAATCCCACCACGCCGCCATGGCCCGGCGGCAGCGCGCGGCCTGCGCCGGCTCGAGCTGCGCCAGGATCTCCGCGCCGGCGACGATCTGCACGTGAAACGAGCGGTCCTCCGTGCTGAGATAGCTCGGCCGCCCGAGCCCCCACGCCGTTTCCCGCGGCGTCGGCATCGCGCCGAACAGCGCGTTGAGCCGCGCGTACTCGTCGTAACTGGCGCGGTCGCGGGTGACCTCGAACGCGATGCGGTGAATCACGGACCACAGGAACATGTGCCGCTGGGCGCGGGGATTCGATTGCTCCATGTCCCAAGACTCGCCGAAATAGTTGATGCGGTATCCGCCCCGCCAGCGCCGCGAGATCTCTCCCAGCATCTGCGTGATGCGCGCCCGGGTTGCCGCCGGGGCCAGCGGCAGGTAGCGGTAAAGCGCCAGCACCGGCCAGAAATGCTGCTCGGTGCTGGTGTGATCGGTGGCGCGCCCGTAGTAGGGCTTGCAGAAAAATCCGGCGCCGACGCCGCCCGATGCCGGCTCCATGATGCCGGCCTTCTGGCTGGGGCCGTCATCGCGCGGGTCGCGTCGCTCGGACAGCCGATAGTTCGCGTCCAGCGAGCCGAACGCCCGGGCCGCCGACGCCAGCGCCGCCGGATCGTGCGTCGCCTCATAGCGGTAGCACTGCGCGAGCAGGTATACCCCGGAGATGAAGGCGCTGTTTTCGTAGCCCAGCCATTCGTGCGGCTCGGGCCCGGGCATCGTCGAGTCCTTAGCGGAAAAATCGTCCGCGCGAAAGGGTCGCTCCTCGCGCCAGTTGATGTGCGAATACATCAGTCCGGCCGCGTCGTAGTATCGGCCGTCCACGAACGCCTCGATCCGCCGGACCTTTTCGGCGGCCGGCAGGTCCGGCGTGAGCGTGGCGAGCCCGGCCGGGTCCGCGGCGAAGGCGAGGGTCGCGCCGGCCACAAGGGCGGCGCCCCAGCGCAGCGGACGGAGCCTGAGGGCAGGGCGGAAGCTCATGACCACAGACGCTGGCGGCGTCCCTCCCAGTACGTTGCGATCAGGTTCTCCGGCACCTCGCTGCTCAGGAACTCGGTGAAATACCGCAACTCCGGCGGCACCTGGTGCCCGTCGGGGTCCGCGATCCACAGCAGGTGGCGGGGCTCGAGCCGGCGCAGGGTTTCCGCGGCGAACGTGACCGCCTCGTCGCGGTGCGCCGGACAGCGCCGCGCCACGATCATCGCCGTCCAGAGGAAGCGCGCCAGGCAGTCGCCGTAGATCCACTCCGACGCGTAAGAAAGCATCGGATGCCCGCCGATCCACTGCTCGCGGGGCACGCGCGGCGTGCGGGGGCAGCGTCGCCAGCTCCGGTCGCGCGCCGAGACGAGGAACCAGTACAGGTAGCCCCACACCGCGCGGTCGAAACCCACCGTGTAGTCCTGCCACCAGAGTCCCACCGTCTGCGACAAGTCCTCCGCGGTGAACAGGTCGGGCACGCTCTCGTGGAGGATTTCGGCCGAGATCGCGGTGAACTGGCAGTGCTGGATGTCCTCCCAGTGCACGAACTCGTCGGGCCGCCGGGTCTCGCCCACCAGGCGGTCCCACGCCGCCGGCTGCCACTTCCCCGCCCGGATGCGCTCGATGGTGAGATCGAGCCGCCGTCGCGTCCGCCATTTCCCGGTCTGCATCACGAACTCGCACGCGGTCCGGTAGCGGCGGTCGCCGGTGAACCGAAACGCGGCCGCCTGCAGCGCCGCCATGATCGCGTTGTAGTCGGTCGGATCGAGGCGCATGTTCCAGCTCCCGCCGTCCTTGAAATGCACCGAGTAGTCCGCCGCGATGAAATGGTCCGCGCACGCCCGGATCATCTCCCGGATCTCGGCCTGCTCCGGGGGGCTCGCGAACGGGTGGAAGGTCCAGAGCCCCCAGAGCATGTGCAGGTACTGGTCACCCGTCGTATGGCTCGAGTACTCGAAGTGGTACGGCTTGCCCATGAATCCGGGACGGCCGGCCGCGACGCCGAAGGCGTAGATCCGGCGCAGCGAGGCGTAGGCCCGGCGCGCCGCCGCGAGGGCCGCCGGGTCCCCCGACGCCTGAAACCGCACCGCCTGGGCCGCGAGATGGCTGCCGGAGGTCGTGATGGAGTTCTCGTTGTCGAAGAAGTCGGTGAGGGACTTGAAGCGCAGGCCAAAGTTTTCGGAGAACCGGTCCATGCCCTCGAAGTCCGCGAGTTCGACCGGCCGCAGTCCGCCGGCCGTGATCTTGGGCATGCACACGAAGATCCCGCTGGGATGGGCCCGCGCCGCCTCGGTGAGCTGCGTGATCCGCCGGATCTTCGCCTCCGGCGCGAGCCCCTCGAAGCCGGGCAGGAGCGCATCGATGGGGTGCGGCCGCGGACCGGCTGCGCGGGCCAGGTCCCACAGGCTGAGCGCCGCGCCGCCGACTGCGAGGTGGCGCACAAACTGGCGGCGGGTGCTCATGGTCTTTTCCCCTCCGCCGCCTCGGCGGCCCGGCCCCGGGCCAGCAGTCCGGTGATGCGCGCCGTGTCGTAGACGCAGCCCGCCCAGGTGCCGCCGCTTGCGCCCTGCAGGGCGGCCCAGAGCCGGGTGTCGTCCGGCACGCGCGGGTCGGGCTGCAACACGGGATTGACCGGGCGCGCGGCCAGCGCCGCGGCGTCCAGATCCACCGCCTCGACCGTGCCGGTCAGGCGGCGCGTGTCGATCACCACGCGCACGCGGTCGCCGTCGCGCAGGCGGCCGATCGGCCCGCCCGCCCACGCCTCGGGACTGACGTGTCCGATGCACGGCCCGCTCGAGACCCCGGAGAACCGGCCGTCGGTGACCAGCGCGACGCGCTGGCCGTCCCGCACATATTTCAGCGCCGAGGTCACCTGGTAGGTCTCCGGCATGCCGCTGCCCGGCCCGAGTCCGATCAGCACCAGCACCTCGCCCGGCCGGATCCGGTCCCCGCCCGTGGACTTGACGGCGGCAATCGCCGCGGCCTCCGAGCCGAACACCCGCGCCGGCCCCTCGAGCCGGTAGACCCCCTCGCCATCGAGCAGGCTGGGCGAGATCGCCGTGCTCTTCACGAGCGCCCCTTCGGGCGCGAGGTTGCCGTCGAGGAACGTGATCGTGCTGGTGCAGCCGCGCGAGGCGGCGCGCGCCGGGGTCATGATGACGTCGTCGGGATCGATGCCGTCGAGCTCCCGCAGTTTCGCCCGCAGCCGCCGGCGGCGCTCCGACGCCTCCCACCACTCGAGGTTTTCGCCGAGCGTGCGGCCGGTGACGGTCCTTGCGCCCAGCCGCAGCAGGCCGAGCTCGCGCAGCCGCAGCATCACCTCCGGCACGCCGCCGGCGAGGAACACCTGCACGGTCGCGTAGCCCTGCGGGCCGTTCGGCAGCGCGTCGACGAGGCGCGGCACGCTCCGGTTGACCCGCGTCCAGTCGACGAAGCCCGGCCGCGGCAGGCCGGCGGCGTGGGCGATCGCGGGCACGTGGAGGATGAGATTGGTCGAGCCGCCGATCGCGGCATGCACGACCAGCGCGTTGTGCAGCGAGTCCTCACCGAGGATCGCGCCCGTGGTCGTGTTGGCGCGCTCGAGGGCCAGGATCGCCTTCGCCGAGCGTCGGGCGAGGTCGCGCCAGATGGCCGCCCCGGACGGGCTGAGCGCCGAGTGCGGCAGCGCGAGGCCGAGCGCCTCGCCGACCACCTGGCTGGTGGCCGCGGTGCCCATGAACTGGCACCCGCCGCCCGGCGAACCGCAGGCCCGGCAACCCATCTCGGCCGCGTGGTCGAATGTGACCTGCCCCTGGGCAAACCGGGCCGGGATCGTCTGGACCTTGCCGGCGTCCTCCGCCTCCTCCGCCAGCAGCGTGACGCCGCCGGGCACGAGGATGCCGGGCAGGTTCCGCGCGCCCGCGAGGGCGAGAAGCATGGCCGGCAGTCCCTTGTCGCAGGTGGCAACGCCGATCACGCCCCGGCACGTGGGCAGCGACCGGATCAGCCGGCGGAACACGACCGCGGCGTCATTGCGGTAGGCCAGGCTGTCCAGCATCCCGGCCGTGCCGTTGGTGCGGCCGTCGCACGGGTCGGAGCAGTATGCGGCGAAGGGGGTCGCGCCCGCCGCAGCCAGCGTGCGGGCGGCCTCCTCCATCAACAGTCCGACCTCCCAGTGGCCGGTGTGGTAGCCCAGCGCAACCGGGGTGCCGTCCGGCGCGCGAATCCCGCCCTGCGTGCTGAGCACGAGAAAGTCGCGGCCGTTGAGCCGGCGCGGGTCCCAGCCCATGCCGGCGTTCTGGGTCCAGCCGAAGAAATCGCCGCTTGTCATCCCGCCGAGGCGGGCCGGGTCGAGCGGCAGCCGGCCGGCCGGCCCAGGCACCGTCGTGCGCAATTCGAAGATGGCCTCGTCGCCGGAATCGAGCAGCGGGTCGCGGGACATGGCGGCGCGGGTTCAGGCCACGGGGTTGACCAGCGTGCCGACGGCGGGCGAGCTGATGCGGATCTCGTCGCCCGGCGCGAGCGTGAAGCCGTCCGGCGGCACGATGCCGGTGCCGGTCATGAGGTAGCAGCCGTGGGGAAACGCGTTCTCGCGGTAGAGCCACTCGGCCAGCGAGGGCAGCGGCCGCCGGATCTGGCCGACGGTCGTTTCGCCCGCAAACACCCGCGACCCGGCCCGCCGGATCTCGATCGCGATGACCGTGGCCGGCGGCGGCAGGGCCTCGTCGACCACCAGGCACGGGCCGAGCGCCGCGCTGCCGGCGTAGACCTTGGCCTGCGGGAGATAGAGCGGGTTCTCACCCTCGATGTCGCGCGACGACATGTCGTTGCCGAGCGTGTAGCCGAAGATGCGGCCGGCGCGGTTGATGGCGAGGGTGAGCTCCGGTTCCGGCACGTTCCACCGCGAGTCGGCGCGGATGCGGACCGGGGTGCCGGGTGCGGCGACCCGGTGCGGCGTCGCCTTGAAGAAGAGCTCGGGACGGTCGGCCTCGTAGACCTTGTCGTAGAAGCTCCCGCCGCCGGCGGACCGGGACTCCTCCATGCGCGCGGTGCGGCTGCGGTAGTAGGTCACGCCGGCGGCCCAGACCTCCTGCGCGCCGATCGGCGCGGCGGGTGTCACCGGGGCGCCGGCCGCGGGCCGGCCGCCGGCCAGTGCCGTGCGCAGCGCCGCCCCCGGATCCGTCGCCACGAACAGGGTGTCGAGCGTGAAGTCCGCCGGCAGCGCCTGCCAGGCGCCGTCGGGGGCGGCCGCGACGCAGCCGGCGGCACTGGCGTAGACCCGGATCATGGGGCGGAGCGTGACGCGGGGGGCCGCGATTTCAATCACGAGGCGGGCGGCCCCGGGAAGCGGAACGAGTAGACGTCGGCGTCGAGCAGCTGGAACTTCAGCCGCACGGGCTTCTTGATGTACCGCGCAAGCGACTTCTGCCCGTGCCAGCTGACCTCGCCCGCGATCCGGTCGCCGATGAGCACGTCGCAGTCGGCGAGCGTGAAGCCCGGCAGCGGCTGGCCGGCCTCGTCCTGCAGCTCCACGCGGACCTCGCCGGCCGCGCTGGTCGAGAAATTCACCACCAGATGGTCGCCCGTGTACGTGAACGGCACGGTGGTGAACGAGCCGCCCGCGTAGGGGGCATTGACCGAGGCGAAGCCGTCCGTCCGGAGCGAGATACGCTGGAGGTAGTTGGTCTTCTGGAGATGGTGACGCGAGACATAGAACGAGATCTCGGCCGGACCCGTCGGGAGAATCCCGCCGCTGAGCGCGGCGTAGTTGCTGCGCGAGCCCCAGTTCCCGAGCTCGGGTCCGGGCCGCAGGAAGGCCTCGAGGAACGGCCGGTCAAACTCGGTGCTGCCGGGCTTGGTCGTGAGCAGCACGAGGTCGTTGGCGTCGCTCGCAAAGGTGTAGGTCGGCGTGGTCTTGTTCCCCGGCAGCCGCATGATGTCGAGCGCGCGCTCCTCCTCGAGCGTCAAGGCGCGGCGGCCCGGGTTGAAGCGGTTCGCCAGGACGATGTAGAGCTGCGGCGCGCGGAAATACGGCACCGTGCAGGTCTCGTAGAAATGCTCGCGCGGCGTGTCGCCGTAGGTCATCGGCTCCGGCTTGCTCCAGGTGACCAAGTCGCGGGACGCGGACCGGAAGGAGGTGCGCACGCCGGGCCGGACGATCATCCAGTCGGGCAGCGAGCGGGGGTGCGTCTTCGCCTCGGTGTCCCACCAGCGGAAGTACCCGACGAACTGCTGCTCGGCCTCCGACCAGCCGACGCTGCCGCCGTCGAAGGCGTTCACCCAGTCGCTCTCGAGGTTGGCCTGGATCGGCAGCTCGTGCCATACCCGGCCGTCGGCCGAGCCGAGAAGCTGGGCGTGGAGGCCCTTCCCCGCCCCGCCCGCACGCCGGTCGCCCTCGCGCATGTCGATCGCCTTCACGCGCTCGTTCTCCGGCACGCCGGGACGCGGGTCGAAGAAGGTGAAGCAGGCCGGGAACGCATGGCCGTTCTCGTAGGCGACGATGTTGTTGGCCTTCGACCCGCGGAAGTCGACGAGGCCGAGCGAGGGCTTCTCCCAGGTGATGCCGTCCTTGCTCACCGCGAGGCAGAGGTACTGGGTGTCCGGCCCCTCGCGGCCCGACGCCGTGTCCATCCCGCGGTACAGCAGGTGGTACAGCCCGTTGACCTGGTAGATGGAACTGATGAAAAACGCGGTTCCCTCCCACGGCTGCTCCGAGCGGATGATGGCCTCGCGCGGCACGGGCGTGCCGAGGCGCAGCTCGGCCTTGCCCTCGTAAGACGCGATGATCGAGCGGTCGACCACCAGCTGGAGGGCCTCCCCGAGCGCGCGCGCCGCCGGGGTGGGCGCCGCCGGCGCATCGGCGGCAGACCCGCGTAGCGCAGCCAGGGCCGGGAGGAGGACGAGCGCGGCCCAGCCACGGAGGCGGGCGGAAGAGGACGGCGATGGATTCATAGTAGGGATGGGTTCGGCAAACTTGGTCAGCGCGCGGCGAGCGTGAGCTCGACGGCCTCAAGGCAGGCAGAATTGGCGCCGTCCGGCGAGACCAGCACCGCGCGGTACTGCAGCCAGCCGTGGTCGGCCGGCACGCCGGTCAGCGCCGCGTCCGACACGGTGAAGAACGAGCCCGCGCCTCCGGGACCCGTCCATGGCGCCCGGGGCAGTGCCTCGGCGGTCCGCGCGCTGCGGACCTGGAACTTCACGCCGGTGTGCAGCGCCGTGTCGGCCTGCCAGCGGATCCGGTCAAACCGCCGGTCCGGCGGCGCCTCCACGGGCCGCGACACGAGGGACCACTCGTATCTCCGGTCCCGGATGTTGCCGGCATCCACCATCGCGTCGAGATGCGCGCCGATGCTCGGCACCTGCGACCGGCGCTCACGGGCGTAGCCCTGCGGCCCGCCCCAGTAGATGAACGAGCCGCTCGTGTGGCTGAAATTCTTCTGGTGGTTCGTGACGACGAGATCGAGCCAGCCATCGTGGTCGAGGTCGAGGGCGTCCACGCTCGACGACGAGGCCGCGTCGAGCAGGGTCCAGCGCCGTTCGGTGAACGCCCGCGTGCCGTCGCCCCAGTAGACGAGGGCCGGCAGCTCGCGCGTGGTGTCCGACATGTAGCTCGTGAACGCGAGGTCGAGGTGGCCGTCGCGATTGAGGTCGGCGATCGTGACATCGAGCGCGTTGTAGCATTCGAGCTCCGACCGCTCCGTGCCGTCCCACACCGCGTTGCCCCAATAGATGAGCGCGCGGCTGTTGCGCGTCGTGCCCTTGACGCCGGTGCCCCCGACCACCGGCTGATCCGGGCGCCGCTTGCCCATCAGGCCGCTCGTCAGCACCAGGTCGAGGTGGCCGTCGCCATCGAGATCAGCCACCGCCGCCTGGCTCGCGCCGTTCGTCTCAAACGTGCTCACGCGGCCCGCGGCATAACCCTCGGGACCGCCCCAGCGGACCTGCGCGAGGGCCACGTCCTGCAGCGGGAAGATCAGGTCGAGGCGGCCGTCGCCGTTCAGGTCCGCGATCGCCACCGCGATGGCTCCGACCGTGGCCGGACCGCCGGCCAGCGGAAAGCTCTCGGTGCGGGCGCGGCGAAAGCGCTCCGGCCCACCGTAAACGATGATCGCGCGGGGCCCGGAACCTTTCGGGTCGCGCCCGGTGACCACGAGATCGAGCCAGCCGTCGCCATCAAGGTCCGCGACGTTAAGGCCGAGCACCGCGTCGCCCCCCGGCAGCGCGGCGATGGGCAGCTCCGTCCGGCGCTCCGCCGCGAAGCCTTGGGCCCCGCCCCACCAGACCCAGGCGTGGCCGCCCGACACCGCGACGAGATCGGGCCAGCCGTCGTCGTCGAGGTCCGCGACGGTGTACATCATGTAACCGCCCGGATACAGGTGGGTGGCGTCATTCGCGGTATAAAGGTGCTCGGGATTGCCCCAGTAGATCGAGGTCGGAAGCGTGTTCTCGCCGGTGCTGGAGAGGTGGTTCTGCAGGACCACGTCGGGATTGCCGTCGCGGTTGAGGTCCGCGATCGCCACGCCGTTGGCGCCGAACGCGACCAGGTCGCGGCGCCGGCGGTCGGAGAAACCCTGCGCGCCGCCCCAGAAGATCTGGGCGGGCTCGTCGTGATCGGTGCTGACGTTGCCGAACACCAGGTCGGGGTGTCCGTCGTGATTCAGGTCGCCGACGGCCACCGCCATCGCGTTGTGCGTGGTGAGCGCCGTCGCCCGGTCCGGGCTGAAGCCGCGGTCGCCACCCCAGTAGATCACCGACTTCGGCTGGGCCGGCTCGGTGCCGGCGTTGGCGACCACCAAGTCTGCCCAGCCGTCGCCGTTGAGATCAGCCGCCGTGAGCGCCTGGCAATTCTCGGCCGGCAACTCGGCGACGGACGCGGGCACCAGCCCGGTCCGGGTGCCCCGGAACAGGTAGGCTTTGGCGCTGCCGCCGATGACGAGGTCGGCCACCCCGTCGCGATCGAGATCGGCGGCAAGGGCGGCGTGCAGTTCGACGCCGGCGCCGGCGGGCACGGCCAGAACCTGGCGCGCGGCCTCGGTGAACTTGCCGGTGCCGTCACCCCAGTAGACGTAGACGGTCTGCTCGGCGTGGAGGTTGTTGACGAACGCCAGGTCGAGGTGACCGTCGCCGTTGAAGTCGCCCGCGGCGACGTCCGCGGCCGCAACGGTCGGGAGCGCGAGCCGGCGCGAGGCGTCGAAGCCGGCGGGGTGCCCCCAGTAGACATAGGATTCGCGGAAGTGGGTCATCTCGCCGAACCGGGAGTCGAAGCCCCGCTCGTAGCCCTGGTTCGCGATCGCGACGTCGGGCCGGCCGTCCTCGTTGAAATCGCCGATCGCGAGGCCGCTCGCAATGTAGGCCGGGAGGATCGTGCGATCGGATTGGCGGAAGCCGTCGGGCCCGCCCCAGTAGACATATGCGGGCAGGTCCTGGCGGAAATTGTGCATCATGTTGCCCGAGACAATATCGGGATAGCCGTCCCCGTTCAGATCGGCGACGCGGCAGCGGCCGCCGCCGAAGCTCGGCAGCCAGGTGACCCGCCGGAGCGCCCGCTCGGCGTGTTTGAGCAAGGTGTACGGCGAGCGCAGGCCGGGCAGTTCAGGCTGAAGGGACTCGGGACCGTCCGTGGCACCCCAGTAGATCATCGCGTCGGGCGCGTACTCGGCGTTGTGGTCCTGCGTGAAGACCAGGTCGATCTCGCCGTCGCGGTTGAGGTCCCACCGGTGAATCGTCTGGAAGCCGCGGGCCGAGACATAGCTGCCGGCGCCGCTGTCGCCGAGCGTGCCGCGCCGCAGCTCGGCCGGGCCATGACGGATCGGGGCGTCGCCGGCCGCTGCGGCCGCGCACCCGCCGACCGCGAGAGCGCAACACCAACGGACAGCCTGAAACGGGGTCATGCGCAGCGGGACAATGGCCGGAAGGTTGGGACAGCTGAATCAGGGCGCCAGACGGCACGACGGCCGGGGGCGCGGGCGCGCAGGCCCCAAAACGGGAGCGCCCCGCCGTCCCGGGCGCAGGGCCCGGGGCGGCGAGGCGTCGCCGGAAAACTCACCACTTGTACTTGGCCGAGAGCATGCCCTCGAACCCGGGCTCCGTCTGCACGAGGCCGTTCGCCGCGATGGCGACGATGTAGCGCTCGTCGGTGACGTTGTTCAGGTTCAACTGCACGCTCCAGTGCTTACCCCAGGCGTAGCGCGCGAACACATTGTAGGTCGCGGGGAAATCGATCCAGAAGTTCGCGTTGCGCTTGGTGCTCTGGTCGAAGTACGTCGCGCCGAGCATGAAACCGGTGAGTGGGCCGCTCTTCCACGAGTACTTCGCCATGAGGCTCTGCTTGCGCGGCACGAAGTCGGCGGCCTTCAGGGTCTTGTCGGCGGCCGTCTGGGAATCGCCGTCGGCGTAGGTGCCCATCAGGTCGAAGGTGCCGGCAGCCGTGCTGTAGCGCATGCCGTACTCGAGCTCCCAGCCCTGGGCGAGGTCGGCCTGCGACTCGACGATGCCGATCGAGCCAGGCGGGTTGCCCTCGGGCAGTACGCCGAAAGTGCGGACGTGGGTGAGCTCCATGTCGTAGTGCGCCCAGGTGCCATAGGCCTGAAACTCGGACGAGAAGTGGTGGTCGACCTTGAGGCCGTACTCCTTCATGTTACCCTCCTGAGTGCTAAGCGGCGCGCCCAGGCCGTCGTTGCCCTGGTACCGGTCGGTGAAGCCCACCTGCGGGAACGCGTTCGAGCTTTCGGTGTAGTAGGCGGAGATGTCCGGGATCGGGCGGACGACGACGCCGTACTTGTGCGTGTCAAACTGCTTGTCCGGGCTGTCCGTGACGACGCCCGTGATGTTGTTCTTGGTGTTGCCGCCCGGGAGGAACCAGCGGAGGCCGCCGACGAGGATCAGGCGGTCCTTGAAAAATCCGAGATTCTCCTGGAAGTAGTAGGAGAGGTTCGTCGGCCGGCTGATGGACTGGGACGAGTTGGGCTGGCCGGCGCCCGGATGCGGCGCGGCGAACCAAGCATCGTCCGAGGCGGAGAAGTTGATGGCGGCCGTGTCGAGGGACGGCATCGAATTCACCGACTGGTCCTGCCGCTGGTAGGTTGACGAGGCGTCGAAGCCCACCGTGGTGTCGAGCACGAAGGCCGAGGTGGTCCACTTGTGATTGAAGTCGCCCTGGATGTTGTTCGTGTAGCTGTCGATCGCCAGCGGAATGTCCTGGCGCAGGAGCGTGTGGTTGTCCGACGTGATCGTGATGCCGCGGACGATGCGGCGGCGGTCGACCAGGTTGCCGCCAAAGTAGTACAGGCGGAGGTTCGCGTTCTCGGTGAGCTTCGTGATGAAGGTTGCATCAATGAAGCTGTCCTGGTTCTTCCAGAAGGCGTTCTTGCTGCGGGCCGGCGAGAAGCTCTTGCCCGAGTACTTGTTCAGTTTCGCGAGCATCGGCGCAGTCGTGGTTCCGAGCGTCGTGGTGTAGTCGAGGAAGTCCTCCCAGTAGAAATAGCCGTTGTCGCGGAACCAGTAGCCGTTGATGAGGAGGCTCGTGTTCTGGCCGAAGAACATCGAGACGCCGGCGCCAAGGAAGAGCTGGTCCTCGTTCTCGATTTCCTTGTCCTTGTCAGCGGTAAGGGTGCCGAGGGTGAAACGGTAGGCGACCTTGAAGTTCGGATCCTCCGTGAGGGGCCCGCCAACGTTGGCCGCGAGGCGGACGTAGTTGTTCTTCGAGACCGTGACCTGGACGTCACCGGCAGGCTTCTCCGACGGCTTCACGGTAACGAAATTCACGCCGCCACCGAGAAAGGTGTTGTTGCCCAGGAGCATCGCGCCCGGGCCCTTGATCACCTCGATGCGCTCGACATCGAACATCGGATTGCGCTTGAACCCCGTCTTGGTGACACCGTCACGCAGGGAGAAGGTCGTGCGGAAGCCGCGAATGTTCACGTCGTCGTTGATCGTCTGGTTCTGCGTGACGCCGGCGACGCCGAACTGGAGCACCTCGTGCACCTCGACCGCATTGAGGTCGTCGATCTGTTCCTTGTTGATGATCGAGACGCTGCCCGGGATTTCCGCGAGGTCCTTGGCCGTGCGGCTGCCGACGAGGGTTTGCTCCGTGCGGTAACCCTTGTCGTTTTCCGAGGAGACGACGAACGGATTGAGCTTGGTAATCTTGTCGTCAGGTTTCGTCCCGTCGGAATCCGACGATGACGTTGACTGCGCATTCGCTAGAACAGTGGCGGCCAAGAGCGCCGCGCACGTAATAAGCATCCGCCGCAATTGGGCAGAGGGTCTGGTGTGGTTCATGGGTAGGTGGTAACTAGAGCAACAA